>NZ_JACJTH010000013.1:0-31260 GCF_014698595.1 Synechocystis sp. FACHB-908 | reverse complement strand
CTTTTTTTGCCGAAATATTCTCCTGATTTAAATGATATTGAGCATGACTTTAGTGCCTTGAAACGAGCTAGAATGTACGCTCCTATTGACACGTCTCTTGATGAAATTATCCGTTCTTACCGTGGCGTTTAGCGTCTCAGCTTTATTTGAAACTACTATATGCTTTGTAATTCAAACCGGAGTTTTGCACTGCCGAAGTTATCGCTCTTCTATTATCGTAGGTAGAATAAAACAAAGGTACTATTATCAGTGTTATCTATGTAGTGAAAATTCAAAAAAGATGAGAGCCGGGACAGAAATAGTACCTCTGAGCTATTTAGGTTGCTTTTGTATGAAATTTGGATATAGTAAAAACTACTGGGCTTTTCACCATTCAGTTGATTGATCGTGATATTCAAACCCTGAGTCGTTTGCTGGAGAGACTGGCAAAGTGGAAAGTGACCGTGTACTACACCGATGACTGGGGGCCCTATCAACAACTACTGGATGAACATCCCGATGCGTTTCATGGGATTAGCAAAAGAGAAACAGTAGGAATTGAGAGAAACAACTCAGATAATCGCCATTGGTTTGCTAGATTTCATCGCCGCACGAAAGTTTTCTCCAGGTCAGCCTACATGGTGGATATCACCATGGCAATATTTGCCAAATTCAGGGTCAGTGGTAACATAGAACCACTACACAACTGGCGCCTCTCATTACTTTCTTGAAACTCTTGACAATTTCTTCCCAGACGGAAACTGTACTCAGGTAGACCTCAGTGTCCGGATCTCGAATATCTTTTGACAACTCAGTGTCACAACGGCTTCACGCTCCGTAACAGGTGGCTTTGTAGATATCACACTCTGAAAGACGGGGTTTTAGACCCGGTTTTCCGATAAACTTAGTAAATACTCAAGAAGCGCGGTGCTTTCCGCCCCCAGCACTGTTTACAGGAAGATAAGACGTGAATCAAACCAACCTCGACTTTTTAGCCACCAGCGACCCCGCCCTTGCGGCCATCATTGACCGGGAATTACAACGGCAACGCACCCACATTGAATTGATTGCCAGCGAAAATTTCACTTCAGCAGCAGTAATGGCGGCCCAGGGTTCCGTCTTAACCAATAAGTATGCCGAAGGTCTGCCGGGTAAACGCTATTACGGCGGCTGTGAATTTGTGGACCAAGCGGAAACGCTAGCCATCAGTCGAGTCAAAGAGTTATTTGGGGCTGCCCACGCCAACGTCCAACCCCACTCCGGGGCCCAGGCCAATTTTGCCGTATTTTTAACCCTGCTCCAGCCCGGCGACACCATTATGGGCATGGACCTTTCCCACGGCGGCCATTTAACCCACGGTTCCCCTGTCAACGTTTCTGGTAAATGGTTCGAAGTGGCCCACTACGGTGTGGAAAAGGAAACGGGTCGGTTAGATTACGACAAAATCCGCCAACAGGCTCTGGAAGTTAAACCCAAACTGTTGATTTGTGGCTACTCTGCCTATCCCCGACAAATCGAGTTTGATAAATTCCGGGCGATCGCCGACGAAGTGGGAGCATACCTAATGGCAGACATTGCCCACATTGCCGGTTTAGTGGCTTCAGGACACCATCCCAGTCCCTTGCCCTATTGCGATGTCGTCACCACCACCACCCATAAAACCCTGCGGGGTCCCCGGGGTGGTTTGATCATGACCAATAATGAGGAATTAGGCAAAAAATTCGACAAATCCGTCTTTCCTGGCACCCAGGGCGGCCCTTTGGAGCACGTCATTACCGCTAAAGCAGTGGCCTTTGGGGAAGCGCTGAAACCAGAATTTAAGGTTTATTCTGGCCAGGTAATCGCCAACGCCCAAGCCATGGCCGACCAGTTACAAAAACGGGGCTTTGACCTGGTATCCGGCGGCACCGATAACCATTTAATGTTGGTAGACCTGCGCTCAATCGCCATGACCGGCAAAGTGGGCGATCAACTGTTGGGAGAAATCAACATCACCGCCAACAAAAACACGGTGCCCTTTGACCCCGAATCTCCCTTTGTCACCAGTGGTTTGCGCCTGGGCTCCCCTGCCATGACCACCAGGGGTATGCAGGAAGACGAATTCCGCACCATTGCCAACATCATTGCCGATCGCCTGTTGTCCCCGGAAGATGAAGGCGTAAAAGCGGATTGTCTGCGCCGGGTCAGTGAACTTTGTGCTGGTTTCCCCCTCTATGATCATCTCCGCATTCCCGTAGCGGTGATCGCCTGATTTGAATTAACATCGTTCCCCAATCTGCTAATTTGTCTGTAAAACCCTGGCCCATTGGTTGGGGTTTTATGGTCTAGGTTGAAGTTTGCCCAGGGTCCCGCCCCAAACTCCTATAATGGTTGGGCAAGTGCCTAGTGTTAACGAGTATTAACCGCTCTGCAAATTTTGGGAGCAAAGAAAACAACATGGGAAAAGTCGTCGGAATTGACCTTGGAACTACCAATTCAGTTGTGGCCGTCATGGAAGGCGGCAAACCCATTGTCATCGCCAATGCGGAAGGCATGCGTACTACCCCCTCCGTGGTGGGGTTCAACAAAGAAGGGGAATTGGTGGTGGGTCAGATGGGCCGGCGGCAAGCGGTGCTCAATCCCCAAAATACTTTCTATGGCGTCAAACGTTTTATGGGGAGGCGTTACACTGATTTAACTCCAGAATCTAAACGAGTAGCCTACACCATCCGGCGGGATGACCGGGATAACATTAAAGTGCGTTGTCCCCGGCTGAAAAAAGACTTTGCCCCGGAAGAAATTTCCGCCATGATTTTGCGGAAGTTGGCCGAAGAAGCCAGCCGCTACCTGGGGGAAAAGGTCACCGGAGCTGTGATTACTGTGCCTGCCTACTTTAACGATTCCCAACGGCAAGCCACTAGAGATGCGGGGAAAATTGCCGGGCTGGAAGTGCTACGGATTATCAACGAACCCACAGCGGCATCTTTAGCTTACGGCTTAGACCAGGGGCGGATACAAAAAATCCTGGTGTTTGACCTAGGGGGCGGCACCTTTGATGTTTCTGTGTTGGAAGTGGGGGACGGCATTTTTGAAGTTAAGGCCACCAGCGGTGATACCCAGTTGGGGGGTAACGATTTTGATCGCCGCATTGTGGATTGGCTAGCGGAAAAGTTTTTAGAAGCGGAGAAAGTGGATTTACGGCAGGATCGCCAGGCCCTACAAAGGTTAACCGAAGCGGCGGAAAAGGCCAAAATTGAACTTTCTGGGGTCGGTACTACGGAAATTAATTTACCCTTCATCACCGCTACGGAAGACGGTCCCAAACATTTGGAAACCCAGTTGAGCCGTTCGGAATTTGAAGATTTATGTGGAGATTTAGTTACTCGTCTGCAAAGACCCGTTAAACGGGTGCTGAAAGATGCGGGCTTGAGTCCGGTACAAATCGATGAAGTGGTGCTAGTGGGAGGTGGCACCCGTATGCCCATGGTCAAAGGCCTTGTCCGTAGTTTCATTGACCGGGAACCCAACGAAAACGTCAACCCCGATGAAGTAGTGGCGATCGGAGCGGCAATCCAGGCGGGCATTTTGGACGGGGAAGTGAAAGATATCTTGCTGCTGGATGTAACCCCCCTTTCCTTTGGGTTGGAAACCATTGGCGGCGTGATGAAAAAATTACTGCCCCGCAACACCACCATTCCAGTGCGTAAATCGGACATTTTTTCCACCGGGGAAAATAATCAAACCGTAGTGGAAGTCCACGTGCTCCAAGGGGAACGGGAAATGGCCAGCGATAATATTTCCCTCGGTCGTTTTAAACTGAGCGGTATTCCGCCGGCTCCCAGGGGAGTGCCCCAGGTGCAGGTTTCCTTCGACATTGACGCTAACGGTATTTTGCAGGTGACAGCGAGGGACAAAACCACCGGCCGGGAGCAAAGCATTACAGTCCAAGGGGCTTCCATCCTCAGTGAAGGGGAAGTCAATCGCATGATCCAAGAAGCAGAAACCTTTGCCGCCCAGGACCGGGAACGGCGGGAACGCATTGAAAAACGCAACAGTGCTAAGGCATTAACGGATCAGGCTCAGCGGCGGCTCAAGGAAGTTACCCTGGATTTCGGCAGTGCGTTCACCGTGTCCTACCGTCGTCAAGTGGATGCGTTGTGCAGTGAAATTTTAGACAGTCTGGAAAAAGATGATGAGCGTCGGTTAGACCGGGCCCAGGCAGATTTGCAGGATGTGTTGTACGAGTTAAATCGGGAAGTGCGTCTGCAGTATGACGACAAGGAAGAAGGCTTTTTCGAAGCGATTAAGAAAACCTTCACTGGCGATTTCGATGACGATGATGATTACTACAACCGTCGCCCTGCTCCCAGGGATGATTATCGGGGAGGTAATGACTACGGTCGCTATGACGATTACAACTACAACGCCCCTTCCCGTCGAGAGGCACCCATGCCCAGGGCTGGCGCTGGCCGGGGCCCTTCCTTGAGCAAAGATTACCGTTCCACCGCCTATGCTGATTGGGACCAGTCCAGGGTCACCAGACAACGACCTTACCAAGGAGAGAGTTTAGGGGGTACCTACGACGATCGCCGTTCTAGCCCCCAGGATGATTACTCTAGAGGCGATCGCCAGAAGGATTACGATTATCGGGAAAATGCCCCCAGTCGTTCTGGTCGGGGAGGCAATGGCCGCTATGGGGAACGGCCTGCCCAGCCCGGTCGCAATGCCCCATTACAAAACGGTTGGGATGATGACGATGATGATTGGTTCTAATGTCAAAAGTTCGTTGACCAAAGACGGTAAAAACCGTTGATGATTTACCCCTGTAACCTCGACCTGAGTTAGTTTGAGTGGATTGAGCGAGTATTTTCTGGCAACCCTATGGAACAAGTGCGGAATTATTATCAAATTTTGGGAGTTCCCCGCAATGCCACTGCTGAAGAGATTAAAAAGTCTTTTCGGAAGCTAGCTCGTCAGTATCATCCTGATGTTAACCCCAACGATAAAACAGCGGAAGAGAAATTTAAAGATATTAACGAAGCCTACGATGTCCTTTCCGATGAAACCAAGCGCCGGGAATTAGATAGTCGTTTATTTGGCCGATTCCGCCGTCCCCCCACCAGTCGTTTTAGCCCCAATAGTAACGGTGGGCGATCGCCTAACGGAACAAGTGTCAATGGCCAAGTTCGTACCCCCACTGGGCGCACTGGAACCCGTCAGCCGGCGCAGTCATGGCAAGATTTTAGTGAAACTAGACGCACGAAAGTGGTGTCCCCCGCCCGCCCTGTGCCCAGGGATGTGGAAGCCAATTTGACCCTGCCGTTGGAAAAAGCCTACCGGGGAGGCAAGGAAAGAATTCGTTTGGAAGATGGCCGTTCTTTGGAGGTGGAAATGCCTGGGGGCATGGGGGATGGGCAACGGATTCGCCTCAAGCAACAGGGCATTAATGGGGGCGATCTATATCTAAAAATCAACCTTTCTCCCCACCCGTTATTTACTCTCCAGGGGACGGACATTGCTTGCCAGGTGCCCGTAACTCCCAGTGAAGCCATTTTGGGGGGCGCTATTGAGGTGATGACCATTGACGGCCTGGTGAAAATGACTGTGCCAGCGGGTTTAAAAAATGGTCAAAAACTACGTTTGGCCAAAAAGGGCTTTCCCAACAACCAAGGCGATCGGGGAGACCAGTTAGTGGAAATTCGGGTGGAAATTCCCCCGGAACCCAGCCCAGAGGAATTGGAGCTTTACCGTAGAATTCGGGAAAAGGAAACCTTTAACCCCCGGCAAAAGTTCTTTGATTTTTAAGCAATTTGTTTACGGAAAAAGGTCTGTAGGGCTGTCCCGACTTCCTGGGGAAAATGTTCTTGGGGATAGTGTTTTGCTTCCGATAATTTGATTAATTCTAGATGATTAACTCCCTGGACTAACTGTTCAATGGGTTCCACCGATAACCATTTATCCGCCGTTCCCCAGATAAAGCAGGTGGGTTTTTGCCATTCTGTGCGTAGGCGATCGCCAATTTTTGTCAGAGCATTAGTGGTGGGCAAATTCTTAGTGACAGCCATTAAAGCCCGACCGGCGGCGGAAGTTTTTAGCCACGGTTTACGGTAAATGTCGAGTTTTTCGTCACTGATGACAAAACCACTGCCCCCTTCCAAGGTGCGGTCGATAATTAGCGGATCTTGGGTGACCATATCCCCCACCAAAGGAATGGTCCATTGGCGCATGGGCCAAGGTAACGACACCGGCGGCACAACGGGGGTATTTAGGATAGCTAAACGTTCAATCTGGTCTGGGTGATTGAGGGCGTATTCGATGCCCGCTGTGGCTAAAAATCCTTGCACTACTAAGAATATTTTTGCCAATTCTAAAGACTGAAAAAATTCCCCCAAAGCCTGTTCATAGGCCGCCGTAGTATAAGCAAAATCCCGTTTATCCAAGATGTCCGAAAAGCCAAACCCCAACCAATCCGGGGCGATCGCCGTTAACCCCTTTTCCGCTAACAGAGGCATTACCCCAGTCCAACATAAACTCTGACTCGGTAAACCATGGAGCAGCATAACAGGGGGATTGTTAGTGGGCTGGGGCGGCTGAATCTGGCGGTAAAACCAGTGGAACTGTCCCACCTCAAGGGTCTGTTCGGAAATTTTCACGGAGGTTTGCTATCCTATGGAATCAATTCTGGGCCATTAATTGTCCCATTTCCTGTGCCCATCCCCCACCGCCAGGCTAACCATAATCCTGTCCTGGCCAACGGTTACCCTTCCAGCAGGAGACATTGCCAATGAATGCGGCAGAACAAGCCATTGGACTCGCTACTACTACCAAAATCGCCGCCGTGGTGAACCTCTTTAAGGCTCAATTTCCCGACGCTAGGGCTGACCTTGCTCCTTGGCAAGGCGATCGCCAGACCCAAGCCCAGGTGGACCCCCACTCCATTGACATTGGTTTCCATTTACCGGGTTGGAGTCCCCGTTACCAGAGCCGCAGTATTCTGGTGCAAATTCGCTTCCATCCTGATCCCACGGAAAAATCCCCAAAAATTATTGGCATCGAAACCGTCGGTATCAATCACCAAGGGCAAGCCTGGAGACTTTCTACGGTGGACAACTGGCAGGTGGTGGGTAAATATCTCCCCGCCCAGGACATTGGGGAAAAACTACGCCAATTCACCCGCCAAGCCTTTGAGCTTTTCCAGCCTCCAGACCACCACCCCGGTGCTCTTTCCTAGCGCATGGATTGTACACCGCTCCAACTGCGGCTGATCCGTTTCCCGTAGGCAATGACTGTAGGAGCTTTCGCTGGTTGAACTTCCCCATCTAAAGCGACGCTGACCAAAGAATTTTCATCCTCTTCTTGGTCAAAATGGCTTACTTGAAAAAGTACCTGACTGGGATTGTTCTCATGCCAACCCAAGAGAGTTGCGCTGGATTCCGTGGTGTTCTGGGGCATGGCACTAAGGGTACGGATGGAACCTTTTTGCCAAACAACGCCATAATCACTAATGTCAGAAGAATTAAATGCCCCTTCCATTTGCCGGGCCAACAGGCGATCGCCGTCCTCGGACCAAGAAGCTGGCAAAAGAATCGAAATTACCCCGGCCATTTCTGGGCTATCTTCCCCTACCCTTTGCAAATAGCTGGCAATGGGGGAGTTTGCCCGCACTACCTGCAGCTTGCCCGTAGCTAAATTTTCAATGAACATTACCCCCAACACTTTGGACTCGTAGGAATTGGGTTCCGCCCGCACTTCAATGCGACTGTAAGCTGCATACTGTCCAGAGGGAGACACCAAAGCCGGACTGCGGTAGTAGCGCAACCCTGATTGTTGTTGTTCGGCGTAATCCTGCTGGGTACGTACAATCCAACTCCATGGCACTGGATAAGGACTGTCTAAGGGATCCACCTCCCGGGTATCAGTCACATTAAGCAAAAAATCATCATCGGGAATCCCCACCGGAGCAAAGAGTTGAACGCCATCCAACAGTAAAGGTTGGGGTTGATTCGGAGTTAAATTGGCGGCGAGGGGGGAATTCGCTAAGGCGGGGGTAGCAGTGGCGGCAATCATCAGCATAGCGGCGAGGGGAAGACGGGAACGCAGAGCACGGCAAATAGGGGCAATCATGGGGACTCCACTCTGGGGAAATTACTACCTCAACCAACATCAAGCCCTAGGTTCGGTGAGGAGTTGGTATTGGGGGCAAGTATAGGTTTTTAGTCTGGGATTATGGGCAGAGGTTCCATAATTGTTAGAAGACTTCACAATTTCCGCTAAATTGCTCTCCCGTCATAGTTCAATCAAGTATTTATACTCAGATCCTCGCCCCAAAAATAGCCAAAAAAAAGGGACTAGCAAACAGTCCCAGCGAAACAATTATTTGATTTTTCAGTTTAATTTTCAGGACGGAAAAATCAGTAACTATCCACGCTAGGAATGCACTAATCCTTCAACCCTCTGACCTTAGTGCCTAGCGACGGGGCACAGAAGCTTCGATGTTGATATTTTGGGCGGAAACCTTGGGAATGGTGTTGGCGGCAGGGTTGATACTGCGGGCCATGCCCAAGAAGTTCATCGGATTGCCAGCGGTGAGCTTTTTCTCCTGGGGAATAAAGCGACGCACTTCGTTCTGCCAAACGATTTGGGGGAAGCCCAATTGGCGACGGTGGTAGGCATCGTACCGGGGAGATTTGATGTTAAAGGGCAATTCACCCGCTTCCCGACCGGGAAGGTTGCGACGACGTTGGTAGGGCACCGTGTCATAGCCAAAGTTATTGAGGTACTCGTCGCTGTTGAGCAAATCGTCAATTAATCCTTGATAGCCCTTGGTCGCGACCACAATGGACCAAGCAATTTTTTCCCGTTCGCTGTAAACGTCCCGCCCTAAAATCTTCTGTACACAGTGCTCAACGAAGCGGTAGTTACTATTCTTTTCGTAGAAGCTATTGCGGAAGGTGTTGGAAAGCAACAAGCCCCGCACAAAATCTCGTACAGTAATTTGGCCGTTACGCAGTTGGGACTCAAGGACTTTTTCTCGGTCCCACTTAAACGCATGGAAAAAGATTTGACGATAGGCCGCCTCGATTAGGTTATCCATATCGCTGCTGGAGAGGATGTTTTCCGTGGTGAAAACAACAGGCTTCTCTTCAGAGCCAATTTCATAACCTTCTACCCTCACATTTTGACTTTTGGGGGCGTAGTTCAATAGGGGAAGAGCCAAGTGTAAACCTCCGTGATCTTAAAGAAGAGCTTGATAATTAGTTAGTTTAAA
The DNA here is from genome assembly GCF_014698595.1 of Synechocystis sp. FACHB-908. Lineage (NCBI taxonomy): Bacteria > Bacillati > Cyanobacteriota > Cyanophyceae > Synechococcales > Merismopediaceae > Synechocystis > Synechocystis sp. FACHB-908. Next base: position 22,034 of record NZ_JACJTH010000013.1, on the reverse strand, counting down.
TAATAAGGGGGAAGGGTCCTAATCGTTGGCAAATATTACAATTTATTACAATTATCGCCCTTCCATTCAGGGTTAGCCAATTCCTCAGATGGCTTGGCAGGGCGATCGAGCTCCCCATACTGGAACCAAACGGGGCTACCAGCCACAAAATTGTTCGTAGGCAGGGGCAGGGGACGCAGACACGGTGTTTTCCTCTTTGACCCGCATTTCCGTACAGTAGGTGGCGGTATTGAATCCCCCAAACCTTTGCACAGTACTGGTTCTAAGGCGCATATCCGGGTTGGCAAACCAGAACCGTTCAATGGTGGTCATGGTCTCATACTCCGTCACTAGCACCAGGGCTTCCTCTTCGTCGATGTGATAGCGACCGGCAATGGGGACAATTTCCGCATAGCCCCTCTCCCGCAGTAGTAGTCCCTGTTGGGGATTGTCTTCATCGGGAATGAGGGCAAATACAGTTGTTCCTTCATGATTTTCATCCTCTTTATCCCAGGCCATGGCGCTTTCCCAGCGGACAAAGGCTCCCCCCACGGCTTTGGCTGGGTCGCAGTCGTGCATTTCACAAATCTCGACAATTTTTTGATCATCAGCACCCAGAGCTTCAACAAAAATTTCCGAGGTGCCGGTTTCTGCCCGACGGAAGGCCAGGTGATGGGTGGTACGTTGCGATCGCCAGTTGCCGGAACTATTGCGAAAGAATTCCATTGCATCCACGGTGATTAACTCCTGAAAACTGAAAAGGGTAAAAATAGATTGTTGAAAGTTGGTCAGCAAGCATTGGTCTGGCTAACTTCCACTAGAGATTATCCAGCTTTTCTTGGGTCCGGTCACTGCCAGCGGTGTTGCCCTGGGCCTGGTAAAGTTTTTTCGCTTCCCCAAAGGATTTTTTGGCCAAGTCAATTTTTTCGTCCACAGCGTAGGCTTCCCCCAGCAGGTAATAAAAATCAGCGTTACTGGGTTGGAGGCGGGTTAAATCACGGAAAACCCAAACAGCTTCGGCAGGATTGTCCAATTCCAAATACATCCGACCAGTGCCAATTTTAGCGGCGATCGCCGTGGGTTCATTGCGGAGAGCTTGTTTATAGGCATCCAGGGCTCCGGCAAAATTTCCCTCCCGTTCCAGTAGTTCTGCCCAGGTAAGGTAGAGGGAAAAACTACGCCAATCTGGATTGAGCCTAGGTTCTAACGCTCTGCGGGCTGCCACCAGATCACCCTGGGCCAGATAAGCTTTACCCAGTTGCAAGGTTAGTTCAGAACGGTTAGGAAATAATCTAAGGGCCTGATTGTTGAACGTGATTAACTGTTCATACTCACTGCTCTGGAGCAGGGCTGCCCCCATCATCACCGCCGCTTCTTCATTGTCCGATTGCAAACTATGAATTTCGTTATACAGTTGACGCACCCGGTTGTAGTCTCCCTGCTGGAGCATGATAATCCCCAGGGCAAGGCGGTATTTAACTGACTCACGGGAACTGGGGCCTAAACTAATGGCGGTGGCATAGGCGCTGGCAGCTTCGTTTAACAATCCTTGGCGGGCGTAACTAAAGCCCAAACCATCGTAATAGTCGGGATTGTTGGGATTTACCCGCAGAGCCTGCTGAAAACTCCGGCTAGCCTCGGCAAATTGTCCCTGGCGGGCGTAGAGATAACCCATGCTGCCAAACAGTTCTGCGTTTTCCCCGTCCAACATGGCCGCCTGTTGGTAAATGGCGATCGCCTGGGGAAAATTACCGTTATCCACATAGGCCTTGCCTTGGCGCAGTAGCTCATTGAACTGCCTTCTATCGTCGGTCGCTGACCGTTGAGCCAGGAGGGGGGTAACGTCAGGAAGATTACTGGGATTAGTTTGGCTAGGAGACTGGGCCGAGACAGCGGCACCGAATAATAGAGGAATTAGACCGCCTCCTATCAATATCTGTTTTCCTGACCAGAGGTAGCGTAAATTCATCGAAAAACTAGTGGTGAAACTCCGCCCCAAGGGACGGCTTGGCATTTGCTTAACTTTGTTTAATCTTGCTTTAGACAAAAAAAGCCTAGAGGCGGTTCATTCGCCCTAGATTTCACCCCACACCACATCGGCGATCGTCCTGGCAATGGCCACGGATTCACGCCCGCATTAGTGTACATCAAAGTTTTACTTCTGGGAAAATGCCCCTAGGGAGAGCCTTGCCCTAACTCGGAAAACCCCTTGGGGATCAAGCCTTTACGAGGAAGGCTTCGGGGCCGGGGGACTGGTATTTTCGGAACGTTCGTAGGCTTCCACAATCCTTTGCACCAAGGGATGGCGCACCACATCCGCCTGATTGAGGTAACAGAATGCAACCCCTTCCACATCCTTAAGAATGGTTTGGGCCACTTGCAAACCTGATTTTTGGTAATTGGGTAAATCGGTTTGGGTTATGTCGCCGGTCACAATCATTTTCGAGCCAAAACCCAGGCGAGTTAAAACCATTTTCAGTTGGGCTGGGGTGGTATTTTGAGCCTCGTCCACAATCACAAAGGCATTGGTCAATGTTCTGCCCCGCATATAGGCCAGGGGAGCTACCTCAATTTTGCCCCGCTCCATCAAGTCAGGAATTTTTTCCGGTTCAATAAATTCATACAAAGCATCGTAGAGGGGTCGCAAAAACGGATCAACTTTTTGTTGCAAATCCCCCGGCAGAAAACCTAATTTTTCCCCCGCTTCCACCGCCGGCCTAGTCAAAATCAGGCGATCGCATTCATTGTTTAGCAGCGCTTGGACCGCAAGCACCGCCGCCAAAAAAGTTTTCCCTGTGCCCGCTGGGCCAATGCAAAACGTCACATCGTGCTTTTGGATTGCCTTGATATATTGCCGTTGCCGGAACGTTTTCGCCCGGACAATTTCCCCCCGGCGGGTTTTGGCCAACACCGTTTTTTGTAAAGCTTGGTGTTCTTCTTGTTTGCCCGTATCTAGGGCATGGAAAGCGGTCATCAAGTCTGGACGGGAAATGGCTTTAGCACTCTGCCAGTAGGGAGCAAGGGATTGGAGCACGGCCATAACCCGGGCCACGGCTTTTTCGGTACCGACCACCATCAGTTCTTGCCCCCGCAGAATCAACTTTGCGCCGGTGTGGTGGGCCAAATAGGTTAAGTTATCTTCTCCGCTTCCTGCTAAGGCGATCGCACTTTCCGGGCTGGGCAATGGCAGGGTAGCGGTGGTTTGGGACATAAAGGGGACAACTCAGGAAGGGTTTGAGTCGAGTATATGGCCTAGGTGACGGACCTTGCCATCCTTCCCCACTGACTCGGCGTTTTATCCAAAAAATAGACCATTGCCATTACCGTCCAACGAATAGTAGTCTAAAGGCTAATGCCAAAAAGGCTTTCAACGGTGGCTATTTCAGTGGAATTGGGGGTAAAAACATTGGAAGAAAGCCAATTCCAATTATTGTCTGTTCGCCAAATTCCAATTTCTCCGGTGTCAAAATTTTGCCATAAAACTCGGTTGATGTTTTCAACCCTTTCTGCGGCTAGGGCTTGCCAACTACCAAACTGATTCTCGAATGGTTGCCCTAAAAATTTAAGAGGAGTAACTGGGTCATCCCCGGGCTGAACATAGTAAGCGCCAAAAATTCCTTCCAGGAGACCAACCGCACCTTGATTTTCTAAAACAGTGTATTGATCGCCAATGAGAGAATCTCCGTTAATGTCCGTCCCAAATAATAATTCGGTATTAAAAGTTCTTGATGATTTCACTTGCCATGTGTCAGAAGAAATCCAGTTCCAATTATTATCAGTCAGCCATACACCAACTTCTTCAGTAACTTGATTGTACCAAAGCACTTGATTGGAGCCATCAACAGTTTCTGTGTCTAAGATTTTCCAGTTTACAGATTGATCAGTAGAGAATGGTTGATTCTGAAACAAAAGAGCTTGGCGAGTATTATCTAAAAATTGAGCGAAGAAAAAGCCATTTTCAATAACAGCAACATTGTCATCTAAGATTTCTAATGCGATTTGTTGTTCAGTAACTGGATTAACGCCATCGTCAGCAGTAACGGTGAATCTATAACTGGATTGGCTTTCAAAGTCAGGATTGTTGATTAAAGTTACTTTGCCTGTTGTGGAGTCAATGCTGAAAGATGTGGCATCATCCCCTGGTTTCAAGCCAAAGGTTACTCCCGCACTTATGTCAGCATCATCTGTGGCAGTGACTTGATAAATTACTTGATTGGCACCACTATTTTCGGCGATCGCCTTTGCTGTATTTCCCGATGTAATAGTTGGGGCTATTTCGTCTAGGTCGATGATGGTTAAATTAACAACTTGCTCCGTGACAGGATTCACACCATCGCTGGCAGTGACAGTGAATTTATAACTTGATTGGGTTTCAAAGTCTGGATTGCCAATTAACTCAACTTCTCCAGTGGCGGCATTGATGGTAAATGAGTTAGCATCTTCTCCTGGTTTTAAGCCGAAGGTTACTCCTGCACTTGTGTCAGCATCATCCGTTGCTGTTACTTGGTAAATTACTTGATTCGCACCACTATTTTCGGCAATCGCTTTTGCCGTATCTCCACTAGTAATGGTTGGAGCTATTTCATCAAGATCAATGATGGTTAAGTTGACTAATTGCTCCGTGGCAGGGTTAACGCCATCGCTGGCAGTGACCGTGAATTTATAACTTGATTGGGTTTCAAAGTCTGGGTTATCAAGTAAGGTAACTTGTCCAGTTGTTGGATCAATACTGAACTGGTTGGCATTGTCTCCCGGCTTTAAGCCAAAGGTCACTCCGGCACTGATATCATCACCATCGTCTGCTGTTACTTGGTAAATTATCTGATTCGCACCACTGTTTTCATTAATTGCTGTTGCGATATTATCAGATGTAATATTGGGACCGAGTTCGTCCAGATCATTAATAGTCAGGGTAACTATTTTTTCCGTAGCAGGGTTAACACCATCGCTGGCAGTAACGGTGAATTTATAACTTGATTGGGTTTCAAAGTCCGGGTCATCAATGAGGGTTACTTCCCCGGTGATGGGATTGATAGTAAATGAGCCAGCATCATTCCCTGGCTTTAAACCAAATGTTATTCCGGCACTTACGTCAGCATCATCTGTGGCAATAACTTGGTAAATTAGTTGATTGGCACCACTGTTTTCATCAATAGGCGTTGCTGTATCGCCTGATGTAATGGTCGGGCCTATTTCGTCTAGATTATTGATGGCTAGGGTAACTATTTTTTCGGTGGCGGGATTCACACCATCGCTAGCAGTAACGGTGAATTTATAACTGGATTGGCTTTCAAAGTCAGGATTGTTGATTAAAGTTACTTTGCCTGTTGTGGAGTCAATGCTGAAAGATGTGGCATCATCACCCAATTTCAACCCAAAGGTTACTTCGGCACTTATGTCAGCATCATCTGTGGCAGTGACTTGGTAAATTACTTGATTCGCACCACTGTTTTCGGCGATCGCCTTTGCTGTATTTCCCGATGTAATAGTTGGGGCTATTTCATCTAAGTCAATGATGGTTAAATTGACAACTTGCTCAGTGACAGGATTCACACCATCGCTGGCAGTGACAGTGAATTTATAACTTGATTGGGTTTCAAAGTCTGGGTTATCAAGTAAGGTAACTTGTCCAGTGATGGCATTGATGATAAACGAGTCAGCATCATCCCCTGGTTTCAAGCCAAAGGTTACCCCGGCACTTATATCCGCATTATCATCCGCTGTTGCCTGGTAAATTATCTGATTCGCACCACTATTTTCGGTGATCGCCTTTGCTGTATCCCCCGATGTGATGGTTGGAGCTATTTCATCTAAGTCAATGATGGTTAAGTTGACTAATTGCTCCGTGGCCAGGTTAACACCATCGCTGGCAGTAACGGTGAATTTATAACTTGATTGTGTTTCAAAGTCCGGGTCATCAATGAGGGTTACTTTCCCGGTGATGGGATTGATGGTAAATGAACCAGCATCATTCCCTGGCTTTAAACCAAATGTTATTCCGGCACTTACGTCAGCATCATCTGTGGCAATAACTTCGTAAATTACTTGATTGGCACCACTATTTTCGGCGATCGCCTTTGCTGTATCCCCCGATGTGATGGTTGGAGCTATTTCATCTAAGTCAATGATGGTTAAGTTGACTAATTGCTCCGTGGCCAGGTTAACACCATCGCTGGCAGTAACGGTGAATTTATAACTTGATTGTGTTTCAAAGTCCGGGTCATCAATGAGGGTTACTTTCCCGGTGATGGGATTGATGGTAAATGAACCAGCATCATTCCCTGGCTTTAAACCAAATGTTATTCCGGCACTTACGTCAGCATCATCTGTGGCAATAACTTCGTAAATTACTTGATTGGCACCACTATTTTCGGTGATCGCCTTTGCCGTATCTCCCGATGTGATAGTAGGAGCTATTTCGTCTAAGTCAATGATGGCTAGGGTAACTATTTTTTCGGTGGCAGGATTAACCCCATCGCTAGCAGTAACCGTGAATTTATAACTGGATTGTGTTTCAAAATCTGGGTTTTCAGTTAGGATTACTTGTCCGGTGGTGGAGTTGATGATAAACAGGTCAGCATCATTCCCTGGCTTTAAACCAAATGTTATTCCTGCACTTACGTCAGCATCATCTGTGGCAGTGACTTGATAAATTACTTGATTCGCACCACTATTTTCGGCGATCGCCTTCGCCGTATCTCCCGATGTGATAGTAGGAGCTATTTCGTCTAGGTCAATGATGGCTAAATTAACCAATTGTTCGGTGGCCGGGTTAACTCCATCGTCAGCAGTAACGGTGAATTTATAACTGGATTGGGTTTCAAAGTCAGGATTGCCAATTAACTTAACTTCTCCAGTGGTGGCATTGATGATAAACGAGTCAGCATCATCCCCCGGTTTCAAGCCAAAGGTTATTCCTGCACTTATGTCACCATCATCCGTTGCTTTTACTTGGTAAATTATTTGATTCGCACCACTATTTTCGGCGATCGCCTTTGCTGTATCTCCCGATGTGATGGTTGGCGCTACTTCATCTAGGTTATTGATAGTTAACTTGAAATCCGCAGTCAAGTCAGGGGTACTACCTACCGTGTCATCATCCACATTCACTGTGACGGTATAGCTGGCTTTACTCTCAAAGTTCAATACTGTACCAGCCTTGAGAAAGAGACTCTGCCCAATGACTTCAAAAAAGGCTGCATCAATACCTGACAGGCTGATATCATTACTCCCTAAACCATCATCGGTAATAGCAATATCCGCTACTTTGAGTGGGTTCGTAGTATCGGTATTTTCTGCCAGACTGGCATTAGGAACTATAACAGCGCTGGGTCCTTGGTTGACTTGAAGTTCATCATCATCTTGCACAGGGACTGCTAGATTATTGCCTGCCATATCGCTAAGCACTGCCCCATTAGGAATCTGCAGAATGATAGTGCCTGAAGTGTTAGGAGTGACAACTACAGAAAATACCCCCGAGCTGGTTTCTGTAATGGTTCCAATAGAAATTGTCGCTGTTCCCGCATTGTCAAAATCATCAGCAGTGACAGTTGTGGAGTCTATATCTTCACTGAAGGTCAGGGTATAGGTCAGCGGAGTGTCGATAGGAACAATGTTATCATCATCCCCATCATCAATAGAGGTGAGTGTAGGGGGAATAGTATCTACAGCATAGCTAACTGATGTTGTTGTGCCGGTTCCGTTATTCCCAGCTAGGTCACTAATCCCTGTATTGTCTAGGGTAATAACATTGGAATTAGATTCAGCATTAGCATTTGGGGTAAGAGTGGCTGTCCAGGTTATTCCTCCGTCGGATGACGTTGGAGATGACAAAGAACCGTCGACGACAATAATATCTGCATTTGTAAACCCAATTACTGCTTCGGAAAAAGTAAAGGTAACGGTCGCTGTATCACCGATTTTTAGAGCGGTGTCACTAATCTCAATAGCACTAGCGAGGTTTGGAGTAGTGTTATCAATAGTAATGCCTAAGGCTGAAGAAGCCGTACTAACATTGCCCGCAGCATCGGTAGCTTTGGCAGTAATACTGTAGTTGCCATCAGCTGGAGTCGAAGCCGTAATTGTCCAATTTCCTGAGCCATTGGCAGTGGTGCTTCCTATCTGGGTACTACCTCCACTAAATAGGGTTACCGTGCTGTTGGCTTCAGCCGTACCGTTAAACGTTGGTGTGGTGTCATTGGTGATGTTGTCTGTACTAGAAAGCCCACTATCACTGCTTGCACTCAAATCTGGCGTAGACGGGGCATTGGGCGGAGTGTTATCCGTGGGGGGAGTTCCATAGGTAAGTGTAGAGGTCTGAGAGAGATTAACGCCAGGCTGAGAACCAAAGGGGAAAAAACCAACAGTAACATTATTGTTTGATACAGAAGGGGTGAGAGGTTGGTTAACGCCAGTAGTGAAACCAGATACATTTGTCTGAATCACAGATTCAACAGAACCTATTGATTCATCTGCTAGAGATGTAAAAATGAAAGTTAAAGCTCCTCCTTGCTGAGTACCCGAAAAATTCACATAGATGGTATTTTCCGATACATCTATGTCTACGTTGCCGGTCAGCGTTTGGGGGGATCCTGATGAATTAAAAGTAGCAGTGATAGCTTGATCTGTGATTTCCTGTCCTGACGTTACGGTAAATGTTTGGGTAAACAGGTCAAAATTGAAGCTGCCATCAGAACCACTACCGGTGAAACGCACATTGACAGTAACCGACTCGCCTATTAAAGACTGTACTGACTGTTCAACCTGTAATGATTGACCATTGATAATGATGGTGTGTGTATCATCTTCGGCTTTTATCCTTGCCAATTCCGACGCAGAGACAACATCTCCCAACACTAGATCTGCAAATAATTGTCCTTCATCTCCTATGGTATCGACTGCGTTAACTTGAGCATCCACAAAATGTCCAATCTCTTCGAGGATGACTTCAATCAGAGCGTCTGGGGGGGCAGTGGCAACAAATTGGTCAGACAGATAAATTTTATTGATACTTTGGGCATAGGCTCCCACAGCAGAGCCCAAGGTTTCGGCACTGAGTACTTCAATGACAGGAAGATCGCTAAAATCTCCAATAGCCCAACGACTTCGCAAAGCTTCTACGGCGACAACATCATAATTATTTCCATAAATAATCTCGAAATTCTGCCAAAAACTCTCCAAGCCTGCAAAAGCGGACAGTTTCCCATAGACTAAGGACAAATCAAGATTGTAGACGCTCATAGAAAATTCTCAAATAAACAGGATTTATGCATTACTTAGATGAAGGCCTGACATCCGGAGTTCTCATAAACAATATTTTCTGCTATTCAGTCAGCATATGGATATAAATAATCAGAAATACATAGGGAATGATATCTGTACTCTGGGCATGGGATCCCAACAAGCCGGCCATGTCCTGGTCTAAAATTCGCATGGTCGGCAACTGTCTAAAATCTTCTTTTTGCCATTGTTGCTGGAGTTGTTTCGCCTGAACTCGGTCAAAATTAGTACCGAAGATAATTGCTAATTTACGCCAAAAACGAGGGGAGTTGGTGAACTCAATCAAGTTTTCGTAAACAACGCTGAGAGCGGAAGGAACGAGAATAGCCACGGCAATAAAAGCTCAACAAATCGACAAATAAACAAAAATTGCTCTAAATTGCTCCTCTATTGCCATAAAAATGACGTTGACAAAATTGTACACCATCGAAACTTACCAACCATCCCAGCTTGAAACTTTTTTTGTCATCATTGCCCAATTTTTTTATCCAAGCCAAAATACCGAGCTAAGCCGGAAGGGGGATAATCCAACATCAAGACCTGGACCCTCCATGGCAAGCCCCGCTATGAATTGCTCTCCCAAGAACTGGCCATGTACCGGGAATTGGTCACCAACAAAATTAATCAAGGCCTATTAAAAGGGGAACGTTTTTCTGACCCCTAGGACGTGGAATGGGAAAAACGGGGATGCTTACTTCAAAGCGTGTTTCAAAAGCTGGGTTTTGGCTGTTTAATCCCCCCTAGCCCCCCTTCCGAAGGAGGGAACGGTTACCAAAGTCCCCCTTTTTAAGCCGGAGCTTTAGTGGGTCAATTTAGGGGGCGGAATAAAACTTTCCAAACACGTTCTCAGCGTCTAAACGCCAAACTGATTAGATAGGCAATGCTGGCCACCAAAATAATGGTTGCTCCAGAGGAAAGGTTAAAGCTGTAGGAAAGAGCTAATCCAACACCGCAAAAGACCATCCCCAATCCACTGGCCACAGCCATCATTTGGGGCACATCCCGCACATATTGACCGGCGATCGCCGCTGGAATACTCAACAGGGCAATGACCATAATTAATCCCACTAATTGCATCACCATCACCACCGTTAAAGCAATGGCCGCCACTAGAGTTAGATAAAGAATATCCACTGGCAAATTACGGGTAGTGGCATAGACCGGATCAAAAGAAATGGCCAAAAACTCTTTATAAAGTAAGAATAAAAGAATGATAATCAACATGTCTAGCCCTGCCATGAGCCAGAGTTCCTGCCGGGGCACCGTCAAAATACTGCCGAAAAGATAACTAGCCACATCGGCCTTATAACCTTTGGTTAAATCGATCAACATGATGCCGATCGCCATGCCCAGGGCCCACATCACCCCAATTAACGTGTCGCTGCGCTGTTGATATTTCCTTGCTACCCAACCCATGGCCAAAGCCATCACTAGGGAAAAAACAAACGCTCCCCAGAGGGGATTAAAGGCAAAATAGTAGCCCAAACCAATGCCTCCATAGGCCGCGTGGGCTACCCCACCGCTGATGAAAACCATGCGGTTGATGACAATAAAAGAGCCAATTAATCCACAGGCTAAGCTGACCAGCAAACTAGCTACGATGGCGTTTTGCATAAATTCGTATTGCAACGCCTGAACCATCGCCTCAATCATGGTGACACTCCGCTGTATGCCCCTGGCCATTGGTTGCATCTAACCCGGGTAAAGCCGGATCATGGCTAGGGAAAACCCGATGGGGCACACCATGGGCAATTAAATCCACCGGACATTGATAGGTGGCTTCAATCATCTGGGGCGTAATAAATTTCTCCTGGTGATAGTGCAAACTACGGTTGAGGCAACCAACGGTTTTGACATAGCGGGAAATGGCCCCCAGGTCGTGGGAAATCATCACAATGGTCATGGTTTGATTCAGTTCCCCCAATAACTCGTAAATACTTCTTTGCACTTTGCTGTCTACATTGGCGGTGGGTTCGTCCAGCAATAAAATCTGCGGTTGGGAAGCTAGGGCCCTGGCAATGTAAACCCGTTGCCGTTGTCCTCCAGACAGGGTCCCCAAGGGGCGATCGCCTAAATCTCCCATGCCCACCTGCTCTAAACAACGGCGTACAATGGCTTCATCCTGCTGGTGATAACGGCGAAATAATTTACCCCGCCCCAAACGGCCCATCCTGACCACGTCCAACACCCGCACTGGAAACGCCCGGTCAAACTCTAACCATTGGGGTACATAGCCCACGTAACGCCGCCCCTGTTCCACTGACCGCCCGAGAATTTGTACCGTACCTTGCTGGGGTTGAATTAATCCCAACAGTACTTTGAGCAGAGTGGTTTTTCCCCCGCCGTTAGGGCCAATTAAGCCCAGAAAATCCCTTTCCTCCACCCGCAGATTAATATTTTCTAGCACTGGCGTCGCGCCATAACCAGCGAATAAATTTTCAACGGCAATTACTGGTTGGGAGAGTAGGGAATCAACCATGGGGACGTTGGCATTAGGGCTGGGCACTGTTAGCATTGGCGATTTTTTGGGCAACGGCTTTGAGATTGCTAGACCAATCAGCGGCTAAAGGATCGAGTAACTCCACCCCCGCTCCGATTTCAGCGGCGATCGCCTCGGAACTTTTGGTACTGAACTGGGTTTCCCCAAACACCATGGTTAGATTATTTTCCTTGGCCGTATCAATTAACTGTTTCAATTCCTGGGCGCTGGGTTCTTGCCCTTCCACTTCGATGGGAATTTGTACCAAGTTGTAATCCCGAGCAAAGTAAGCCCAAGAAGGATGGAAAACAATAAATTTCCTTTGGGGTAAAGGTTGCAATATTTGTCCTAATTCTTGATTTAACCGCTCTAGTTCCGCTAAAAATGCAGCTAAATTAGCCTCATACTGGTCGCGATTATCCGGGTCCAATTCCGCCAACTCCTTGGCGATCGTGGTGGCCTGTCGTTTCACCAAGGTAGGGGACAACCAAATGTGGGGATCCGCCACCATCAATGCTCCCTTAGCTTTTTCCTTTTCTGACTCTGACCCATGGTCGTGGCCATCGTGGCTATGGTCATCGTGCCCTTCTTCCTCCCCGTGACTATGGTCATGCTTCTCCATTTCCAGGGGGGTTATGCCTTGGGCCGAATCAATTAATTTCATGTTGGCATTGGCCGCCTTTAACTTCTCCAACCAAGGTTGCTCAAAACCAAGACCGATCAAAACATAGGCTTCTGCTTCACTTAGGGCCGCCAACTGTTGGGGTTTGGGCTCATAGGTGTGGGGATCATTATTACCCGGTACCAGTACGCTGACTCGAACTAAGTCACCACCAATTTTTTCCAAAAAGTATTGTTGAGGTGGAATACTCACCGTAATATCCATGGCATCTGCCACCGGAGCATCCTCAACTTGACCATTTTGCCCAACCTGTTCAACAGCGGGCTGACAGCCTAGGGTGCTCAAACCCAGAACAAAAGCAACACCAAGGGGTTGGACAAAGCGGGGAACAGCGGGGAAAATGAACATTACCGATGTGCAATACAGTGAAGATCAAGCTGATGGGAAATTTATCCCTTTGGCATTAGGACAATAAACGATAATCATTATCATTGCATAATTCCTCCACCTTGTCATGAGTCTTCCCACTCCTTCCCTTGCCGTTCGCCTAGAGTCCCTCACAGTCAACCAAAGACTGGTGCTCCAAGCTTTGCAAAGGGAAACGGAGCCCCTGTCGGCCCAAGCCCTCTTCGCCAAACTGCGGGAAACAAAAAAAATTGGCTTGGCCACGGTGTACCGAGCTTTAGATGCCCTCAAGTTAGCCGGATTTATCCAACATCAGGCCACCATGACAGGGGAATTGCTTTACCAAACCCTAGAGCAGGACCAACATTGTTTGACCTGTTTGCAGTGTGGGGAATCGGTACCCATTCAGGGTTGCCCTGTGCAGTCCCTAGAGGAAAATTTGCAGGCTAATTATTCTTTTCGGATTTACTATCACACCCTAGAATTCTTCGGGCTTTGTCAACTTTGTGCCAAAGGAAGTGATTAGAATTGAAGTTAACCAAAATAAGAATAGTTAACTATCCCAATGTTCAGCGAACCGAGGAGAAGTTATGGCAACCCTAACCCCGCCAATTAGCTCAATCAATCAAGGGTCATTATTGTTGAATGTGAGCCATGTCACTTTAAAAGTCTCGCCGGAGCATTTTGATCAGCTTTGCCTTGATAACCCAGACCTACGGCTTGAGTTAACCAAAGATGGCGAATTAATTGTTATGGCACCAGCGGGGGGAGAAACCAGCCGGAAAAATCTTGATCTGGCGATCGATGTTGGTCTTTGGAATCGCCGAACAAACTTGGGTCAAGCCTTTGATTCTTCCTGTGGCTATGACTTCACTTCATTGGGGGGCGGTAAATTGTCGCCGGATGTGTCGTGGATTGAGCAATCGAAGCTTGAAGGGATCGAAATAGTTGGCTTTATCCCTGTGGTACCAGATTTTGTTATTGAACTCCGCTCCGCAACGGATAACCTGAAACCATTACAGGAAAAAATGCAAGAGTATCGACGGCTGGGGGTACGATTGGGGTTATTGATCAATCCCCAAAACCAACAGGTTGAGATTTATCGTTCTTCCCAGGCGACAGAAGTTTTAACGTTGCCAAAGGAAATAGATTGCAATGAAGTAATGCCCGGTTTTGTGCTTGATTTGACCCGCATTTGGTAGGAACTAAAAATATTCTGCCTTGGGATTGACTACCCCATTGCTGGAGCCGGAAAAACGATGGGGCCGTAGGAGTAATTGCTGTAGAGAGCGTTGCAAACGGAGCCGGGCTTGTTGTTTGGATTGTTGGGCAATGGTGAGGGATTGTTGGGGCAGACTGGTGACTTCACTGGGGATATTACTCGACACCGCCAGGGCCAACGCAAAGGCAATAAATGTGGCCAGAACTCCTAATTGTTTAAACATAGCCGACCCTCCTTTCTCCCAGACTGGACTTGAGCTAGTATTCTAGGAACTACTAAGCATAGCTCCCTAGCAAATATGACAATATCCCAGGCTCAAAAGGATCCAGGCATTTTGCAGACAGTTTCGCTTTTGACTGCCTATTGTTTTGACCTCCGGGGAATGGCCCCCAAACAGGTCATCAATGGCTGGCTTAAGAATTTTTCAGCCCTGTGGATTCGTCTTGCGGTGATCGAAGCCCTGTACCTAGGCCGTTATAAGGCGGTTTCGGTGGAGCATTTGCTGGAGTTCTGGCACAAGAAGGGACAACCCAATTTTCATTTTTCCGCTGAGTTTGAGCGTCTGGTTTCCGAAAATCTGCCCAGATCGTTGGCGATCGCCAGAGACGAATCGATGGAGGAGTTGACTAAAATGGCAGACCAGTCATGGCAGTTAAAGGTTCCCACGGCAGGACAAGAACAATCATTGCAATCACCAAGACGGCGGGTTTCTCCCTCCGACCCAGGGGAGCTAGAACCACTCCCTTGGCATCACCGTGCCCTCGGAAATATCCAACATCCCAACCAAGAAAATTTAAAGGGCTCTAATGTGTCCGAAGAAGGGCCCGTGACCAGAAACCCAGGGCCAGCCCCGTCCATTGAGCAGTTCATTCCCATCACCCAGGAATCAAATTTCCTCAGTCGGCTCCAGTCAGTACTCAGTCAGGACACCGAGAATGTTTAGATTATTCAATTCGGGGAAATTGGACAAGGTAGTCCTCTTCTGGATGGGTTTGACTTCCGCCCTGGTGACGTTCTACCCAACCCCGAGTTACGGCCAAAATAGTCAAAATAGTTTTTACAATCCCATCCCCATTACTGCCAACACAACAGTTGACGATCGCCTGACGGTGGGGGATATGCCCACGGGGGAAGGGGGATTTGCCAGGGACTATCGTATTAATCTCCAGGCCGGGGACCAAGTGTCCATTGACCTGCGCTCCGATGAATTCGACACCATGGTAATGCTCATTGGCGATGACGGCACCACCATTGTGGCCAACGACGACAGCACTGAAGGGGGCACCAATTCCCTTGCCTTCGCCCGGATTACTGAATCGGGAGACTACATTGTCCGGGTCAGAACCTACGCCGCCACTGGGGGAGGGGCATTTTCCCTGGCAGTGACCAGGCTAAAACCCGTTCCCTAGCAATTTATCAATGGTTCAAGGCAGTAATATTTCCGTAGAACTTGATAAAGTTGCCCGTGATTATGTTGTAATTCTTGCCCTTTTTCAAAGAAAGTTTCCGTCACCACCGCAAAAAATTCACAGGGGTTGGTGGCTCCATAGGGGTCGATGACGGTGGGTAAATTATTTTCTAACTGACTGAGTAGTTGTTGGTATTCCGACGCAAAAATTGACTGCCAGCGTTGATAGTCGTTGCGACGACCTAATTTAGGGACCCCATTCATGGCTCCATCCCCCATGTCCAACTGATGGGCAAATTCATGGAAAATAACGTTGTGGCCATCCTGCCACCGCTCCAAATCCCAGGCGATCGTGCCCCAAGCCAGGATCAACTGTCCAGCCCTATCCCAGGATTCCCCAGCTCGAACGGTGTCTTCTTCCTCCACTACGTAACCATCGGGGGACGTAATTTGCCGCACTTGGAAAGCATCGGGGTAAACAAGGATTGTATCCAGCCTGGGGTAGGGATTACTGCCTAATTCCAACGCTAGATAGCAAGCTTGGGCAGCGATGACCAACCGCACTTCATCCGTTAAAACAAAATCATTACAGCCAATAAACTGTTTTTGCTGGAGAAATAATTGGATTTTTGCTTCTAATTTTTGCCGTTGCTGGGGGGAAAGCTGGGCATAAAAAGGCAGGCGATCGCCTAAAATTGCTTGCCAATGGGGAGGCAGAGGCCGCTGAAAAAGTTGTTTTTCTCGCCAATCTAACCAATGGGGATAGCCCCAAATGTAGGCAATGATGCCCAAAAGGATGGTGAGGACAATGGCAGTGGGCAACATGAAAAATAACGGGTAAATCTTTAGGCTAAGGGGTTAAACCGCCCGATCGCCTCCAGCCATGGTTTGAATTTGGTTTACAAAAGCTTGGTGGTCCACCACCGGTTTAGCTATGTAGCCTTCTGCGCCACTTTGGGCCAATAAAGACTCCCGATCGCCGACCATGGCATGGGCTGTGACCAAAATCACTGGTAGGCTGGCCGTGGCAGGGTCTTGTTTGAGCAGTTGGGTAATTTGAATGCCGTTATAGGCCTTACCTTGGTAATGACTGCGGGACAGAGACACATCGATCAAAATCACGTCCACCGCCTTGCTCCGAGCTAAGGCCAACACCTCCGCCACATCCTCGCTGCCCTTGACGGTGAAGCCCCCCCGCTTAGTGAGAATTTTGGAAAAAACCCGGAAGTTCATGGGGTCGTCTTCGACGATGAGAACCGTTGTCATAAAACTGTACCCGGCAAAGTGGGGAGGAGAATCAGCCTTTCCAATGCTAACATTGGCCGCGAATTGACGAGCGCACAGGTTCCCAGCGGCATGGCCAGAAAATCTTTCCCCAGCGGTCAAATTATCCCCACCGATCTCCACGAAGAAATGGAACGTTCCTACCTGGAATATGCCATGAGTGTGATTGTGGGGCGGGCATTACCCGATGTGCGGGACGGTCTAAAACCGGTGCATCGTCGCATTCTCTACGCCATGTACGAGTTGGGGCTGACCCCCGATCGCCCGTTTCGGAAATGTGCCCGGGTGGTGGGGGACGTGTTGGGCAAATACCATCCCCACGGTGACCAGTCTGTGTACGATGCCCTGGTGCGGATGGTGCAGGATTTTTCCAGTCGTTATCCCCTCCTGGCTGGCCATGGCAACTTCGGTTCCGTGGACAATGATCCTCCGGCCGCCATGCGTTACACCGAAACCCGCTTAGCACCCATCGCCATGGGGGCCATGTTGGAAGGCATAAGCGAGGCGATCGTTGATTTTACCGGCAACTTCGACAATTCCCAGGAAGAACCCACCGTGGTTCCCGCCCAGTTACCTTTGTTACTGTTGAACGGTTGCTCTGGTATTGCGGTGGGCATGGCCACTAGTATCCCGCCCCACAATTTGGGGGAAGTGGTGGATGGTTTGATTGGTTTAATCAATAAACCTGATTTGTCGGATCAAGAACTATTTAAGTTAATCCCCGGCCCTGACTTTCCCACCGGCGGCCACATCCTCGACAGCGAAGGCATTTTGCAAGCTTACCAAACGGGACGAGGACTAATTCCGGTGCGGGGAGTTAGTCACATTGAAACCATCCGAGGGGAGAAAAAACGCAGTCATAATCGCACGGCGATCGTCATTACGGAATTACCATTCCAGGTCAATAAAGCGGCTTGGATTGAGAAAATTGCCAGCTTGGTCAACGACGGCAAACTAGACGGCATTTCCGATCTGCGGGATGAAAGCGATCGCACCGGCATGAGGGTGGTAATTGAGCTCAAACGGGATGCGGAACCCAATGCCATTTTGCAAAAACTCTACCGCATGACTCCTTTGCAGAGTAATTTTGGCGTGATTTTCCTGGCGCTGGTCAACAACCAACCCGTGCAAATGTCCCTGCGGCAAATTCTCCAAGAATTTCTCCAATTCCGGGAAGATACCCTGCTGCGACAGTACGAAAATGAGTTGGGAGAAAACCGTCGTCGCCTGGAATTATTAACTGGTTTACTAATCGGTTTAGAAAATTTAGATGCGCTGATTGAAATTCTCCGTTTTGCCGCCGATGGCACCACCGCCAAAATTCAACTCCAGGAACGGTTAGGCATTTCCCTCCAACAAGGGGACGCTATTTTGGGCATGCCCATGCGCCGTATCACCGGCCTGGAAAGGGAAAAATTACAACAGGAACACACCGATCTAGCCCAACGCATTGAGCAGTTGGAAACTCTCATTGGCGATCGCCAGGAACGGTTAAAAGCCCTCAAAAAAGAATTGCGGGGTTTAAAGAAAAAGTTTGCCGACGAACGACGTACCAAGATTTTACAGGGTATGCCAGCCAAAATTGAGCCTCTCCCCGTAAATCAAGATCCATTGCCTGAAGCGACAATTCCCCCGGTTGAAAGTCAGTCAGCCCCAGAAGAAGAGTTGGATTCCCCAGGGGAACCAGAGCAAGAACAATTAGTCTTAGAAAATTCTTCCCCGCCAACGGCAGATTCGGCTCCCGAAGCAAAGCAGGACGATCTAAACCTAGCCGTAAAGCCTACCCCCAAAACCGTCAAACAGGAAGCCCAACCAAGCCCGGAAGTCATAGCCACCCATAGCAAACTCGTTTCTGTTGCCGAGAAAAATCCCCTCACCCTCTTCACGCCGCAAACGCCCCCGGCGGAGGCCTTTCTGAGTATTAATTTGCAGGGGGAAATCGCCTGGCACCCAGAAGAGCTAACCTCCGCCAACAGCTTTGAACCCTTGGACCAGCAATTTTCCATTCAAGGGCGGGAAACTCTCATTGTCATTGGCGACCATGGCAAGGCTTTCCCCGTCGCCATTGCCGATATTCCCCCCTTAGCTGTCACCCGCATTCCCCTGTTACAAATTCTGCCTAAATCGGCCCAGCGGGACGCCACCACCGTCACTTTCCAGGGATTTTTACCGCCCCCGGAACAGCCCCAGGATTTACTCCTAGTTAGTCAGCAGGGTCGGGTCAAACTGCTCGCTGGTCAGGAGTTGCAGGAGTTGGGCCCGCGGGGTTTGAGTTTAATGAAGTTAAAAAATGGCGATCTCCTCCAGTTTGCCCAATTGGTTACACCAGTTAATCCTGCCTCTGCCCAAAATCCAGGTAAAAATTTGGTGATTGCCACCAGCAATGGACGTTTACTGCGGTTTGATCCAGCCCAGGTTGGTTTAACTTGCTCAAGTCCCAGTGCCCAAGGCCAGGAAGCAATGCGGCTTCGTGCAACGGAAAGTTTGGTGGGGGTACTGATGGCATCACCAGGGGATAGGGTTTTACTGTTAACCCAAGCAGGTTATGGCAAACAATTAGATTTAGCTTCTGTGCGCCTGGGGAATTTCGGCGAATTAGGCACAACGGTGATGCAATTTACCAGCAAAGCAGATCGGTTGTTGACCATGGTGGCGGCAAATCAGGGTGCCCAGTCTCCTCAATCCTCCACTTACGATTTTTACAGTAATCAACAACGACTCCATTCTGTCCAGGCTGATCAGTTTCAACCCTGGGGTAAGGATGGCTTTGGCGATCGCCTGGTGGATCTCAACGAGGGAGAACATTTAATTACCCAGGTGGCCCACCTTGGTTAAAGGTTAGACCCGGGGAAATTTTCGGCTAGAATGGGCAACATCTTTTTTCCGTGGGTGGGGACAATGGACAAGTACGAAGGACTGGAAAGCTCGAAAAAGCCTTGGTGGTTGAAGCACATCGACAAAATTTTCCTAGGCGGTGGCGTTGCCTATATGCTGTTAGTTAGTTTTTGGCTAGTGTTTCAATCCCGACAACCCAATCCCTCTGCGACATCGCCTACGGAAACGGTGACGGTGGATCAAGCGGACGAAGAATTTATTGTTTATCTGCAACAGTCCTTAGAAACCCTTAAACAGCCCCAATCATTGCCAGCTTCCTCCGCCCTCACTGGTGTTAACCCTCCGGTAACCCCCAACCAAACAACGGTGGCGATCGCCCCTGCTAACCAAGGTATTCCCCTTCCCCCGCCTCCCCCCGGCGCTGTGCCCCAAAATAATGGTGGCAATCTGACCGCAGTCGCTCCTGGTAGTACCACTGTGGTGGAACGATATTATTACCCCGTTTACCCCAACGGCCAAGCTGCTCCAGCCATGGCAATTCCCCCCCAACCCGTGGCCGCTGCTCCCCCGGCAGTGCCGATGGTGCCCAGTAAAACTAAACACGATTTAGTAGGAGTTCTGGAATCCGGTGAGCTTTCTTCGGCTCTGTTCCGCTGGAATGGCATGACCCAACGCATTCAAATCGGTGAGGCGATCGGTAGTAGCGGTTGGCAATTGGCGGCGGTTAACGGTCAGCAGGCGATCCTATCCCGTCAGGGTAAAACCCGCTATCTGGAAGTGGGTCAAGGCTTTTAGTCTGTACTAATTTATTCACCTTCGCCTAGTTGTTCGATCAGCCATTGACGAAATTGCCTAATCGTTGCTGTTTCTCCGTCTTGGAGACTTTGGCGCAGAAAGACAGTCAAATCCTTAACTTTCAAGGGATGCAAAGCCAAGCTCTGCTCAGAAGTTTCATAGATTTGCTGAGCCCCATTCCACAAATAAGCCTGTAAAGTTCGACCGTCATATCGCCAAATTTCGGGCACTCCTAAAGCACCATAAATTGCTAATTTGTCTAGGGAGCTACTGGTAATATCAATTTCAATGACTAAATCGGGGGGAGGATCAACATTAAGATCAATATCCTGTTTGTGGCGAACAATAGACTCATTTTGCAGGTAAAAGCAAGAATCTGGTTCTATGCCTTTCTCCAGCCGATTAACTCTTAGGGTTAGGGAACCTAGACTTTTAATTTCCAAGTTCAAGATGTCAACGGTGGTGTAAATTAACCGCTCTAGAAAGCGATTATTATGTTCATGTTCTCCGAGGGGAGTCATAATTTCTAAAGTTCCTTGACAATAAGCAAGGCGAATTCCTCGCTTTTCACCCAAATCCTGAAGCAATTGGTTAAAAGTTAGCCAACTTACGGGTTCAAGCAAAATAAATTTCGAGACGGGGGCTAATTCTGTAATAGGCATAATATTCCTTCACTATCCTGGTAACAAATACAGTCCTGGCTCTGCATCATTACCCGGAAGCAATTCCCTGCTACTTTTAACACCTCGATCTTGGCATAATTGGGCAAAGTTTTGCAGGGTATCTAGCCTAGCTAATAATTCACTAAGAGTGTCTAAATATTCGGCGATCGCCAATTGTTTATTAATCCAAGCTTGGTTATAGCGTTCGGGTGCATAGGACATATCAAATTCAACAGCAATTTCACTTTTAATGCGTCGTACTTGATCTGGAGTTAAGTTAAAATCCTTGGGATGAATTTGACAAATTCGCTCTATTCTTTCAGGTAGAATAAACTCGTTAAATGGCTTGCCAAGAAAGCGGTAGGAAGTATTAAGGCTATCATTAGCATCGTCCAATAATGCCTTTGACCAATTTTCAGATAATTGTTTAAATTTAACAACTTCTTCCCGTAAAACATCTTTGGCATCCTGGTGATGACCTATTTCCATCAATAAATTAGCTTCGGTAATGGTAGCAACGGCCCAACCTTGAATAGCAATGTCACTATTTAGCATTAATTCTGCTTCTAGCTCTGGGGTGATTTTGAGTGCTTCATGGCTTAAAAATAAACGGCTACGATTTGCGGCTTTAATGGCTCCAATGGGAGATTGTTCAGGAAAACGGTTGATTGTTTGAAGTTCAGATTGTAAATCTGCTATCTCTCTGACTAAACTGCTCTGATAAAAATGGGCAATGGCTTGGGCTAATTTTTCCTGTTTAGCTCGACTATCCTGAACAACTAGGCAAATGTAACCTAATTGTTGTGACATTTTATCAAGGCGATGATTAACATCATCAAAACCCTGTTGGACTGTTTGCTGGAGAAGATTAATAGATTTCTGCATCTGGTGAAGCTCAGAATCGTTGAATCGCACTTATGTACGACCTAAAAATAGACAGAATAATCCTACAGCAAAGCAAATTCATCACCTTAGTGCTAACTCCCTTAGCCAGTGTACATAGCTTATTTTTTCACACATGAAAGCCTGTAAATAACGTAGTTTGTCTAACATTGTTGTACCTG
>NZ_JACJTH010000012.1:0-69037 GCF_014698595.1 Synechocystis sp. FACHB-908 | reverse complement strand
CAGGTACAACAATGTTAGACAAACTATGTTATTTACAGGCTTTCATGTGTGAAAAAATAAGCTATGTACACTGGCTAAGGGAGTTAGCACTAAGGTGATGAATTTGCTTTGCTGTAGGATTATTCTGTCTATTTTTAGGTCGTACATAAGTGCCATTCAACGATTCTGCTATTATTACTATTATTTCTCTTCCTTCTAAAACTTCTAAGATAATATTTAATCTTCTTTTTTCTAATTCTTTTAATTCCCAAGGAGAATCTGTCATAAAATGCAGTAGTCCCTGTTCATTTTTCAATCCTAGTGATGATGCTATTGCAGGTAAACTCTTTCTTTTTATATCACTTAATATTCCCACAATGATATATTTAAATGACTCATAAGACCTCACTTCTAGAAATATATCTTTATACAGTTCACTATATGTGTCTACACACTGTACTGTCTTTTTCGCCTCTCTTGTCTTTGTCATTCTCCCTCCGCGCTTTTCAGCCTTTTATCTCCATTTTAATTCCCTCAGTCTGACGGAAGAGGGATACAAAATATCTGTCACCCTTATTGCGAAGCCCAAATCATTTTAGTGGAGATAATTTGGGCTTGATTTTTTCTTTGGAAATGGGCTCTAGCAAGTGCTACCTTGGGCATCAAAAATAGTCCCAAATGACTTATAGCACCTGTTTCCTGAAAAATTAACAGGAATAGTCGTTGAGTAAACATCGGGTTTCAATGTCGCAACACCTTTAATAAATACTTGAATGGGCTGATTAGAAATTGCCAATGGAACATCAATGTGGACAGTCCGACCAAGGGTTATATTTCCGGAACTTTTTACCACTGGTAGATCAACAAAAGCCCCACCTAGATACTGTTTTTGAAAATACATCACCTGCATTTCCGCCACATAACCGGCTTGATTACTAAAACTAATACTTCTCGGCCCAGGCGTTCCACCAGTGAAAAATGTCCCAACTTTAGCAAATCCACGGCTATCACTCAAGGGAACATTATTAGCAATGCCCACTTGCCAGATTGTGCCCGATAAATCCACGTAATTTTTTGTGCCAGGGGAACCAATGTAGGCAATTTCTTTGACTTCCGGCAGTGCTTTTTCCACCGCCGCAATCGCCCCTCCTGTAACAGGTGCCACCGCTGCCAGAGTAATACAACCTGCACCGACTGAAGCCGCACAAACGAATGCACCACCCACGCCTGTCGCCACCCCGGCAAGGGTTCCAGCGGCAATTGTAATTGCTGAATTGGCTATGTCATGGCCAACAATTCTGACAACTGCCACACGGTTTGCCCCCTCAGTACAGGAACTAAACCCCAGTGTCACATCCTTCTTAGTATCTACGGGATTCCCAGTTACTTGATATTTTGAGTAGTCTTTGGCCTCTGTTGCATCTTTGCCGATGAAAACAATCGAGCCGGGGTCATACCAATCTACGTTTACCGAGAAAGCGCCGTTGTTAAATACACACTGTTTACCCGGGATTAATGTCTGGGCCTGGACTGAGGATGGTAGCAGCAATGGTAATGTGAACGTGGAAGCAAGTAAGCTTAGAACCGCTAATTTAACCGACATAATCCTTTCCTTCTAATTTTTGTTGAGGCAAATACTGTTTTTGTAGCATCCAAAAATTTTTGCCACACCCAAAAATTGAGCTTAGTCAACAAAGGATTGTCGGTTGATTTGGCTGAAAATTAGTTATGACAGGCATTTTGAGAAATCTATAATCATTCTACACACGTCATACTCTTATTTAAGGTATAAAAGCTCACTTTTTCGGCAATTTTCATTATGGAAATTTAGCTGTTCTTGAGAGAGACTAATTTTGCCATTTCATTAGGATGAAGAATCAGAGCATCACTTTCTGAATGTACAATGAAGGGTTGGGAATACCTTACCAAACAGATCGCCCAGAAGATAAGCCATGGTTGCACAAATCGATTCACAACAACAGTATGAACAGGCCACCCAGGCGATCGCCAAGGAACTATTAGCCCAGACCAGGGAGAAAAGATCGCTGTGGGACAAAATTGGCGATAATCTGCGGCTCGATGACAAGTTGCTGGATTGGACCATGGGTCATCCTGGATTGCGGGTGCAATTGTTCAAATTTATCGACTGTCTGCCAGCGTTGCAGAGTAACAGTGAGATTGCCAACCATCTCCAGCAGTATATGAGCGAAGAGGAGGTGGAATTACCAGAAGCACTGAAAAAATTGTTGAATTTTGCCGATGCCCACTCGACGCCGGCCCAGATTGCAGCGGGAACGGTGAGTAAAGCGACGGAACAGTTGGCTTTTAAATACATTGCTGGGGAAACGATCGCCCAGGTGATCAAAACAGTGGAACGGCTCCGCAAGGAAAAAATGGGCTTTACCATTGATTTACTGGGGGAAGCGGTAATTACGGAATCGGAGGCGGCGGAATATTGGCAAAATTATTTGGACCTGATGGCCCAGTTATCCCAGCAAGCCAAATCCTGGTCGAAGGTGCCCCAAATTGATCAGGCAGACGGGGAAATATTGCCCCAGGTGCAGGTATCGGTAAAGTTAACGGCTTTTTATTCCCAGTTTGATCCCCTGGACCCCGCAGGTAGTAAAGCCAAGGTTTGTGAGCGGATTCGGGAATTGTTGCGGCGAGCCCAAGAATTAGGTGTCGCTGTTCACTTTGACATGGAGCAGTACCACTACAAAGACCTGATTTTAAATATTCTCAAGGAATTGTTAGTGGAAGAAGAGTTCCGCTCCCGCACCGATGTGGGCATTACCATGCAGGCCTATCTGCGGGATTCGACCGAAGATTTGGAAGCATTAATTCCCTGGGCTAAACATCGGGGTTATCCCGTGACTGTGCGCTTGGTGAAAGGAGCCTATTGGGATCAAGAAACCATCAAAGCCCAACAGAATCATTGGCAAATTCCGGTTTATGTGGAAAAAGCCCAAACCGATGCCAACTACGAGCGCATGACTCGGCTATTACTGGAAAACCACGAATATTTGTACGCCGCCATTGGTAGTCATAATGTCCGTTCCCAAGCCCTGGCCTGTGCGATCGCCGAAGAGTTGAATATTCCCAAACGTCGTTATGAAATGCAGATTCTTTACGGCATGGGAGAACCCCTGGCCCGGGCCATTGTTAAACGGGGTCATCGGGTGCGGGTCTATGCACCCTACGGTCGGCTGTTACCGGGGATGGCTTATTTAATCCGACGCTTATTGGAAAATACTGCTAACAGTTCTTTTCTACGCCAAAACCTAGAAGAGCGGCCCATTGAAGAATTAATTGCTCCGCCCCAAGTTAAAGGCATTAATGACCTACCCACCAAGGGTTATGGCAACGCTCCCGACACCGATTACGCCGATGCTGATTTACGCCAGCAAGCATTTCAAGCCCTAACCAGGGTTAAACAACAATTGGGCAAAACCTATCTGCCCTACATTAACGGCGAGTACGTGGAAACGGCTAACTACATTGATTCCGTTAATCCCTGTCGTCCATCCCAGGCGATCGGGAAAGTGGGGTTAATCAGTGTTGAACAGGCAGACCATGCCCTGGAAATAGCCAAGGCTGCGTTTCCTGCTTGGAAAAAAACTCCAGTACGGGAACGGTGTGGCATTCTCCGCAAAGCGGCAGACATTATGGAAGAGCGTCGCCATGAGTTAAACGCCTGGATTTGTTTGGAAGTGGGCAAAATTATTCCCCAAGCTGATGCGGAGGTGTCCGAGGCGATCGATTTTTGTCGCTACTATGCCGATGAAATGGAACGGCTAGACCAAGGCGTTAACCTCGATATTCCCGGTGAAACCAACCGTTATTTCTATCAACCCCGGGGCATTGCCCTAGTGATTTCCCCCTGGAATTTCCCCATGGCGATCGCCGTTGGTATGACGGTGGCGGCGTTGGTGACGGGCAATTGTACGTTACTAAAACCAGCGGAAACTTCCACGGTAATTGCGGCTAAAATTGCGGAAATTCTTATTGCAGCGGGGGTTCCCCCTGGGGTCTTCCAATATGTACCTGGTAAGGGGTCGGTGGTGGGTTCCCACATGGTCAATCATCCCGACGTACATTTGATTGCTTTCACTGGCTCCAGGGAAGTGGGCTGTCGCATTTACGCCGATGCCGCTTTGGTACAACCAGGACAAAAACACCTCAAACGGGTAATTGCAGAAATGGGCGGCAAAAACGCCATCATCGTTGATGAAAGTGCGGATCTCGATCAAGCGGTGGCCGGGGCAGTGTATTCCGCCTTTGGTTACACGGGCCAAAAATGTTCTGCCTGTTCCCGGGTGGTGGTGCTTTCCCCCGTACACGATGCCTTTGTGGAGCGGTTTGTAGAGGCAACCCGTTCCCTCAATGTGGGCCCCACCGATGACCCCAGCACCCAGGTTGGTCCGGTAATTGATGCCAAGGCCCAAGCCCGCATTCAGGAATACATCGAACAGGGTAAGGCGGAATGTGAATTGGCGATCGCCTGTGATGCTCCTAGTGAAGGCTATTTCGTCGGTCCCACGGTGTTCAAAAATGTTGACCGCCATGCCACCATTGCCCAGGAGGAAATTTTTGGTCCAGTGGTAACCATTATTCGGGCGGCCAATTTTGACGAAGCGTTGGAAATTGCCAATGGTACCGACTACGCTTTAACGGGGGGTCTCTATTCCCGTACCCCAGATCACATTAATCGTGCCGCGGCGGAGTTTGAAGTAGGCAATCTTTACATCAACCGCACCATCACCGGGGCGATCGTTTCCCGCCAACCTTTTGGGGGGTTCAAAATGTCTGGGGTTGGTTCCAAAGCGGGTGGACCAGATTATTTGTTACAGTTCTTAGAACCACGCCATGTAACGGAGAATATTCAACGGCAAGGATTTGCACCAATTGAGGGGGCAGATCAGTAAATAAGTAAATGAATAAGAAAGGCAAAATTGTACAGGGTTCTTGAGTCATCGGGGTCCTGCTTCAAATTATTACGTATTATAGGGTGTTAGTTGGTTGATTGAAGTTCTCTTTAGTCGCCACTACTACATCGTAGTAATTTCAATAAAAATCCGACAAGACTTCTATTAACCGAGAGACAAGTGATCAATTAAAATTATGGCTTCCGTACCATTTACAGACAGAGAAATGCAGAAAGCATGGCGAAACAATCTCCAGGCATCTACTCATTGTTCACGCACTAATGCCCATAGACTTTTATTATTTTATTCAATAGAATGTGGACTCAAAGCAGTTTTGATGAAACGACAATCTGCATCCTGCACAAGCTTTTGTGATGAAATTACAGAAGCACAGCACAATATTAATAAATTGCTAGACTATTTAAGTGCAGCACCGTCTCTAAAGTTATCAGCATCTCTTCAAATGGAGCCCATTCAAATCAAAGGTAAAAAGATTGAGCGAAAGATAGATGCGGGAAAAATCAATCAGGCGTGGCGATATGGCGGATGCTTGATTGATACTGTCAATAGCAGTTCTTCATTGAGGACAATAGAAGACGATAAACTGGAAAAGCAGTTGATGTGTATATCAGAGTGGATTCGACAGGAGCTAAATTCGTAATGAGATCTTTGAAATATTTGACTTGGCTAGATGTTAAAAGATTTATTCGTAAAATTACTTTCAATGGAGAAAAACTGCCAGATTGTATTAATTCGATTTCATGCTTTTCTGATGCACTAGAAATTGGGATTCCAAATTTGAACTGTATAGAGGCTGCTCAAGGAATTTTAACTAAGTGGTTTCAAGACTGGTATCAGCTAGATCAGAATCTTATTCGCTTAGATCTTGGCGATGCAGCTTTGCCTATTGAGTTTTATGAAAATGAACCTTCACAATTTGATATTTCAGGTTTTATTCGTCCTTTCTGGCAGGAAATTGCATATATAAGCAGTGATTCAGATAGTAATATTGATTTAGTTAAATTAACTTCGAAATTTCATTTTCCAGAAACTGCTTTATCATCGCCAAAGATCATTGCATTTTATTCTTTCAAAGGAGGTGTTGGTAGGACGTTACATTTGGCCTCTTTCTTATTTGCTCTTTTAGAAGCATCTAAAGAACACAATAAAAGAATCACTGTTTTAGTAGTAGATGCGGATTTAGAAGCCCCAGGATTAACCTATTGGGATAAATCAGAAAAACAACGACCTGCAATTTCCTTTATTGACTTTTTGGAAGCTTATCACTACACTCCTATTGATCGTCAAGAAACTATTGTGCTATTAGCAGAAGAGATTAAGAAAACTCCTAGATATGAAGAGGGATCAACCTTTTATTTTTTGCCAGCTTGCTTGAGTAATGAACAACTTTTAGATACTCCAGTCTTACCCGAGCATTTGGCTCGAAGTCCTGAAGGTGAATGGTCTTGTGGAAATGCTCTTCATCAGTTAGGAATAGCATTATCCGCAGATTATGTTCTAATAGATTTGCGGGCAGGCTTAAGCGAAATTTCGAGTCCTATCATTTTTGACCCCAGAATTCAGCGTTTCTTTGTAACGACAGCTACAGAACAATCTACTGCTGGTATGAGCCTCGTTTTAGAGCAAATTAGTCATATTGCTCCCTCTGAAGAAGAGATTAGTAGTGGAAAATTTTATGATCCATCAATAATTATTAGTTTTCTAACTCCTGAATTAAAAAAGCTTTCTGCCTTTGAGAATTCTTTAGAAAAATTCAACTCTGCTTATAATCCTGGTGATCAGTCCGATGATGAAAATTTATATTCTGCAAGATTAGAAATTAAGGAAACAGACTTTACTCAAGAGTTACTTTATGTTAATTCTTGGGAGGAAGCAAAAAATAAATTAGCTTCAACTTCAGTGATGAGAATTGCAAGGGAATGGGCTGCATCTCAATTAACAGAAGACCCTCAGATTTCAAGTGCAGATCTCACAATTGACAATTCTCTAGAATCAGTTCGTAATTTTAGAAAGGTGTGTAAACAGTATGAATTTGCAGAAAGTGGTGAAGGAGAAAGTTTATTAGTCACTGAATCTTTGAAAAATTTAGCAACGACTTTTCGTAATGAATTACCTCGTGTAGTTTCGATTGGAGCTAAGGGAGCTGGAAAAACGTTTATATATGTTCAACTTTCTAGATTAAAATACTGGGAAACATTTCTAAGGCGTGCAACAAGAGACTTAGCTGAAATCGAACCAAGGACTCACATCTTTCCCCTACTTCAGTCAAGTACATTGAGGGATGCGGCAGAAAATATTGTCAGAGAGGCCAGGGCGTCAACTCAGAAAGCTTTGTCTGATTCTATGCTTGAATTTTATCACTCAGATTTTCAGGACAGCATCAAAAGTTTTCTTGAAAAGTCTAGCAGTGAACCAGAGTGGACAAGATTTTGGATTCAGCAAATATCTAAGTCGGTTGGTTTATTACAGAATAATGATTCTTCAAGTTTGCTAATCTTAAACGATTATTTAAAGCAAAAAAATGTTCGCCTTATTTTTTTGTTTGATGGATTAGAGGATATTTTTGCAGAGGCTGTAGTAGATTCAGGGCAACAAATTGCGTTAAGAACGTTAATTAATTTGCCCAAGAGACTAAATGAAATTAGACAGGCTAACTTTGGCTTAATCATTCTTCTGAGACGTGATTTTTTAAGATACTCAGTTACACAAAACCTCGCACAATTTGAAAGCCTTTATAGTCCTTACGACTTATCTTGGGATGCAGACTCATTTTTAAGATTGGCTTATTGGGTTTGTAGTCAAGCTTCTGTGATTGGTGCCAACGAAGAAGTCTTGGATAGTTTGAGTCGAGAAGAACTGGTTACCAGTTTAGAAAATTTATGGGGAAAAAAATTGGGAAAAGATACTGGAAAAGAGGCGCATACCGCGAATTGGATTTATGCAGCATTGTCAGATTTCAAGGGGCGCTTACAAGCGAGGGACATTGTTCGACTCCTCTATCATGCTGCACATATCACTATCGATAGAAGTGGAGAAGTTCAATTTGAGCGTTGGTCTGAAAGCCGTCTTCTGCCGCCTCAAGCAATTAGACGAGCAATAGAGCCTTGCAGCAAAGATAAAGTTAGCGAAGTCAAAGAAGAGTATCCCGAATTTAAAAAATGGGTTGACATTGTAGAAACAGAATACACACCAGAGCAGAAACGTGCACCTTTTACTTTGGATGCGTTATCTATCAACCAAGCAACCATTAGAATGCTGGAAGATATAGGTGTGATTTATGAAGATAGAGGTAAAGATGACATTGCACGTTACTACATGCCGGAGATATATCGGTCAGGTCTTGGGTTTACTCTAGAGAAAGGAGCCAGACCTCGTGTATTAGTCTTGAAACGAAAAGCACTAGGGGCAGATATCTTTTAAATAGAAGACAACTTTTGCAAAACTATTGAAAAACATTTGAATTACATCAAACGAACTGCATTATGAAAATCACCCATACTTCTTGAAAAAAAATTGAAGATCTGATTGAAAACTTAGCTGATTTATACGGAATGTTTACCCAAGATGAAGTACTGGGAATCAGGCAGTGATTGTTTCCCCCTGCAAAAAATCCTGTAGTTGTTGATCGTGGTCGTGACTTAATGCTCCCAACGGTAAATCTTTCACCGCAAAAGCTTTGACCTCGGATACTTCCTGGCGATCGCCAATGAGCAAATCACCTTGCGCTTTAACCACCAGGGAAATGGTGACGGAGTGCATACGGGGATCTCTGTCGGGACTGGAATAGACCCCAAGCAGGCGATCGATTTTTATCAACCGTAAACCGCTTTACCAGGGACCTGGCTCCATCTGTCAGTACATCTCGCAGCGCCACATAATTAGACCGTCCTTCTGCTTGGTGGCCAATCATGTACTTTTTGCCTAAATTTGACCCCCGGATCATCACGTCCGACATAGGAATCCCAATTGAGAACCGACATTCATTAGCTTACTCAACAAACTCCCAACCCTTAACACCCGTAACAAACCGTTACCCCGGACCGACACAATTGATGATTAATCACCCAGGGAAACCACACGATGCAACACTTCATCAATGCCATAGGGACAGGTATCAGGCAGAGCCAAACCCGTTTCCTTAAATCCATCGGCCCGGGCGGCAGGATAAATTTTTGATAGGGATTCATTAATCAAATAGCGTTTTAGGCTAGGACTATCTTTCAAGTAGAGATCGATATTTGCTCTTTCTTACTCTATTGTTCCTTGCCAACTGCGAGAGCGCCGTTTTGGCTGATAATCCCACTTCAGCAAATGATGGACAATCAACCGCAGACTACTCAGAAGGCGATCCCTTTCTCGCTTCGACAAATCCCGTACCTCTTCCACCAAATTTTCAATATCAAGTTCCGTAAATTTACCCGATTGGAGCAAATCGGCCATGGTTTCTGCCCATTGGCTATAGTCTTTTTCATACAGCTGATCGATTTTAATGTTGTCCATGGATGTTTGTGCTTGAATCTTATTTTACAGGGTTATTTCTAACAAAATCTCTAGCTCCAAATGGACCACCACCGCAAACGCTAAGCAGACATACATTCCCGATGAAGAGCATTTTATCTGCGTATCGAGAAACTTTTCCACCTCCGCAAAATCGACAATTTCGTCCGCGCCAACCGAAGAAGCCATTAATGCGGGCTCCCCCTCTTGAAGACCCTTCCGCTTAATCTCCTAATAGAAAAGAAACTGGTTAATATCGGTTTGTTTCAAATCCAGTAACTACATAATCCTCTCCGTGGCCAAATCCTGGAACTTATTCGTCAGTATGGTCTCAATCACACTTGAACGTCGCTTGAATTCTCCCTCCGTCGGCACACTATCTACTATCTAATAAAGCTTTACCCATCGGCTGAGAGTTAAATTTGGTCAGCCAAAGTCTTGATACCAAGATGGAACAAACTTTAAAATTTTTGCCCAGGAATAGTAAAAAGTTAATCTAGAATTAGGGTAGCAGGATTTTTGTCCGTATCCCTCACCATCCATCGCCCATGGCTACCAAGAAAACTTCCCTTTGGCTCTACGACACCACCCTCCGAGACGGGGCCCAAAGGGAGGGAATTTCTTTGTCGTTGACCGATAAATTGACCATTGCCCGCCGTTTGGATCAATTGGGTATTCCCTTTATTGAGGGAGGTTGGCCCGGAGCCAATCCTAAGGATGTGCAGTTTTTTTGGCAATTACAGGAAGAGCCCTTGGAGCAGGCGGAAATTGTGGCCTTTTGCTCCACTCGTCGCCCCCACAAAGCGGTGGAAACAGACAAAATGCTCCAGGCGATTCTCTCTGCTGGAACCCGCTGGGTAACCATTTTTGGCAAGTCCTGGGACCTCCATGTGCTGGAGGGATTACAAACTAGCTTGGCGGAAAATTTAGCTATGATCAGCGACACGATCGCCTATCTACGTAGCCAAGGGCGGCGGGTGATATACGATGCCGAACATTGGTTTGATGGCTATCGAGCTAATCCAGATTATGCCTTGGCAACCTTAGCCACAGCCCAGCAGGCCGGGGCAGAATGGCTCGTGATGTGTGATACCAATGGGGGTACTTTACCGGGGCAAATCAGCGAAATTACCACTAAAGTTCGACGGAGTTTAGGACTGGACGGTCAATCCGATCGTCAACCCCAACTGGGTATCCATGCCCACAACGACAGTGGCACAGCGGTGGCCAATTCCCTCCTGGCGGTGGAGGCTGGAGCGACTATGGTTCAGGGCACCATCAATGGCTACGGAGAGCGCTGTGGCAATGCTAATCTCTGCACTCTGATTCCCAATTTACAACTGAAACTCGATTACGATTGCATTGAACCGGAAAAGCTAGCCCATCTCACTAGTACTAGCCGTTTAATCAGTGAAATAGTCAACCTGGCCCCCGATGACCATGCTCCTTTTGTGGGGCGATCGGCTTTTGCCCATAAGGGCGGAATCCACGTCTCGGCAGTGCAACGTAATCCCTTTACCTATGAGCATATTGCCCCGAATTTGGTTGGTAATGAACGGCGTATTGTGGTGTCAGAACAAGCGGGGTTGAGCAATGTTTTATCTAAAGCGGAGTTATTTGGCATTGCCCTAGATCGTCAGAATCCCGCCTGCCGCACTATTTTGGCAACCCTCAAAGATTTAGAACAGCAAGGTTACCAATTTGAAGCAGCGGAGGCCAGCTTTGAACTGCTTATGCGTCAGGCCATGGGCGATCGCCAACCCCTATTTTTAGTGCAGGGCTTCCAAGTACACTGTGATTTGCTGACCCCGGCGGAAAATCCTGCTTATCGCAATGCCTTAGCCACGGTGAAAGTAACTGTTAATGGGCAAAATATCTTGGAAGTAGCGGAAGGCAATGGCCCCGTCTCGGCCCTAGACCAAGCTCTGCGTAAAGCCTTGACCCGTTTTTATCCCCAAATTGCCGATTTTCACCTGACTGACTACAAAGTACGGATTTTAGATGGAGGGGCCGGCACGTCCGCCAAAACCCGTGTCCTCGTCGAATCCAGCAATGGCGATCGCCGTTGGACCACTGTAGGAGTATCGGGCAATATTTTAGAAGCTTCCTATCAGGCGGTGGTGGAAGGCATTGAATACGGCCTGCGCTTATTAACCTGTGGGCTAACTAATCAAGAGGCGATTTCCAGTTAATATCTGCTTGTTAGAATTTTAAAAAATCTGTTGCTCAAGTTTTAATTTATTCTTCAACATTTTCCGAGATTAAATAAACAAATTAAAGCTTTGTAAACAAAATTTGAACATCATTCAACCCGGCCGTAGTAGGCGATCTTTTGGTGGTCTGGATGTCGTTGATTATATTGCCATGCCCAGAGTTGATCCCCTTGGGAAAAATGCCACCATTCCCCCGGATGCCGCAGAAACCCGGCGCTTTCCATGATGGTATTTAAGAGTTCTCGTCGTCTTTGATATTGCTCAAATTCTTTCCTTTGGCGATCGCTATTCGGTTCCACTGTTTGATAATAATTGGGCAGGGAACGGGCTGATAATTCGTCAATTTCTCCCCCCATATCCACAGGTTGCCCTAAGTCATCCAGCAACGTTATGTCCAGAGCTGCTCCCGTGCTGTGGGGCGGAGGGGTGAGGGGATTATTGTTGGGAACGGCCCAAATTTGATAAACCTGGTGATAAATATTTTCCTTTTGTTCGGGGGTTAAAACTTGGCCTTGTAAGCCATCTCTCGCCACAATTTCGGCAAAAGTGTGATCCACCATAAACTGTTGAACGGCGATCGGGCGGTAAGCATCAAATACTAAAATCTCCCAGCTCGGCTCAATGTCAGCCAAGGTCAACCGAGCCTGATCCAATCTTTTTAAAACTCCAGTACGCAATACGTAAGGCGATCGCCCTTGGTAATCCGCTCCTACTTGTGCGTAGGGATGGGGTTTAAGCGATTTAACGCCTTCAAGATTGATGGGGGCGAGGGGTTCACCACAATCTTGGATGGGAATAGCAAGATAGGGTTTGAGCGGGGTATCAAAGGACATCGAAGCTGAGTTACAGGGGTAAAAACAGTAAATCCCCCAGAATTTGGAGGATTTTAAGCATTCTAACTTGATGGAAGTTTATTCAGCAGTGGCGGGATAAACACTCACTTTGCGGCGGCTTCTGGTTTTATGCTCAAACTTAACCACACCGTCAATCAAAGCGAAAAGGGTGTCATCTTTGCCCCGGCCGACGTTGTTGCCGGGATGAACTTGGGTACCCCGTTGACGCACGATGATGCTGCCAGCGGTAACGGTTTGACCACCGTAGCGTTTGACTCCCAAGCGTTGGGCGTTAGAATCGCGACCGTTCCGGGTACTCCCCGTTCCTTTCTTATGGGCCATGGTTATTAATGTCTCCTGTTAATGGTTAACAAATTTTTTTCAGGCTAGCCAGCGAGTTCTGATTGTACCCGACCTACAATACTAGCCAAATTTGACTGGTTGTTGTCTTAACCAGCCACCACTGGGGTTTTAGCATCCACTTCGAGGGCCTCGGCGATCGCCGTGCCGTTGACGGAGATGGATTTCACCAATAGGCGGGTGAGCTCTTGGCGGTGACCCCGTTTTTTGCGGGTTTTCTTTTTGGGTTGCATTTTGTAGACGATGACTTTGCGACCCCGACGGTGGGAGAGAATTTCCCCTTCTACAGTGGCTCCAGCGACGTAGGGCTGGCCAATGGTGACATTGTCTCCGTCTTTGACTAGCAACACCTTATCGACCACATAGCTGTCTTCCGGTGCGGCGTCGAGGTGGTTAATCTCGTAAAAACGGCCGGGCTCAACCCGAATTTGGGTTCCCCCAATTTCAATAATGGCGTAACTCATAATTTATTTGCGTAAATTGCCGTACAGGTATGCCGCCGTTAAGTTTTCTGGTTTATTTGAGGAACTTGTTAACTCTGCCCCCTAAATCCCCCAACGTTGGGGGACTTTGAAATTGATCCCCCCCAGAATTGGGGGGCTAGGGGGGCATTACAAACAGATCCTAGGGAAACAACAGAAAAATATTAAGCTCTGGCATTTTTGGGTAATGGTTGTCGTAACCTGATCCGAGCGGGATAGTTGACAAGCGATCTTCTATTTTCTAAGTTGCTAGCTATTTTGTCAAACTCATCCTAACTGGTGTTTGCTGGACCGCAATTTGTTCTGCCACCAACTCGGCCATGGCGATCGCCGCCCCGGATTGGCCCCGCACCTGTTGTAATTGTTGACGTATCTGGGTTAACTGTTCAGGATGGTCTAACCAGGGCGTTAATTGACTAGCCACCCCCATTGGCGTTAGATCCCCCATCAATTCCGGCACAATTTCCCGACCAGCCCAGAGATTGGGCCAAGCAAAGAGACGTTTTTTCTTGGCAATGAGGTAATTAATCAGGCGGGTGGATTGTTGTCCCACCCAGGGAATGCGAGCAATTAATCCTGGTAAACCGTCCAAATGCTTCAGCGCTTCCGTGTGTTGGGTAGGCAATAAAATCACCATGGGGATGCCCAAAGCTCCCAGTTGAGCGGTGTTGGCCCCCACAGTGGTTAGGGCGAAGGTCAATTTTTTCAACTCCGTCAGGGCGGGAAATTGGCGACAAATATCAATTCTTAATCCCGTTGCTGCCAACAAATAGGATTCTTGCCCCTCTTTTTCCATTACTTCTATTTCAATATTGCCCATGGAACTAACCAAGGGGTTGGTTTTGACCTGTCCGTAGCTCTGCAATTGCTCCAAATCTACAGTGGGCGCCAAAAAAAGCACAAATCGGCATTGGGGATGGGTTTTC
This sequence comes from Synechocystis sp. FACHB-908, assembly GCF_014698595.1. Lineage (NCBI taxonomy): Bacteria > Bacillati > Cyanobacteriota > Cyanophyceae > Synechococcales > Merismopediaceae > Synechocystis > Synechocystis sp. FACHB-908. The sequence goes on along the minus strand of NZ_JACJTH010000012.1, from coordinate 54,801 downwards.
TGTAACTCCACGGCGATCGCCACTTCCAGGGGCACTCCCTGGGTCAGTTTAGTTGCCTTAGAACCGGGCAGGAGACCGATTAAAGGTTTTGCCGATGGACCTACCGGAGCGTCGGCGGCATCAACATCCACCATCAAATCCCCCACGACGGTGGCTTTTGATCGATAAATTTCGGGTAAAGCTTGGCGTACTTGTTCATTCATCACCCCAAAGGCATCAATCCACCGGGGCCAGCGGGCATCCCACTCGGCATAGACCACGGAACGATAGCCCAACCGTTTGGCGATCGCCAGGGCAAAAAACTGATCTCCCCCCAAAAAAAGCACCACCCCTTGGGAATGCCAGGACCATGACTCGGCCGTTTTCCCCCAGAGCAAGAAATTCCAAAAATGTTCACTACTCTGCACCCGGTCCACTTCTGGATAGCTACGCACCACCTCCGCTTCCCTACCCATGGCATGGGGACAGGGGGAAAGCATCACCGAAATCCTCAGGTGGCTGTAGCCCAAAAGTTGACGCAAAGCCTGCACAACAGGACGAACCCAGGTGGTCACTTCCCCTGGGCCATTGGACAGGATTAAAACGTCAACGGGATTGGTTAATACGGGCAAAGTTTGCAAAACAGTAACAACCTAGGAGCCCAATTTGCTGATAATTCTTTGGACAATTTCCACCCCAGTGAAAGCTTGCCAACCAAATAAACCAATCAATGTGATATTTAGGGTGATGTGGGTTAAGCGGGCTGTTTCATTACCCTTTTGCATCCAGGGCACCAACGCCGCCGCCGTAGCGATTAAACCAATCATGGCGAGACCAACGAGTAAGTGGGGACCGACAAACAGCTTGCCATTGTTGATATAGGTAACCGCCATGCCGCCAATGGTCCCCAACACCATTAGGGAAAGTAGGAGAGAGCCGAGGATAAAGTGTTTACCCTTAACATCTTTTTGGAGCAACTCCTTCCGTTTTTCCGGTTCTGCGGAGCGAATTTGTCGGGACTGGAAGCCCAGCCACATGGCGTACACCGAAGTGAAGAACAACGCCCACATCATAATGGGGTGGCCAAATTGGCTATAAATTTTAATCGGTTCAGGAATCTCAAGGGCCAGTAGAGGAAACATCATTTTAATTAAGTTGATGATTGGTCGTAGTTAATACAGCTTGGAAAAAATCTAACTACGGTTGCTTAAAGAAATTTAACACAGCCCATGGTGACAGCGGTTCCTCCCCCGGTTAGGACTTGGCCCATGCTCAACTCAGTTCTAGGGATGCTAGTTCCAACTGTTTGCCATCCATTACTGTTTGGCTAATCTGGTCGCAGTGGGGACAGCGGTAAATCCAATCCTCTGGCTGAAAATTTTCGTGGCAGTGTTGGCAACGACAGGTAACGGGAATTTCTTCAATTTCCAATCTCGCCTCGGCGGCCATGGTATTTTGTCGCACCACTTCAAACGCAAACCGTAGGGCATCGGCCACCACCCCAGACTGTTGCCCCACCCGCAGGGTTAAACGATGGATTTGGCTGGCTCCATGGTCTTCCGCCTGGGCAATGGCGATCGCCAAAGTTTGCTCCATCAGACTAACTTCGTGCATATGATTAACTCTGGGTAGTTCATTTTCCAGACAGGGCAATCCCAGAACAATGCGGCGGAAAACCAAAACTTAGAAGCAAAATCTAGCTATTCTTTAGGGTGCCTGCAGAGGCTTTGATCTGGACAGATCCCACCTCATAGAACTCGGTGTTAGTATTCGGTATTCTCGTTGCTGTTGCTGCTACTTTTAAAAGCTTGTTCAAATCCTAACCTTTGCTCGGCGTTGCGAAGAAAATAGCCACTCATCATGGCGGAGGCTAAAAGACGGCCCAAATTTTCCCGGCTAGTGCTGATGGTTACCCCAAAGTGCTCCGGGGGTAAATTTCCCAACAGACCGATAATGTTGCGCTCCATCACCTGAAACACTTCCTGGGAATCGGGGCGAGATAATTGGGCAATGGTTTCGGGGCTTAATTCTTGAACGTATGTCCACAAACTATCTTTGCCTGGGGCTTCATTGCCAGCGAATAACGGTTGGGGACGTTGGGGTTCATGGGTCACAGTGGATCTCCTCTTCTAGTAATGGAACTCGATTTGGGATTGATTCCGATGGGATAAACACAATGTAACAATTTCAGGAAAAAACCGGAGGGCAAAGAACCGAACTTACCCTGGTGTTGATGCCGCCCATTGTTGTCGCCGAGCTTCGTAGAGCATTACCCCGACGGCGATCGCCACGTTGAGGGATTCCACCTGGGGAGCCTGGGGAATGGCCACTTGATGGGTGGTTAGTTCCAGCACGGGAGCGCTGAGCCCTTGGCCTTCACTACCAAAAATGACTATGGTGGGCCGCTGAAAATCAATTTCCCAGAGAGTTTGGGTTGCCTGGGGAACGGTGGCAATGAGTTGTAATCCCTGGGTGTGAAATTTTTCCAAGAGTGGCGGCAAAGATTGCAGTTGTTGCTGGGGCAAAAGCAAGCTACTACCGGCGGAGGAGCGCAAGACCTTTGGGCTGGTGGGATCAACGCAGTCAGCGGTTAACCAAATTCCTTCCACTCCGGTGGCGGCGGCGGTTCTAAGAATAGTGCCCAGGTTACCTGGATCCTGTAATCTTTCCAGCACTAGGCCTAACCGAGCATGGGGGGGCGGCGATCGCCAAAATTGATCCATGGTTAAAGTTGCTACCACGCCGTCGGGATTAACGGTGCTGGCCATTTTTGCCAAAACTTCCCCACTGACCAAATAACTGTGGACAGACTGGGCCATTAGGCGATCGGCCAAGACGGGATTTTTTTCCTGCCACATTGCGGTGAAACAGCCATGGTTAAAGCCTTTGCCCTGGGCTAAGGCCACTTCGAGCAAATGGGTGCCTTCCAGCAAAAGTTGACCCTGTTGTTTCCGTCCCTTGGTTTGGTGCAGTTGGCGCAATTGTTTAACCAGGGGGTTTTGGGTGCTGGTGATGGAAGCAATGTCACTGGTCAACGGATACACCTTCCTGAATACGCATGGGCAGAAATTGAAGACAAATTAAGCTTATCGTCCCGTGGTGGAAGGTTCGGAAAAACCTAATTTGAAGCTGATTCCACCCAATTTTTAGCCCGGCGGACAGCCTCTTGCCAAACGGAAAAATTTGCCTGGGCATCGGCGGATCCTACTCCTGGTTCAAATACCCGGTCAATGGCCCGATTTTCCACCAAAGCCCGGTAGTCTTGCCAAAATCCCACCGTTAGCCCGGCTCCAAAGGCGGCTCCCTGGGCCGTGGCATCCAACACCGCAGGCCGTTCTACGGGAATGCCTAAAACATCCGCTTGGCATTGCATCAAAAAGTCATTGTTACAGGCTCCTCCATCTACTTTCAGTTGTTGAATGGGGGCGGGACTATCCTGGTTAATGGCCTCCACCACTTCCCGGGCTTGGAAGGCGATCGCCTCTAGAACCGATCTGACTAGATGGGCTTTAGTTACCCCTGCTGTTAAGCCAAGAAAAGCGCCACAGGCATTCATGTCCCAATGGGGAGCCCCCAAACCACTTAGGGCCGGCACAAAGTAAACGCCGCCATTGCTATCCACACTGCGGGCTAGGCTTTCACTGGCCGCCGCTGATTCAATTAAACCCAACTTATCCCGTAGCCATTGCACACAGGAACCAGCAGTGAACATACTTCCTTCCAAGGCGTAATCCCTTGTCAAGCTTTTGTCTCGGTTGGTTTGGGTCCAAGCCACAGTGGAAAGTAAGCGATGTTGGGAACGGGTTACCGTTTGCCCCGTATTCGCCACCAAAAAAGCCCCCGTGCCGTAGGTACATTTCAGCAATCCTGGGCGATCGCAGCCGTGGGCATAGAGGGCCGCCTGTTGGTCACCAAAAATGGCGGTAATGGGAATTTCTACCCCCAGAATTTCCGGGTCGGTAACGCCGAAGTAACTCAAACTAGGTTGCACCTCCGGCATAATCTGGGCGGGAATGGTGAATAAATCCAACAGCTTTTCATCCCAGATGAGGCTGTCTAAATTGAGCACCATAGTACGGCTAGCATTGCTGTGGTCCGTGCGGTGTACTTTACCCCCAGTTAAGTTCCAGAGGGCCCAGCTATCAATGGTGCCCGCCAACAGATTAGCTGGATCGACACTCTTACTCTGTTTAACCCAATCCAATAACCAATGGAGTTTGGTGCCCGAAAAATAGGCATCTAACACGAGGCCGGTGCGCTCATAAATTTCGTCCACGTAGCCCGCCGCGGTTAATTCTCCACAAAAGTGAGCAGTGCGTCGATCCTGCCAGACAATTGCCGGATGGAGGGGTTGGCCAGTGGTCTTATCCCAGAGCAAACACGTTTCCCGTTGCACCGTTAGACCGATCGCCACAATTTGTTGGGGTTGGATAGCGGTTTTTTGCACCACTTCCTGCATGACTGTTTTCGTATCCCGCCAGATTTCCAGGGCATCGTGCTCCACCCAGCCAGCCTTGGGATAGAACTGGGTTAACTCTTTGTAAGCTTGCCCGACAATATTGCCTTCGTAATCAAACAAAATAGCTCGATTGCCGGTGGTGCCCAAATCCAGGGCCATTACATACTGATTATGTTTTGCTGTCATAGACGGTAACCTCCGAAAAATTAATCAAAAAAAATCCTTGCTCTGGTTGGCCCTAGCATTCCTTCTTCGAGCGACTGTTGCGCAAAATCACACCCTGGCCATCCCGCAACTCAAACACCCGTAACGAATCCGCCGTGGAATCCACATTCACCCCCGGGGTGGCGATCGCCACTTCCCATTCCTGCAAATCCAGTTGTAACCAGTCCCCCAAGGTAACAATGGCAGGATCTCCCTCCATATGGGTCACCATCACCACCTTTTCAGGATCATCACTGTGGGCTGTGGCGGGGTTAGTCCTGAGACCATAAAAAAGAGTGTGGTCATTTTCATGGATGCGGTTAAAGCGATCGCCGTCTTGGAGATTGTGGTGTAACCAGGGATGTTGCCGTCGGTAATTGCGCAATGCCAAGTTAAAACGACTTCTTTCTGGGTCCACTTGGTCGAAATGATAGGATACCCGACAAGCTTCGTGGCCATCTTCCATAAAAGCCCTAGCAAATTTTTTCAACTTCGGCACATCCAAACGGGTAACAAATTCCGGTTGTTCGGCATGTTTAAACTGACTGAGTAATTCCAGATCACAGGCCGCCGCGTCCCCATCTTCCTCAGGCTCATAGCCCAAACAATGGCGACAGGCCTTAGCTACCGCTTCGAGCTGAAAATCTTTTTTCACCATGGCATCGGCCACTGCCTTCATAAACCGTTGCAACAGTGCCAAATCTTTAAAACCCAGGGCCTTTAGTTGGGGAAATAGTTGGGGGTGCTGGTATAACTCCGGGGAAATTTGCCAATCGAGAAAACCCGCTTCTTCAAAAGCTACTTTCACGCCATAGCGTTCATCGGTGTTGCGGAAAAACCCCCAGGGACTGTGCATCATGGCATTTAAAAAATCCATCGGTAAGCCCGGGCAAAAACCATAGACCCACAATAAGGTGGCCGGATTGTCGTAGGCATTGTGCAACACTTCCGGCAAAGTTGTGCCCAAATTCCAGTTAATTTCCGAGTTATGGTGGTCAATTTGGTTACCCCGGCGCACCGTATCGTGGTTACCACAGCCAGTGATCCACCGATCGCCTTTGTACATCACCTCACAAACCCGTTCCCATTTCCGTTGCCAAAAACCCTTGAGGGAGGGGGTGTTATGGGCAAAAATTAGGGGACCCCACTGGTAGGATTCCGGCCGCAGCTCAATTAACTCCCTATAGGTGGATTTCTCTTCCCAACCGTCTTCGGGCCAGGGACGGCCATCTTCAAAAATAGTGAACAGTAACCGTTTACAACCTTGGATTTCCTGCACCACATCGCTCATAGCTAATAAATAGGCATCGTCCTGTTCCACCCGTCCCGTGAGGGGATTAAAAAAGCGGAAATCCTGGCCCCCATCCACCCGAATACCGTCGGCTCCGGTATTAATTTTGCGCCGTTGCATTTCCAACAAAATGGCCCGAACAATGGGCAACTGATGGTTCAAATCCTGGCCGTACATATTGGGGCCTTTAAAATATTGCCGATTGAGCAATTCCAACGCCTGGTTATCGGCATGGCCATAGACCAAATCGTAAATTACCTGAATGGGGCCGCTGGGAAAATTGTGCAACGTGGCAATCAAGTCCACCAATTCATCCGGGCGCAAAGTACCTAACACCGCAGGATTAGTGGCTCCGGAACCGAGAATGGGCACGTCATAGCCCCAATTTTGGGTATTGGGTTTGCGGAGGGTAACTTTGATTTTCTCTTCCACCACCACAGCCCCTTCTTCCACTTCTATTTCCTCCACCTCTTCCCCGGCAATGGAGAAAAATTCGTGGTCTTGGTTGAAATCTTCCAGGCGATATTCAATGGTGGGTTCGATGGGCAATAGTTGGATGGCGTCGTAGCCCAAATAATTCTGTTCCGCGTCGCTGAGGGGTTCGTGCCGGAGAATTTTTTCCCCCAGCCGTTGGTAAATTTTAGTGAGTCCCACCAGGGTGCCTTCCGGGGAAGCGGTATTGATGTGGATCTGCAAAATATTGGCCATGGCCCCCACCCGACAAATGGCCGCTTCGCTGTCTTCATCGGGATGCAAATTTTGATCCACAGGAATGGCCGGGTTAAGCACCGCCGCCCGCTGGGCCTTAAGCTGCTCCGGATCAAAGACATTTTCAGGATTTTCTTGGCAATGGTTCAGGGCAGCCGATCGCCGTAAATAATCTAAATCCGCCCGTTCCCTCTGCATTTTTTCCACATCGTACAGTTCCGCTGGGGCAAAAACACCGTAGGGCAGGGAATAGGTCAGGGGATCACGGATGACCAACGTGTTGGACAAAATGGAATCGTAATAGCGCAACCAATAGAAAGAACCAGCTTGATCTCTGGTGCCTGGCCGCATCCCCGACAGCACAGCCCAAACAAATTCCCCCTGTTGCGGCAATTCAATCCTTTCCCAACGAAACAAGCCAGTTTGTTCCGGCGCTTGGAAATCAATCTCCCCCAGGGGCGTAAACACCTCTAGGTAAATTAACTTTTCAGTAAAAGCCCCTTCCCCCGCTAACCGGGGCACCCAAAATCCCACTTGGGTTAGGCCATCCCCTTGGTAATGGCCCCCCAATTTTTTCACCACTTCCCGGGCCGCTTGGAAATAGTTCTCCGGCGATTCCGTGACACTCCGGGCCCAAGCCATTAGTTTTTCTGTTTCTTCTTCGACCAGATGGATACGATTCAATGTTTTCATACTGAAAAATAAGCTCAAAATAAGCTGAAATTGCTGGGGAGTAAGGGATTTTCAACTCTGTCATTGCTGACTTAGGGGGGCAAAAACAATGTCAATCCAGGGATAAATCCAGGCATATTAGTTCACACGTTTATTGTTTATCCCTAGGCGATCGCCGGGGGCAAAGCTCAATGTTATCAAAACTCCATAAAAAAACTGCAAAAATTATCCTGACTGAATGGAAGTCAAAAAGACTGGAAAATGGGATCAAACAACAAGAAAAAATCAATTTACCCTGCCCATGGCAATAGTTTTAAGGTTAACAAAAAAAATAGAATTTACCGCAATCGACGGGTAAATTTCCAGAGGATACCCCCAACTCCAGAAGCAGAAATCTTGCCAGAAAAGCTTTTTCTGTTACTATACTTAACAAGTAACTACTTTTTCCATAGTCCAGGGGCGGCTTTCCAAAAACCAGAGATTGGTGGCTTGCCGCTGCTGTTCTCCTCTGGAGTAAGGGGAAAAGGTAATTAGTGTTACGGCATTTTACTGACGGGTTAAGTAATCTTTAACAAAGATTTATGAGCCGTTACCGTAATTGCCCCCACAGGGGAACGCGATGTCTGTGGACTCGCCCAGGACGTAATCAATTTTTCTGTACCGATATTAGCGGTGAAAAGTTTTATTCAACGTACTAAAATGCCCCGGCGGGAATTAACTTGGGTTCCGGGAAGTCGGGTGCATTAGCCGTACTAGACTAACCCAATAGTTACTTTGTTTGATTCTTGATTTTGGAGACCGCTGATTTTATGAATTCATCCCTTGTGATCCTTTACCACCGTGAGCCCTACGACGAAGTTAGGGAAAATGGCAAAACGGTGTATCGAGAGAAAAAGAGTCCCAACGGGATTTTGCCCACCCTCAAAAGTTTTTTTGCCGATGCGGAACAGAGCACCTGGGTCGCATGGAAACAGGTTTCGCCGAAGCAAAAGGATGATTTTCAGGCGGATATGTCCATTGAAGGCCTTGGCGATCGTTGTACGGTGCGCCGGGTGCCCCTGACGGCGGAGCAGGTAAAAAACTTCTATCACATCACTTCCAAGGAAGCCTTTTGGCCCATTCTCCACTCTTTCCCCTGGCAGTTCACCTACGATTCTTCTGATTGGGATAATTTTCAGCACATTAACCGCTTATTTGCCGAGGCGGCCTGTGCCGATGCCGATGACAATGCATTGTTTTGGGTCCACGACTATAACCTCTGGTTAGCGCCCCTTTACATTCGTCAGCTCAAGCCCAACGCCAAGATTGCCTTTTTCCACCACACCCCCTTCCCCAGCGTTGATATTTTCAATATTTTGCCCTGGCGGGAGGCGATCGTAGAAAGCTTGCTGGCCTGTGATCTCTGTGGTTTTCATATTCCCCGCTACGTAGAAAATTTTGTCGCCGTGGCCCGTAGTCTCAAGCCGGTGGAAATCACCAGACGGGTTGTGGTAGACCAAGCCTTTACCCCCTACGGTACGGCCCTGGCGGAACCGGAACTCACCACCCAGTTGCGTTATGGCGATCGCCTCATTAACCTCGATGCGTTTCCCGTGGGCACCAATCCGGCAAATATCCGGGCGATCGTGGCCAAAGAAAGTGTGCAACAAAAAGTTGCTGAAATTAAACAAGATTTAGGCGGTAAGAGGCTAATTGTTTCCGCTGGGCGGGTGGATTACGTGAAGGGCACCAAGGAAATGTTGATGTGCTATGAACGTCTACTGGAGCGTCGCCCCGAATTGCAGGGGGAAATTAGCCTGGTAGTCCCCGTAGCCAAGGCCGCTGAGGGAATGCGTATTTATCGCAACGCCCAAAACGAAATTGAACGACTGGCAGGGAAAATTAACGGTCGCTTTGCCAAACTGTCCTGGACACCAGTGATGCTGTTCACCTCTCCTTTAGCCTATGAGGAGCTCATTGCCCTGTTCTGTGCCGCCGACATTGCCTGGATCACTCCCCTGCGGGATGGGCTAAACCTGGTGGCTAAGGAGTATGTGGTGGCTAAAAATGGCGAAGAAGGAGTTCTGATCCTCTCGGAATTTGCCGGTTGTGCGGTGGAACTACCCGATGCGGTGTTGACTAACCCCTACGCTTCCAGCCGTATGGACGAATCCATTGACCAGGCCCTGGCCATGGACAAAGACGAACAGAAAAAACGCATGGGGAGAATGTACGCCGCCATTAAGCGTTACGACGTTCAACAATGGGCCAATCACCTACTGCGGGAAGCCTACGCCGATGTGGTACTGGGAGAGCCCCCCCAAATGTAGGCGATCGCCAATGCCAGTTGTGGTCGGCGGATGGTAACCAAATAACCATTGTCCAAACCCCCTAAAAATTGCCCAAAGTTAGAGTTTAGGGGGCTTTTTTCCATTCAATTGCACGATTTATTCCTCATTGGAGCATTACCCAGCCATGCGTAATTTCCCAGAAATCCAAAATACGGCCTATGACCTAATTGTGATTGGGGGAGGCATTAACGGGGTTGGCACGGCCCGGGACGGAGCCCTACGGGGCCTAAAAACCCTCCTGATCGAAAAGGATGATTTCGCCAGTGGTACGAGTAGTTGGTCCACCCGCTTAATCCATGGCGGCCTGCGCTATCTGGAATATTTTGAATTTAATCTGGTGCGGGAATCCCTGCGGGAGCGGGAAGTTCTGCTCCACACCGCCCCCCATTTGGTCCAGCCCCTCCAGTTGACCATTCCGGTGTACGACTGGTCGAGCCGGGCCTATTGGGAAATTCAGGCGGGCATGATTCTTTACGACATCCTCAGTTTTGATAAAACCCTCCCTTCCCATAGGATGTTAAGCCCCCAACAGTTCCAGCAACTGTTCCGAGCGGCGGAGAAAAAAGGCTTAAAAGGAGGAGCCCAATATTTTGACGGCCAGGTGGAATATGCGGAACGGTTAGATTTAGAAGTGACCCTATCGGCCCAAAAGGCCGGGGCGGCCATGCTCAATTATGTGGCTGTGAAGGGGTTGGAGAAAGGGGAAAATAACCTGATTACCGCCATCCATTGCCAGGATCAACTGAGCGGAGAAAAATTTACTGTTAATAGCGCCCAGGCGATCGTCATTAATACCACTGGCCCCTGGGTAGATGAAGTTTGTGGCTTAGCCCATCGAGGGGGAGAACCCGTTGCCATTGTCCAAGAAAGAAAAATTGGTGGCACCAAGGGCAGTCATATTGTGGTGGATCCCTTCCCTGGAGCCCCCGCTTCAGCCTTATATGTGGAAGCGTTTGTGGATAAACGGCCCTATTTCATCATTCCCTGGTTGGGTAAATATCTGATTGGCACCACGGACCACCGCTATGATGGTTCCCTCGACAGGGTTAAAGCCAGTGATGACGAGATTGATTACCTGATTGCGGAAACTAACCGGGTGATGCCAGCAGCTCAGTTAACCAGGCAGGATGTGCGTTTCACCTATTCCGGGGTGCGCCCTCTGCCCTACACCGATGGCAAAAAGGCCGGCAGTATTACCCGCAACCATATTCTTTATGACCATAGTCAAGACGGAGTTAATAATTTGATTTCCCTAATTGGCGGTAAGTTGACCACCTATCGCCAGGTGGGAGAAGAAATGGTGGATAAGGTTTATGGCAAGCTGAGACGCTCTGCTCCTCCCTGTCCAACCCTGACCCAACCTTTACCGGGGGCAGAAGCCTATCCCCTGTCCTTGGAAACTGCCATGGATAAATATGGCAATCATTTGGAGCGTCATTCTATTCAACATTTATTTTGCCTTTACGGAGCCAGGGCTGGAGACATTTTAGCCTTAGTCCACGGAGCGCCGGAGTTGGGGGAAAGGATTATTCCTTCCTTGCCGGATATCAAAGCCCAAGTTGTTTTTGCAGTACAAGCAGAAATGGCCCACACCTTGGTGGATATTTGTCGACGACGTACGGCGATCGCCATGGTGACTAACGATTATGGCTTTAGCGCCCTGGCCGGCATTTGCCAAACGTTAACAGACCATTGTGGCTGGACCCAGGAGCAATGTGACAAGCAAATTCAAAAGTACCATGAATATATGGAGCAAAACTGCATTCCCGACTATTGTCTCCACTGAAAAAAGTTAGGCCAAGCCCCAATTAAATGGGGGAATTGAATCCCAAGTCGGGGGAGAAGCTAGAAAAAAATCCCCCAGCATTGGGGTCACTTTAGTGGGTCAATTGAGAATAGTAACCTGAAACCAGGCAAAGGGCCCTGGCCCTACGCTCCCATGCCAGAATATTGTTTCAAACCCTGTCGCCATAGCCAACGGTTAAGCAGGGCAAATATGCCAATCCAAACACCAATAATTAATAAACTCTTGAAGAAGGGCAAAGGTAAACCCACCAAAGCGGCGGCGGGGAAGTAAACACCGTAGGGGAACGGGGTGAGTAAAACAATTTGCCTTACTGCGTCGGGAAAGGTCTCTAGGGGAGCAATAACGCCCGACAGAAAAATATAAAACAAAAACCAGAGGTCTTGGAGGGCGCTGGCCCGTTCCGTCCAAAAGGCACAGAGGGCAAAGGTGTACTGAATCAAAAAGTACAAGGTAAAGGAACAGACAATGCCAATTAGCCCTTGGATAAAATGCCAGGGATCGGGCAGCCAAAAGGCTTCGGGATAGAGGGAGAAAAAAAGAACAGTCAAAATAGCCAGAATGGGCAGGCGGGTCATTTTTTCGGCCCAGTGGCGGGCTATATGATGCCACACCGGATCTAGGGGTTGCAGTAAACGGAAAGATAAAACTCCTTCCAGCACTTCCTTTTCAAATTCCCAAATTACCCAGATGGTGGTCATCTGGCGCACCACAAAGACAGCAAAAAAATACCGGGCCACCTGGATCGCGTCAAGGGTAAAGTCGCCACTCTCCGCTGCTTTCACCCACACGCCCATCAAAATTAGAGGCAGGGAGCCGGACAAAATCCAAAAGAAAATTTCTGCCCGGTACTCCACCATTTGGGCAAAGTAAACGCTCAACAGCACCCGCAGTTTGTGGGGAAAATGACCCATAAAGTTTTAGTCAAATTACAACTCACCCGCTATCCCCAGCCAAGGTTTGGGGGGAGTATTCACTTTAACCTGCTTCTTCTTCGACGGGAAAGGGTAACACCGGCAGGCGATCGCCTCGGAACACTTCTTCGGAAAGTTTACCTAGGGCTTCACTGCGTTGACCAAGGCAACGGGCTAAACCCAGGGCGGAAAGCACGGGCAGGGTAGTGGCGCTTAAAACTAATTTGGTTAAGGGATCCATGGCAATTGAGATGTATAAGTTACTTCAACTTTAACGGGGCCAGAGTTTGCGCCACCAGGGAATAGAATCCCGGGGGCCTTCCAGATAGTTAATTTTGTCCTCAATTTCCCCCAGGGGCCAACCAGTCAAATTAGCAAGGGTCTTGGCTTCTTCCCGTTGGCGTTTTTGCACCGTTTGACGATAGGTGTTGGCGGCGGTGCAATTCATTTCCCCACGATAGGGACGCCGTAGGACATAACGCCCTTGGAACAATTCCTGGTTAGCGGTGTTTTGAAAACGTAAATCCTCCGGGAATTTGTCGGGGGTGTAGCGTAAATGTAAACGGGTGATGAACACATTGCTGTTGCCAGGGAAAGGCATACCCCGGAAGGAAGGATTGGGGCTAGCACTGGGTTGGTCTAACCAAAATACTCCGGCTTCTTCTAGTTCTTGGGGGGAAAGGGGATCCGCCGAACAGGGATCACAACTGCCCATGTCCCAGGCATATTCCAGAAAGGCAACATTTTTGCCGGAGCGCTTATAGGCAGTGTCGAACATAGCGCCATAGAACTGGCCAAATTCCCCCTGGACAAATTCAGGTAAATCTAAGTTAGAGGGAATTTTTTCAGTGCGATAGTTGGTAACTTCCACCGCTCCTTGGGGAGAGAGTAGATAAACGATTAATTCTTGGGGGCCATCTGCATTCACCATACCTAAACGAATGGGCAACATAAACCGGGGGGATTCATAGGCCATCATCAGCGGCCGTAAGGCTTGAAATCCTTGGCGATCGAATTCTTTCAGGTTGACTTTAGCAACAAAAAACTTTAGCCCTTGTTTAATATATGCTCCCAATACATCGGTCGCTCCAGGGGGAATGCGGTAATTATTTTGGTTTAACCAAGTTTCTAGGCCATTGGATTCCTTGGCACTGAGGATGAGAATGTCGTATTCTCCTACCGAAAACTGATTTTCAATGGTGACTCCCAACGCTTCATTGCTTATTTTTTCTTGCAATCCTCTGGTCATGCTGGGGGCCGCTGGCATTGCATCCATAAATTGACGGCCGCCGTAGGTTTCACAGGGATTATTGTCAAAATATTCCACTAAACGGGGGGCACTAAAATTGTCTAAACGCTCAATAATTTTTCTCTCCCCTACGTTTACTTGGTCTTCCTGTAGCACCACCGGAACCGGCACCACGAGGGCAAAATCTTGGGCTTTCCCTTGGTAATCGTTGGCCATGGTTAGCACTGTCTGATCGCCGTCTTTGGCAATGATCACCTGGGACGCATGGTTATAAAGACTAGTGTCAGCCTGGGCTACATAAAAACCACAAAAAGCCAGGGCAGGCCGAACAAAAAACAATAGGCTCAGCAAGCAAGCGACTAGGATGACCCCTGGACGAAGATAGGCAAAAATTTTCCGAATGGCTTTATCCATAGTTATGGGAGTTATGGGTCTCGCTGGCTTAAAAACTGCCGAGATGGTTACTGACAATCTGCAATATAGTCCGCATCATTGACGATCGCCATCAGTAAATTAATGAAAGTTTGTTAATTTTTGGATCATCATACTATCGGGGGAAGCTCAGTTTCGTGAATGATTGTTAAGTTAGAAGTAATGATTTAATCATTAACCTTACTCCTCCCACCTACAAAATTATGTTACTTTTCCTACTTCCAGGCAGCGGCGATCGCCTGGCCAAATTTTCCACCGCCCTACTAAGCTTTGCCTTTATGGGACTAGGAAATTTAATCACACCAATGGCCGTTGCAGCCCAAAATTTTCCTCTGCGCCAAGGTGTTCATTTTTATGGTGAATCTGCCCAGCCGGGGTTAGTGGGCCAGGAATATTTCATCTTTCAGGTACGGGGCAATCAACTGATAGGAGCTTTTTTTGCTTACCAGTCTGAGTTTGCTTGTACCCATGGCGCCGTCTCTGCCCAAGCGTTGGATTTGGTAGTGGAAGACCCCTATGGGGAGCAGCCCCCCAGCCGTTTTGCCCTGAACCTAGTTCCCCGATCGCCAGTGGCCCGCAGTGGTAACAATATTGACTTAACGTTGCAGGGCTTAAAGGAAATCAGCACCATTGGTGCCCTGGAACAGGACATTTTGGCTGCTTGTTTATAGTTAAAACCAATCAAGCTCTTTCCTCTGTCGGAAAAAACAGACTTTTTCACTTTCATTCCCTGTAGTTGGGATCAATCTGGCGGTGCTCTACGTCCCAAAACCTGTAGGGTGGAATATTGCCACATTGCCAAGGAGTTTGATTTTTCATGGGCATGATTGACTGGGCCATTGTGCTGGTCTATTCGGCGATTGTCATTGCCATTGGGGCGATCGCCAGTCGCAAACAAGATAATACCGATGAATATTTCCGGGGTGCAAAGCAAATTCCCTGGTGGGCCCTAGGTTTTTCCATCATTGCCACCTCTTTTTCCGCCGCTTCTTTGCTGGGGGGCCCGGGGGAGGGTTACGGCCACGGCTTTTTATATTTGCAACTGCAATTGGGAGACTTAATCGGCTATGGCTTAGTCATTGCTGTCTTTTTGCCATTTTTTGTCCGGCTCAATCTCACCACTGCCTACGAATATTTGGAAAGGCGCTTCGATGCCAAAACCCGTTCCCTCGGTTCCCTTTGTTTTCTGCTGTTTGTCATTGCCCGCCTAGGGGGACTTTTATACGCCGCCGCCCTGGTGTTATCGGTGCTAACTGGCATTAGTACGAATACTGCCATTTTGATGGTGGGGGTGGTTTCGATTATTTACACCGTTGCCGGGGGAATCACCGCCGTAGTTTGGACGGACGTGTTGCAATTTGGCATGATTTTCGTCGGTTTGGGGGCGGGCATTTGGGCCGCAGTTACCGCTGTGCCAGGGGGTTTTGGGGAACTGTGGCGCATTGCTGGGGAAAACGGCAAGTTGGTGGTATTTAATTTTGATTGGGATCCCGCTTCCATTCGTTCTCTACCCACAGCGTTGATCGCCTACGGCATTTTAGCTTTTGCGGTGGCGGGGACTAATCAACAGTCAGTCCAGCGTTATGTTTCCTGTGCCGATGAGCAATCAGCCCGCAAAGCCATCTTTCTCGGTTGGTTTTCCGGCGTTTTAGGAGTAGGGGCCACCCTGTTACTAGGGGTTTTGCTATTCAGCTTTTACCAACTCCAGGGAGGGTTACCAGGAAATATCAAACCCGATGAAATCCTTTCCTATTTTATTGTCAACCAAGTCCCCCCTGGGGCATCGGGATTCCTCGTGGCGGCGATTTTTGCGGCGGCCATGTCTTCCATCGATTCTGCTTTGCATTCTTTGGCCACTTGCATGACGGTGGACTTTTACGACCGTTACATAAATATTCAAGCCAGCGAAATGCGCTCAGTCCGGGTGGCCCAGGGGTTAATTATTGTCTGGGGCGTAGTGGCAATTTTTTCCGCTATTTATGCCGCTTCCACCGGGCAGGATCTACTAGAATTCTTGGTGTCCTATACCACCATGTTTTTGGGACCGCTGTTGGGGATTTTTCTGATGGGGGTCTTGTTTCCCCGCATTAATGCTCTGGGTGCTTTTTACGGCACCGTGGCGGCAGTTTTACTGGTAATTATTGCTTCCAATGCCGGTTGGCTTACTTTCCCTGGCATTTGGCGCTCGGCGGTCACTGCTCCCCTGGCTGTTCTGCTAGCTTTAGGGATTTCCCTCTTTGCCAGCGCCCCCACTCCTAAGCATTTACTCGGTTTGACCATTTGGCATCCGGTCACAGATGCTCCGGGCACCAATGTTGTGGCCAGGCCGGGAGCCGATGACCAAGATTTGGGCTAGTGAACTAACTGTTTGAGTTTTGTTGAATTTAAGGGCTTTTTTATGAAGTACTCACTATTTGTCGCTACGGCGATCGCCACTGTTGTGGGAGGATCAACCACGGGCCAAGTAATGGCCCAGTCCCCCAACCAAGATCTGCGGAGTTTTTTTGAAACGGGTCGTCCCCAATCCCAGGACACTCTGCGGTTCCAACGTCCCCCCAGCGGTGTACCGCCTATCCGCACCAATGCTAACAATTGGCAGTTAATTGTTTTTAGCCAGGGTAATGTTTCTTTTTGGATGCCCCCAGGAATTTTGGCCCAGGATAACGTTGTCATTGCTACCGCTGAAGGGGATTTAAATTTTCAAACCTTGACCAGCACCGACAACGACCATCGTTATGTGGCGGCCTATGCCACAGGGTTAACTGAGCAACAAATTAACGACCCTGCGGCCCTGTTCACCGCTATGCAAGCCAGGGTAGCCCCGACGGAAACCTTTTCCCTCATGAATGAGCGCCCGGTAACTTTGGGGGATTATCAAGGCTCGGAATTTACTTTTGAAAGTGACACAGAAAGAGTGACTTTTCGTGCCTATTTAGTCGGGAATAAAATCTATGCCATGGGGGTCATACAACCCTTGACCAGCACCAGAGATAATGCGGCCCGCACGTTTCTTAATGCGTTGCAGTTCATTGATAATTGATGCCCTGATGATTAAAGCCCTGGTCACACCGGAATGAATTTTGACCAGGCGATCGCCAAAATTTCTAGGGGAGAGGACGCATTCTAATTGTCTCCATTGTTGCCCTGGTTTTTGCTCGATTCCCAGCGAAATAGCCAAGTCATCAGGGCCACTACCCCCAGTTGGAGGGCCAAATTGGGCAAAATCTCCGTCGGGTCGTAGCCGGCCAGCAGTCGGAGGCTAAAAATAAATACGCCAATCAGGCCGGAAGCCCCCAAGCCCAGGTAGATAAATTTGCGGAAACCTCGATAGGGAGCCTCGGCCTCAGCCTTTAAGCGTTCAAATTGGTCTTTGTTAGTAGGCAAAATTTTGCAGGAATGGGGTCAGAAAATTACAACAATTTCTCGATGTCCGCCGCAATTTCATCGGGTTTGGCGATGGAACCGTAGCGTTTGACCACTTTACCTTGGCGATCGACCAAAAACTTAGTGAAATTCCATTTAATGTCCTCCGCACCACCCAAAAAAGGAATGGCCATACCAGGGCTAGCTGCGGTTAAAAACTTAAATAGGGGATGGGCGTTGGGACCATTGACTTCCACTTTTTCAAATAAGGGAAAAGTTACTCCATAACGGGTTTCGCAAAAGTTTTTAATTTCCCCTGAGCCACCGGGTTCCTGCTGGCCAAACTGATTACAGGGAAAACCAAGCACCGTAAAACCCCGATCGCCGAATCGATTGTATAGAGCCTGGAGTCCTTGGTATTGGGGAGTGAAGCCACATTGACTGGCGGTGTTGACAATTAACAGCACTTTACCTTCAAAGTCCCTCAGAGCTACGGGGGAACCATCCAAGGCATTGGCAGAAAAACCGTAGATTGTGTTGTTGGCTTGGGCAGTCATAGAATTTAGCGAAGTAAAAACAGTAAAAAAAGACTTGTCTAACTCAACAAATCAATCAACAATTTCTGTAGTCTAACAAAAACTTAGAGGGGAGCAGATTGCCCCAAGGTTCCTATACTAGCCATGACTAAAGCTAGGGGCTTTACCACGTTTTTAGGCAAGAATAATGAAATTCAATATCGGAATGTTTGTGGTGCTGAGCCTAGGCGCTGACCACGTCCCCCATCAGCAACCCAGCAATGAGGAGCAATAACAGAGCCACAGAGAAATCGAGGATTTGCGGATCAAGACGGCGGGCAATCCAATACCCCAGGGAAACCCCCAACAGACTAGTGGAAATTAGGGCTAGGGCTGAGCCGGCAAACACCACCCAGGGAGATTGGGACTCAGCGCTAATTAGTAAGGTACTCAATTGGGTTTTATCACCCATTTCCGCCAAAAAAATGGTCAAAAAGGTAGAAAAGAATACCGGGCGAAAATAATTGGGAGAGGCGGGTAGATCTTGGCTCACGGCGGTTTGACTGGACGGAAGTAACAGCGGCAATGGTGGGGACACAGTGGCCCATAGACCCTGCTCTTTTTGATAGCCTAGCGGATTGGGGGACTTTCCAAGCCTAACTCCAATCTCCTAAGCAAAAGTATGGGCGAGATAATCGCCGGGATTGCCGAACAGCTTAAATCCAATCTTCTTCCTCATCAGCCCCGTTATTTTCTTCTGCCACGGGGGGATTGGGAGCCGAATTAATTACCCGGTAGGGAGCATCATATACACCACTTGGACGGGGAGGCTTGGTATCTGAGGGCTCGTTTTTCTCAGCTTTAGGCCGGGCTGGGCGATATTGCTGAGAATAAATAGTACCCTCCCGTTTCGTGTTTTGGGGGGTTTGGGGAGCTTCAAATTGTCGCAGATCCGGTAAAGGCTCCCTGGGAGGTGGGGAAATTATTTCCTCTTGGGCAAGAGGGGGCAGATTATCTCCTTGATCATTTCGATCGCCTTGGTCATCATCAGAGGCTATCGATGGAGTGGGCCCTATTGTTTCCGGCGGAAATTTTTCCCTATTCCTGGGGGCAGGGCGGGGGGAATCTTGGACAGTGGGCCGGGGTCGAGTCGGGGGTTTGGGGTCAGACCAATCAGCCAAATCCGGTTCTGGCTCATCCCAATCCCATTCTTCTGCCATGGTGACTGGTTGCGGTGCCCGTTGGGGACTAGGGGGAGTGGTGGGGGGCGGCGGTGGCTCAAAGGATTCCGATGGCGATCGCCGGGGGGGATTGGGGCGAAAATTTTGGGGCCTGGCTTTGGGTTGACCTAGGGAACTCAGGACATTGATCAGCACACTGGTGAAAACTCCCAGGGTGAGGAATAGTACTACCCACAACCCCAGGGGCAAGGTGAAGCTAGCTAGGGCAGACTCAGCAGTGGTGCCGAAAAAATTTAGTTGTATGGGCTGTCGATTTTGCAGGAAAAAAATTAATCCTGTTCCTATCAAAAAAATGAGCAGTAAACCTTGCATAAGTTTTTAATCAATGGCGTAACTGATCACCAATCTCCAGGGGAACATGGACATCTAAATAAATATTAACCGTCACTTATAAAATACCTCTGCTTCTCAGACGGGAGTAAAAAGGTGATTTTGGTTGAGAATCTGCTTCCTGGATTGACTGCCACTGTTCTTGAATCTGTTGATCAACTTCTTCTTGATGATCGAAATAATAGCCCATAGCAGAATATGCTTCCGAAGGCTTTAGATAGGGATGTTGGCGGCACATTTCATCCACAGACCAACCATGGGAAAGATAGTCCATCACAATATGGGCAACTTGAATGCGAGGCAATCTTTCCAGATGGGCTGGCTGGTCGTCTATTTTACGAATATGGGGATAATTAGTAACGGTTAACATTTTTGATCATTCACATTTAAAGACCGGAATTATCTTGAATTTGGGCAAATAATTGGCGAGTACCTTGTTCCTCCACTAGGGTGGAAACCATGGCCGCCATCAACGTTTCTGGGGTCACAGTAAAGGGTAAGCGGTGAATGTCCGAATTGGGTAAACAGGTAAATTCCGCCGTCTGTCGTAATTCCTCCAGGGAAATTCGTCCCAGACCCAGATCTTGCAGGGTTTTGGGTAAACCTATCTCATCGTAAAAGCTCAGTAATTGGCGACGGGCAGTAGCGGCGAGTTGATTACCGCTGACCAATTCTTCTAAGCGTAACTGCACCAAAATGCCATAGGCGACTTTTTCCCCGTGGAGGGCATGGTGGGCCTGGGGCAATTGGGTCAAACCATTGTGGACTGCATGGGCTGCGACGGTGCGGCAGTTAGCACCACCCAAACCACCGATTACCCCCGCCATCAACAAACTGGCATCCACCACTTCCCGCCAGGTTTCGCTACCCGGTTGGGCCAGGGCTTCAGCGGATTTTTGGAAAAGAATATCCCGCAAAATTCGAGCTTGTTGTACAGCGGCCACGGTGAAAGTATCGCTGGATTGACCACTACTAACGGAAGCTTCATACCATTTGGCGATCGCATCTCCAATGCCGGCAACTAGTAATCTTGGTTCAGCCCGTTGGATCAATTCATAATCCACAATCAATAAATCCGGGCATCGGTCTAGGGCCACGTCATAACGGAAAGCCCCCGTTTCGCTGTAAACATTGGCCAAGGCAGTCCAACCCGCACAGGTAGCGGCCGAGGTAGGTACTGTGGCGATCGCCAATTGGGTTTGATGGGCCAATAACTTAGCCGTATCTAGGGCTTTGCCTCCCCCAATACCTAGGATAAAATCTGGCTGTTCCTGGTGAACCCGTCGCCGCAACTGTTCGAGGGAAGACTCGGCGCAGTCAGGTAAATAGCTGGCCAGAGGCAGGGTCAGACCATAATTTTTCTGCAATGTTTGTAAAGACTTTTCCCCCAACTCAGCAGAGTGGCTACCCGTTACCACTAGGCCCTTACTCCCCAATTTTTGCAAATGTTCCCCCGCTTTAGCCAAAGCACTACGAATCACCACCGTGGGGGCGATCGCCATGGAAACCAAAGGTTGGGTGACAGGGGAAATTGATGGGGCCATAGTCGCAGGTTCGTTTAGTCTCAATAGTTGCCAAAATCCAATTGAAAACCAGGTTATTCCAGCCTAGCTCAGCGCTATAGATTCGGGAAAATCACTGGTAGTAATTGGCTCAAAACTATTTTAGGAAAAAAAGAGGCTTTTTGCCTTCTCCCCCTGCTGCTGGGGAAAACTGTCATTTTTACCTCGATCAAATCAATGGTTAAAACTGGGTTAATACTATGGTGACCAGGCTTAGCATGAAGTTTTGTAACGGTTTTGTAAAGCTCTATTGCAACTTTGCCGTCCCAGCGGCGATCGCCTACCCCTAAGCAAAAAGACCGTGATAGGATGCGATCCGTGCTCGCTCACTTTTTTTATTAAAAGAAATTTAGGAGAAAGGCTTTGGTATTACGGGTAGCAGTCGTTGGAGGAGGCCCCGCTGGTTCTTCCGCCGCCGAAATTTTAGTAAAAGCCGGAATTGAAACCTACCTGTTTGAGCGTAAGCTAGACAACGCCAAACCCTGTGGTGGAGCAATTCCCCTCTGTATGGTGGATGAGTTTGATCTGCCCCCGGAAATCATTGACCGCCGGGTACGGAAGATGAAAATGATCTCCCCTTCCAACATCGAGGTCAACATCGGTCAGACCCTCAAGGACGACGAATATATCGGCATGTGCCGCCGGGAAGTGCTGGATGGTTTTCTCCGGGAACGGGCGGAGAAACTGGGTACAAAAGTCATTAATGGCACCGTTTATAAATTAGACATTCCTAGCAAAGATAGTGATCCCTACACCCTCCACTATGCCGACCACAGCGTTGGTGGCACCACTGGGGAAATGAAAATCCTAAAAGTAGATGTGGTGATTGGGGCTGATGGCGCTAACTCTCGCATTGCCAAAGCCATTGACGCTGGGGATTACAACTATGCGATCGCCTTCCAAGAGCGGATTCGTCTGCCGGAAGACAAAATGGCCTACTACGATGAACTAGCAGAAATGTATGTGGGCGATGACGTTTCTCCGGATTTCTACGCCTGGGTATTCCCAAAATATGACCACGTGGCGGTGGGCACCGGCACCATGAAGGTGAACAAAGCCCGCATCAAAGACTTACAGGCTGGCATCCGCACCAGGGCTGCCAAAAAACTAGAAGGCGGAGAAATCATCAAAGTGGAAGCCCATCCCATTCCTGAACATCCCCGGCCCCGGCGGGTGGTTGGTCGAGTAGCCCTAGTGGGGGATGCCGCTGGTACCGTCACCAAATCCTCTGGGGAAGGCATTTACTTTGCCGCCAAATCCGCCCGTATGTGTGCGGAAACCATTGTGGCCACCAGCAATAATGGCCAACGGGTGCCCACCGAAGCCGATCTGAAACAATACATCAAACAATGGGATAAACGCTACGGCGCTACCTATTTGGTGTTGGATATTCTGCAACGGGTCTTCTATCGCACCGATGCCACCAGAGAAGCCTTTGTGGAAATGTGTTCCGACATCGATGTGCAAAAGCTAACTTTTGACAGTTACCTGTACAAAACCGTGGTACCCGCCAATCCATTGGTGCAAATGAAAATTACCGCCAAAACCATTGGTAGCTTGCTCCGGGGTAACGCTTTAGCCCCTTAATGCTAATGGCTTGTTAGTTTAACTAATTTTTCAATAAAGTAGAGAGGTGAGTTTTGGCTCACCTTTTTATTGTCTTATTTTTACCAATTTTTTAATTTATGCGACTTAAGCCTAGAGATATTGAGATTAATCCTAATCTCCCTAAGTATCCTTTTGATAATGATCTGTTAGACCGTAAGGAAGAAATTGAAAATTTAACGCAGATTATTCAAATTGACCAATTACATTAAATTCAAGGATTTTCAAATGACTACTGAAGCTGCCCTATTAAACATTGCTGAAAATCTGCCTGATGACTTAAAAATCGAGCTTTTACACTATGCTGAATATTTAATGAATAAATCCTTAAATGCGCCCCAAAAGCCATTAGCAGGATCGATGAAAGGAACTTTTATTTTACCTCTACCCGAAGACTTTGATGCCCCCTTAGAAGAATTTGAGGAGTATATGTAATGAATTCTGTTTTGATAGACACCCACGTTTTTATTTGGTTAGCAGAAGATGACTCTAACTTGCCTGTGACGACAAAAGATACCTTAGAAAATATGGATAACGTTTTTGTTAGTATTGCCAGCTTTTGGGAAATTTCTATTAAACTAAAAATTGGTAAACTTTCTCTCTGTGGTGATTTCAATAGTATTGAAGCTAGTTTTCAAAGAACCCGATTCAAGCTATTACCTATTACACTAAAAGACACAATTAAACTTTATAATCTTCCCTTGCACCACAAAGATCCCTTTGATCGTATTTTGGTATCCCAATCGATTAATCATTCTCTTATTTTAGTCAGTCGTGATCAAGCTCTGGATGATTATCCGATTCAACGCCTGTGGTTGTAGAAAATAGCGACCTGAACGAAACTGTTGTGCCCGCCAATTCTAGGGACGTTTATTGGTAAAAATTCATCACATCTGTGAACCATTGCTCCAGGCGATCGCCATAGGCAGGGAGAGAATAACGGCGATCAGCCACTGAACGACAATTGGCCCGGTCGATGGCTGATATTTTTCCTACAGCGGCCACCAAAGCCGGAACGTCGTCGGGGGGTACTAAAAATCCTGTTTGCTCGGTTTCGACGATTTCCCTTGGGCCACCCCGGTCATAGGAAATTACCGGCACCCCACAGGCTAAGGCTTCCACTGCAACCCTGCCAAAAGCCTCTACCCATTTATGGGTCATTATTAGGGCTTGGCACTGACCTAAAGCCTGTTGGAATTCAGCAGTGGGCAAAAAGCCCTTATATTCCACCTGGGCTTGGGGATAACTGCGTTTTAGGGACTGCCAATACTGTTCATCCTGGAGATAACCAAAAACTTGCAAAGGCAAATTGGTTGCTTGAGCCACTGCAAAGGCATCTTCCAAACCCTTTTCCGGGGAAATGCGACCGGCCCAAGCCAAAGTTTTACCTGATTTAGGAACAAATTGATACTGGTCCAAATCAATGCCACTGCTCAAAATGCGGAAAGAATCCGCCACAGCATAGGTTTCAGCCTGGGCTTGGGTGTGGGCCCCCAATGTGCCGGGACATAGCTGAGCCACCCGGTTGATCGCCTGGTCCATAACTGCATTCCAGGAGCTAATGCAAACATAGTGCAATACCGGCCGCTGTAAAAAAGGGGAAAGGTAAAAAGGTAACCATTCATAGCCAAAATCGACAATTAAGTCATAATCTTGTTCTACTTCCCTGATGTAGTCCCACATATGGGCCACCACCGCATCCTCTGGCATCAGTACTGGATCGTGGTAGGTCGGCTCTGGAATTAAAGGCTGCAACGCCCCGGCAATTTCCTGGATGGGCAAACCGGCGATCGCCGAACCCTTGGGGGCGACAATTTTGACCTCATGGCCACGACTGACCATGGTGCGGGTGATGTTTTTTAAGTTCAGGGCCACTCCCCCCAACCGTCCAGAATTGAGGGAACTGACGGGACTAGAAACAAATAGTAGGCGCATATTTAATGCCCAAGAATTGGAGAAATAATTCCCTTAATTCCTTTAGCTTTCCCCCTGCATGGCCCGAATTAATTCCTGGGCTACTTCAGGGCGGGAGAATTCCGGTGGCGGCAATTGTCCATCCCGAAGCAAAGCCCGCACTTTAGTGCCAGAGAGGTGAATGCGGTCTTCTGGGCCACTGGGACTGGTTTTAGTGGTGGCCATTTGCAGGGTCTTTTTGCAGTAAAAAGCGTGCTCGAACTTCATCGGCACAATACCCAGCGCTTCCGGGGCAAACTCGTCAAAAATTTCCTGGGCATCGTAGGTGCCGTAGTAGTCCCCCACCCCGGCGTGGTCCCGACCTACAATGAAATGGGTACAGCCATAGTTTTTGCGAATCAGGGCATGGAAAATAGCCTCCCGGGGCCCGGCGTAGCGCATGGCGGAAGGATTAATACCCAGAATGACCCGCTCTTTGGGGAAGTAATTGTCCACCATAATTTCGTAGCAACGCATCCGCACATCGGCGGGAATGTCATCACTCTTTGTTGCCCCCACCAGAGGATGGAGAAAGAGGCCATCAACTACCTCCAGCGCGCATTTTTGAATGTATTCATGGGCCCGGTGGATGGGGTTACGGGTTTGAAAGCCGACAATGGTTTTCCAGCCCCGCTCGGCAAATAACTGACGGGAAGCGGCGGGGTCAATTTGGTATTTGGGAAACAGGGGATGGGGTTCCCGCTCCAGTAACCAGATGGGGCCGGCCAGGTTAACAGGGCCTTGGTCATAAATCACCTTGACTCCAGGGTGGGCTTGGTCGTCGGTGCGGTAAACGTTTTTAGCTTCGTGGGCTTTGTTGTAGTGATATTTCTGGGTCAGCTCCAACACACCGATGAATTTACCAGCGCTGTTGTCCAACCGCACCCAACTGCCTACTTCCAAGGGAGCGGCCACTTCCTCTGTCACTGATAAAGTCACGGGTACCGACCAGGGCAAACCGTTGCTGAGTTTCATTTCTTCCACCACCAGCTCGTAGTCGTCCTGCTCCATAAAGCCCTTGAGGGGACTAAAACCGCCAATGGCAATCATGACCAAATCCGATGTGGCCCGTTCATCCAGTTGCACCCTGGGCAATTTATCGGCGATCGCCAAAAATTCCTGGCGTTCTGCTTCCGGGGCGAGGCGATTGATCAGTTGGCCGCCGTGGGGGGCAATGGCTGCAAGGGAAGTGGTCATGGTTAATTGGTAATGGATAGGGGAGATGACTAGCAAAAAGATTGATTAAACCCCAGACTAGATTGCCATGGAGGGGCGACAAAACTCAACTAGCGGCACTATCTTGTCAGCCCACCGGGATAGAATCCGGGCAACTAATCAGGAAAACATTAATGATTGCTACCCAACTCTGTTCAAAGTTATGAGGTTTACCATTAGCCCTGATGGGTATTTTTTGATCTGGGTGAAATCTTCTGCACAAACCCTGGACTAACGGAGGTTAATATCACAATCCCATCCAAAGATTCCTGGACAAGAGTGGGAGTTTCTAAGCCTATACTTTGCAGAGGCAAAACGGTTTCCGTCGCCCAATATTTAAAAGAATGTAGCTAAATCAACGCCATCAGAAAAAATCCGTCAAAATTACCCTTTTCAAGGAAATTTGCCACGGATCCTAGCCTTGTTGGCATCAACGACCTTCAAGGGAAACTAAGCATCATTTCCTCAAGCTTGTGAACAAGTTTTTAGATTATCTAATTAGCACAGGCAACGCAGCCATCGGAGGAATCCTTAAAGTCATCCTTTTGTACAGTGCGAATATAGTAGATCGCCTTACAACCGGCCTCCCAGGCCATGACCAGGGTGTCAAAAATGTCCTTGGCATTGAGGCTTCTTTCCGGTTCTTCAGGGAAATAAATGCCCGCATTGAGGTTAAATAATAACTCCATGGAAATGCCCGTATCTGTCCATTGTTGGATGGCGGCCACGGCTTTGACTACTTTGCGCTGGTCCATGGTTTTATTCTCCGGGTAGAACCAGAAACAATTACCAATGAAGGGCGGTGCAATGGGGACAGTGCCCTTAGCCCATTTATCGTAAAAGAAGCGGCTATAGACCGGCAAAATGCTGGCAGTGCAACCTTGGACTAGGGATGATGATGTGTTGGGGGCGATCGCCGTAATGTGGGAGTTGCGAATGCCGTGGGTTTGGATGTCGTTGGAGAGTTTTTCCCATCGTTCCGGTTTAGCCGCATTAGCTTGAAACCAACTGACGGGTTTGGAACCAATTAATAAACCTTTTTGCCAGTCACTACCGGGGAAAGCAGGGTAAGCTCCCCGTTCCTTGGCCAATTCCATGGAGGATTGGGTGCACCAATAGCCGATTTCCTCGAACAAGCGATTAATATCCGCTAACTCGTCATAATTCAGACGACGTTTAGCCAGCCAGTCTGCTAACCCCATGGCTCCCACCCCGATGGTGCGGTATTTATTGTTATGGCTTTTAGCATCGGCAAAGGGAGGCGCAGTCAATTCAATGGTGTTATCCAGCATCCGCACAGCAATCTGACTGACCCCAGCAATGTCTTGCAAGTCTAGATTGGCAAGGTTGAGGCTAACTAGGTTACAGCAATGGGCATCCTGACCAGGGGTAACGTTGGAGAATGATTCACAGCAAAGATTAGTGCCAGGAATATAACCTAAATGTTTATTAGGATTGGCTTTATTGATAGTGTCTTTAAAGGAAAGATAGGGCATCCCGGTTTCTACCTGGGTACGCATTATCTGCTTAAACAATTCCCGGGCATTAATACGTTTGTAGAGGGTAATGGTGGTATCGAGGTTTGACTCAATTTCTCGATAGGCACCTTCAAATTGTTCCCCCCAGAGTTCGGCTAACTCAATGCCCATTTTTTCCCTAACTTCGTAGGGGTCCACTAACGTCCAATCTTCTTTGTTAATGACCCGCCGCATAAATTCATCGGGCAAGATTAACTGGGGAAAAATATCATAGGCTTTACGTCGTTGGTCACCATTTTCCGCCTGCATTTCCAGAAATTCTGGTACGTCCAAATGCCACACATCCAGCCCTACGGTTACGGCTCCGGCTCTGCGCCCCCCCTGATTAACGGCGATCGCCGTATCGTTGAGCAGTTTTGTCCAGGGAATCACCCCTCCGGAAGCGTTGGGCTTACCCATTACCCAACTGCCGGTGGCCCGGATGCGGGAAACGTTAACTCCCACTCCACCACCGTTTTTGGAAATTCTGGCAGCATTGGTAATTTCCCCAAAAATACTTTCCAGGTTATCCTCCATGGCCACAATGAAGCAGGAAGTCAGAGAACCACCGGGCACTCGTAAATTAGCCAGGATTGGGGTGGCTAAAGAAATTCTACGGGCTGCAATTGATTCATAAAATCTCCGGGCCCATTGCAAACGGCGATCGGGGGCTTCCACCGAAGCTAATAGCAGCGCACAGGTTAATAACGCTTCCTGGGGTAATTCGTTGGGTAATAGATAGCGGCTAGTTAATAAAACTGCCCCGGCATAGTCATAGTCTGTGTCCCAGTCCGAGTTAATCCAACAGCCCGCTTCCTGCAATTCCCCTTCGCTGTAAGTCAAGATGCGGGAGTCATATTCCCCATTGGTGACCTTGGTTTGTACCGTGCGTAGATACTGCCCATACTGATATCCCCGACGCACTAGGGTATCTTTCCACAGACTCCAAACATGTAAACGGCCAGCCACGTAGCGCCAGTCTGGTTCGTTGGGACTGCACATTTCCAGAGCGCAGCTAATTAAATTATCTTGAATCTCTCTAGTGCTAATCCCCTCTCTCAACCTAGTCGTTAGCCCTGCTTCTAGGGCGATGGAGTTCACTTCCAACCCAAGGCAAGCCCAGTCCACCACTGCCCGAATTTTGCCAATATTTAGGGGAGTTGAGGAGCCATCTCTACGGATCACTTGTATGCGATGTCCCTGATGGGAACCCTGGCTAGTGCCGGCATGGGCATCATTGGCGGAGGAGCTGATAGGGGCGCTGATGAGGGTGGGATGCATAGAAAAAGACAGTCAGGGGGACTTCGTAGGGTAGCGGAACAAACTGACAGGGTCAAGGGCCCAAAGTGAGAGCTTAGATAAATTAAGCCACAGATATGGTGTGGCCGACACTGATCTTACTCCACATCTGGCACTTTATCATAGGCCACCCCCCTGGGGATCGGGTTGCTAAATTGGCTACCAAATGCCTAGAATTAATCCTTCAATGTCTGAAATCACCCCAGGGTGAGCCATTGCCCTGATAACAATTTTTGTTAAGATTGGGTTCGTTCCCCCCCCCAACTATTATTTCTTAAAAAATATGTTTGCTCTACCCATCCTGGCGGTTGCTGGCACGTTTCCCACCTACTTTGTAGCGGTCTATGTTGTGGGTTTGGTGGCGGCGGTGTCCATCGGTTTGGTGGCCTGGTACAATTCCAAACGCCCTGTGGGTTGGGAAAGATCAAAAAGACCAGATTTTATTCCCAAAATTAACACCGGCAGTGATTCGGAGCCACCCCAATTCACCCCTCCGGAAAACTTAGTAGAATCTCCATCGACCCTGGAGGCGGAAACTGGGGAGGTGGAATCCACCCCTGCCAATTCTCAGCCGGAATAGTTGGACATATTTTCTAGAAGTTTTTTAGAAGGGGAAAGTGAGTTGTACAGTGCCACTTACACTAGGAGCCCCAGCCCCACCACTACCGGGAGTAGGTAAAACCGTCAGCACCGGTTGAATAAATAAATTACCCACCAGATGGTACTGGGCATAAAGCTGGATCATGGTTTCGTAACTATTAAAGCCGTAGCCCGCTAGGGGATTAGCATTTAGCCTGGCCCAGGAAAAACCGAAACCGTAACTGTCCAACGGGCGATCGCCAAAGGGGGCAATGAAAGTTAAACCAAAGCCGAGGGAACTATGCATTAAAGCTGTGCTGGAGCTGTTCCAACCACCTTGGACAAAGCCAACAATACCGTTTTGATCTTCGCTATCCCGGAATTTACCTAGTTTTTGCACCAAGTAAGCATACATGCCCCCCGTTTGGGCTTCAAATGCGCCCCCAGGGGCCGTTAGCGGACCACTCTGTCGCCATCCCCCTACCGCCACACTGCCCCAACCGGTTGCCGGATCATCAGCGTAGGGAGTCCAGGTTCCCCCCACTTCTGCCACGCTGAACAACGCACCGGAAAAATTAGGCCAAGTTAAACCCGTTTGTACTCCCTGTGCGCCTCTGCCGTCATAAATTCCCGCTTGGGTGTACCAACCATTGGGAGTAGCGGGATTGTCGCCGGGGGCACCCCAGGATTTCCATGAACCATATAAACCAAAAGCTGAATTGTAGTAGCCGGGAATGAAGCCCAACATGGCCGGCCCTACAAATACGGGAGTATAAATTAAGCCGGTGGTGGAAGTGAATAATTGCGGATTGGTTTGGGTCACAAAGGGTCGCCCCACATAACCAAAATTCATCGAAGGGATTAACTTGCCCACCCGAAAAGAAAGGCGATTATCAAGAAAGGTTTGATTGAGCCAGAGTTGGTACAATTCCGTGCGATTCAAAGGGGGCCCGGCTTCAATGGAGTTATAGCCCTGGACAGAACCTGCCGCAAAGTTGACTGGTTGGCCGTTATATTGCAAACCTTCCACTTCAAAAAAAGCATTTTTCCAACCCACTGCTTTTTCTAAATCTATTCCCAAACCTAAAATTAAAGCTCCATTAAAATCGGTGGAACCAGGCTGATTGCCGCCGGAAATTTGTTGACTAATATTGCCCATAAAAATGCCCCCTAAACGAAGGGGACTGTTTTCGTCTAACCCTAACCATTGACCTAGTTGTCCTGTACCCACTAACATGTTAGAGGCGGCGGGGTTGCCACTGATAGCGACTACGGATTGATGGGGTTCATGATGGTGATCATGGTCTGGGTCAAAATTGTTTATCTGTAATATCTGGGCATAATGCACAGCCTCTTCTTGCCAGTCCCCTAATTCTCCTGGAGTTAAAGCTTTTAAAGGACTGATTCTAACATCTTTAGCAAAATGAAACTGGGATTGTTTATTAAGAAATATATCTATATTTTCTTTGTTTTTACTATTATTTTGATCATCAAATTCTATTTCTGTAACTAAATTTATCTTGCCAACTTCCTCTTCTGGCATAGACTCGGCCAGAATTTTCGACTGGGGAAAGATGGCGATCGCCAAAGTGAGGCTAAGCTTAAGCCAAGAATAGTTAGAATTTGCAGAAAGAAATTTAGAAAACAGTATTAATCCTAAATCCTGCACACCAAAAAGCAAATAATAAAAAGTCATGATGGAGAAGGGATGAGTCGAGAAAATAGTGCGAAAAATAATAAAGCTTTTTTGATATATTGAGACGCTTCAGACAACTTCAATTATTAAAATACAAACACCATTACTCTGCAGATAAACAGCAAATATAAAGCCACTATTACACTTCCCCAAAAGTCAATTTTTTCTTTATAATATTTTTGCGGGTAAAGCCAAAAACGCATCATTTTTTGAATAACTGGAATTACAAAATATTGAAGCAAAATACAGGAGCACAAGGTATTGATTAAAAGAACCACAGGTAATGGAAAAATATTTAGAAAACCAAGGAACTTAGTTTGGATAAGCACCATAGGATATAATCCCATTTCCACTATAAGAGGCATTTTCCATTGGGCTAGTGTTGTTGGTTTTCCTGCAACATCAAACCAACTAGAAAAGCCGCTGGGAAACTGACTCACTACGGATTCCTCGTAAAAAGAAGAGCCCTCTTCAATTAATACTTCTCTTTCTGGAGAATTGAGCCAGTGGTTAAGATTATCCAAGTTATCGAACTGAAAATTAACAATCCAGGTTTTGTTATTGGCTTTTTGTTCTATGATTGATGGCCGAATATCTGACTCAATAAAGCCAGGAAACTTCCTCATTGTTTTATTAATTTTGTCATTCCATTCGAGCCAATTTGCTTCATTTTCTGGCTTTAGAGTGGTTGTAATCAGCATAGAAGCTTTTTGGGTAAAATTTGACAAAAACTGTCTTTTAGATAATTGCACATAAGATTTATGAGATAAGAGAATCTTAAATTCTTCCGAGTTTAGATAGTGGTTAAGATTTTTTTCTTGGGCAAATTGAATAATTGTTAACCACTCAGTTCTAGTTTCTGGAATAGGAGCTAAAAAATCAGCATTAATAAAACCAATTTGTTGTTGGGCAGACAAAATTAGTTGCCTTTGATCAGCCAAGTATTTTGGCTCATCTTCAGGGGCAACTAATTCAGCAAAAAGCACCGTATTAACGCATTCTTTATTCTCTGGATTAGAGTATTTATCCATGACTATCTAAAAAACAAACGAAAAGTGCTCGCGACAAAAATCAATAAATTTTAATGAATTAGTAACTTAATTTGTCCAGTGAAGTTGGGTAATGGTAAAAGTTTTAAAATTTTATAATTCATCAAATTTATTTCCAGAAAAAATAAGATTAATCTAAAGGAATGTCTGCATCTCCTTTACTGGATTGATACACATCAGACATTTCAGCATAAACAGCCTTTAGATTTTCAATGCGGTCCAGAAAAGACCGCTTTAATTCTCCTTGATAGCCATCAACTAGCTTGACCAAATCATGACTTTTCCAATAGTAATTATCATGGGAATAGTCCCCATTTTCTACCTTGAATACCTCTTTTAAGATACGCAGGTCATGGGGAATATTAAATGAATCACGAGAATCTTCAAAACTAAAAAGATAATAAAAATTATCGTATCCGCCCCAGGTAATAGCTGATAAACAAAGTGAACAGGGCTCGTGGGTGGCAAGAAAAATGCAATCCCGGGGATTAGGACGCTTTTTCCGGGGAAGTTCATAGAGTTTTTTCATGGTGTGGACTTCACCATGCCAGAGAGGGTTTTCCGTTTCTGTATTCGTACTGGATACTAACGTTGATAGGTCTTCCTTTTTAAGAATTGCCGCACCAAATAGTTTGTTTCCGGCTTTAACCCCCTCCCGGGTTTTAGGAACAATATCCTGTTCAATCACTGAAAGTAAGCGGTCAATAATTTTAGATTCTGAAAATGACATGATTTTTTTTACTTTACCTGCTAACAATAAAGTTAATGTACATTTCTGAAAAAAAGATGTCTCAAGATTTAATCAAATCTTAATAAAAATTAATAAAGCCATATAGCAAAAATCGCATAGATTAGGACATAGCATAGATTAGGACATAGCATAGATTAGGACATAGCATAGATTAGGACATAATATAGGAAAAAGATAAAGATAAGGAAAAAGCGATGCCAGCCCCCTACAGTATTGACCTGAGAGAAAAAGCAGTAAGTGCAGTGGAAAGAGGTGAGAAAAAAAGCCAGGTGTGTAGGACGCTAAACATTAGTCGCAACACATTAGACCTATGAATTAAGAAAAAGAGGTATATGGGAAGTGTATGCCCAGTAACAGACTACCATCGTGGTCCACAGCCGAAAATAAATGATTTAGATAAATTCAAAGAATTTGCGGAGGAGAATAGTCATTTAACTCAAAGGGAAATGGCGGAGAAATGGCCCGAGACGCTCGGTAAAACAAGAATAGGTCAAGCTTTAAAGAAAGTAGATTTTACCAGAAAAAAAACTTATATTTACAGGGAAATAGATGAAGAAGAAAGGAATGTGAAAATGAGCTCAAGCAATATGCGCCAGAAAGATTGACTTATATGGGTCAAGCTGGTCTAGATGATACCCTGGACTACCCCTATGGTTACTGTCATAAATCAGAGGGATTTAAGGGGACTAAATTAGGACATAGAACCAAGAGAGTCAGCATAATAAGTTGTTGGTAGAATGGAACTACAATAGCTCCAATGATATTTGAAGGATACTGCAACGCCCAAGTAGTATGCAGGTGGATAGAAGAAATGTTGTTACCAGAGTTAATACCAGGTCAGATACTAATTATGGATAATGCAAGCTTTCATCCGAAAGAAAGAATCAAGGAATTGTTAGCAAAAGCTGGGTGTGAGGTTATATTTTTACCACCATATTCACCGGACTTGAACAAAATTGAGAAGTTCTGGGCGAAACTAAAACGTTATGTTGCCCAACTGGTTAGTAATGGAGAATCGCTGATTGCTGCATTGGATATAGCGTTGAGAGAGCTGTCCTAACTATCTCATTCTTTGCTTATTTGGCGCCTTGGCAGGGGAAAAAGACCCCTGGCCATTGGTTGCCCAACAATTAGCGGAAGCGGTGGCCGGTCAAACCGTAGAGGAAGGCATACTATTTTGTTGGACGGGAACGGGTGTCTCCATTGCGGCCAATAAAGTACCGGGTATCAGGGCCGCCCTAGTGAGGGATGCGGAAACTGCCAAGGGAACCCGTTGGTGGAACGATGTCAATGTGCTGGTAATGAGTTTACGGGCCACTTCCCCGGCGATCGCCAAGGAAATTTTGGCCGCCTGGTTTACGGAACAAGTCAAACCGGAAGAATTGGATTGTATTCAACTGGTGACGGCGATCGAGCAAAAATATTCTAGCCAAACCTAATCCAAGTAAGCATTCCACCGTCCAGTCAAGATGTTGCTGACCACAACTGGGGCTAATTAACCACCGGGGCAGTAGGGGCCGCATTGGTGCCAGTGGGGGTGGGTCCCTCAAACGGAGAAGCTACAAAACCCAATTCATAAAGCTGTTGGTAGGATTTTCTGCCCAAGTCCGTGGTGGGATTCTGGGAACGGATAATTTGTAGCAACAGGGGCACCGCCAAAGCTGGTTCGTTGTTGGCTCGATGTACTAGAGCTAAACGGTAGGTAGCTTCATCCCGCAGTTGACCAGTTTCCAGAGCGGCAATTCTTTGTTCTTCAAAAATAACCGTGTTAATGCCCGAGAAACTATTAGCTAATTGCAGATGAAAGTTGGACAATTGGTTAAAAATCTTGCGGGCTTCCTGTAGTTTTTCCAGAGCCACTGTGTACTGGTTAAGATTAATAGCCTCATTAGCTTCATTCATTAAGCGACGGCCGGCGCCCACGCTCAAGATACTACCTTCTTGGTTGAGGGGACGAAACTCCCTAGAATTTTCGGGACCACTACCCTCGATAATCACTTCCTCCACCTCCGTGACCCCCTGTCCCCGGACTGACGGAGTCAAACTGGAGACCACGGCAAGGCCGCAGACAGTTAAAGCCAATATGTGCACAAGACGTTGAAGCATAGTCAAATTGGGGAAGGGCAAATGTAGGAAGGTAGTTCAAGGCAAACTGCAACGTATATTAACATTCCCGGTTGATCTCTTTAGGACACCATTGGTTTACTTTTGCCATTGCCAAGGCCACTGGTCTTTTCCTCTCCGGCCCCAGGGGAAATTTGTTTTACCCCAATCCATTCTCCCCGAAGAATTTCCGTTCCCAACTCCTTGTCAAAGTGCTTTGTGGCCGATGTCCCGTCGGTAATACATACCATCAAAGTCAATTTGTTCTACTCCCCGATAGGCAGTGGCGATCGCCGTGGATAAGTCTTTTCCTAGGGCGGTGACTCCCAATACCCGGCCTCCATTGGTCAAAACTTTGCCTTCCTTTAATTCTGTGCCAGCATGGAATACCTTAACATCTTGAGCTTCGGCTTCAGCCAAACCATTGATTTCATCTCCTTTGCGGTAACTGCCGGGATAACCACCAGCGGCCACCACCACACAAACAGCATTACCGGAATGCCATTGCAGAGGTCCCAATTGCTCTAGGTTTTGTTCCACACAGGCCATCAATACCTTTTCTAGAGGAGTGGCCAGGAGGGGCAACACCGCTTGGGTTTCAGGATCACCAAAACGACAGTTATATTCCAACACTTTAATTTCCCCGGTGGGGCTGACCATTAAGCCGGCATATAATACTCCCCGGTAATCAATGCCCCGTTTAGCTAAAGCGTTAGCAGTGGGCTGTAGGATTTGTTTTTGCACCTGGTCTATGACCGCTGGCGGGGCGATGGGAGCAGGGCAGTAGGCTCCCATGCCACCAGTATTGAGCCCTTGGTCTCCTTCCCCAATGCGTTTGTGGTCCTGGGCTGGTAGCAGGGGAATAACTGTTTTGCCGTCACAGAGGGCCAGCACGGACACCTCTTCCCCCGGTAAAAATTCCTCCACCACAATTTTTTCAAAGCCCTGGTCAAATAATTCGGCGATCGCCGTGGTTGCTTCGGCTGAAGTTTGGGCCACAATCACCCCTTTACCAGCGGCTAAACCGTCGGCTTTCACCACAATGGGAGCTCCCATTTTCGTGGCATAGGCCTGGGCTGGAGCTGGCTCAGTGAAAGTTTCCCCAAAAGCTGTGGGCACTCCCGCTTCGATTAATAACTGTTTAGTCCAAGATTTACTCGCTTCCAATTCTGCCCCGGCTTTGGTGGGGCCAAAAACTTTTATACCCAGTGCTTGTAATTGATCGGTCAACCCCAGGGTAAGGGGCAATTCCGGCCCCACCACTACTAAATTAATCTTTTCCGTTTGGCAAAATTCACAAATTTCCCCCAGTTGATCCACGGCGATCGCCACATTTTCTGTTTTCGGTAACCCAGCAGTACCGCCATTTCCCGGCAAGCAATAGCAATGGCTCACCTCCGGCGATCGAACTAACGACCAAGCCAAAGTATGTTCCCGTCCACCGCTACCAATAACTGCCACTTTCATGGACTGTAACCTCTACAACTGCTGGAAAAATTATGATAAATTAGCCGTTCTCAAGATTAACAGAATGGCCGGAGTTGACTGGAGTTATTTATCTCCGCCCCCCCACTTTCCATGGCTGAACAGCATTTAATTATTTTCACCCGTTGGCCAGAACCCGGAAAAACCAAAACTCGCCTGATCCCTGCCCTTGGCTCTAGGGGAGCGGCCAAGCTACAGCAACAACTGACGGAACATACCGTTCAAACCGCCCATAATTTTCGCTGCCAAACCGATGCCCCTTGTCAAATAACTGTTTTTTACACTGGCGGAACTAGACAGCAGATGGAACAGTGGCTAGGAACTAATTTTTGTTATCAACCCCAAGGAACTGGAGATTTAGGCGATCGCCTGCAACAGTCTTGCCAGTGGGCCTTTGGGCAGGGAGGCAACAAAGTTGTGATTATCGGCATTGATTGCCCTGGTATTACTCAAGAACTACTCCAAACCGCCTTCACTGCCTTGGATAATTACCCGGTAGTGCTGGGGCCGGCCCTGGATGGCGGTTATTATCTAATGGGCTTGACCAACTTCAACCCAGCCTATTTCGAGCAAATTGACTGGGGCACTGGAGTCGTTTACCAACAGACCTTGGCAAAAATTGTCCAAAATGGCGATCGCCCTTACGACTTACCAACCCTACCGGACATAGACCATCCCACGGACTTGCAATACCTACCCGTCACCTTCATCGCAGCAGATAAAACTTAGGTTGACAGCGCTAAATAGGCAGCGGTATGATGAAAATTTGTCGATGATTTTCTTATCTATTAGGAGAACGATCCTAATTCCCACTATATTTAACACATGCCAACTATCCAGCAGCTAATTCGTAGCGAACGCTCGAAGGTACAGAAGAAAACTAAATCCCCTGCCCTCAAGCAATGTCCCCAACGGCGGGGAGTCTGCACTAGGGTTTACACCACCACCCCCAAAAAGCCCAACTCCGCCCTCCGGAAAGTGGCCCGGGTACGCCTCACCTCCGGGTTTGAAGTAACTGCCTATATCCCTGGCATTGGCCACAACCTGCAAGAACACTCCGTAGTACTAATCCGGGGCGGTCGGGTAAAAGATTTGCCTGGGGTTCGCTACCATATTGTGCGGGGCACGTTGGACGCCACCGGAGTTAAAGACCGCAAACAGGGTCGCTCCAAATACGGCACCAAACGGGAAAAAGCGAAGAAATAACTTTCCCAACTTTCCATTAGCCTAGCCGCCCCTGTCCAGTGAAGGTGTAGCTGGCTTTACCACTCCCCTTACTTTCGGCAACCCAGCCCGAAACGTTTGGCAGTAATCACAACTTTTAATCGTTATCCAGAGCAAAAAGAGTAAAAAGTTATGTCTCGTCGTGGCAATGTCAAAAAGCGCCCTGTGCCCCCGGATCCCGTTTACAACAGCACTCTGCTGAGTATGACCATCCGTAGGGTAATGCGCTCCGGCAAAAAATCCTTAGCTTCTAGCATTGTTTACAATGCCTTGGCCTCCGTTGGTGAGAAAACTGGCGAAGATCCCTTGGAAGTGTTTGAAAAGGCAATCAAAAACTTGACTCCCCTGGTGGAAGTTAAAGCCCGCCGGGTTGGTGGTGCCACCTACCAAGTACCCATGGAAGTTCGTCCTGCCCGGGGAACTGCCCTAGCTTTACGTTGGTTGGTGCATTTTTCCCGTGCTCGGGGTGGTCGCACCATGGAAAGCAAATTGGCTAACGAAATTATGGATGCCGCCAATGAAACCGGTGCCGCCATCAAAAAGCGGGAAGAAACCCACCGCATGGCCGAAGCCAACAAGGCCTTTGCCCATTACCGCTACTAGGCAATAGGCAAGGCAACATTGATACAGGTTTGGGGTTGAGTTGCCCCCACGCCTCCCTGGGTTAGTTTTCAGGAAAATTCCCCCTAGATTTAGTTGCAGATCTAGAAAGGTCGGGGAAAACGTATAGAATTGTTAATGGCCTCCCGTTTTCCCTTGGGAAAGAGAGAGCTTGTTTTTGGTCGAACCCCCGGTTAGGAGTAAACTTTATGGCTCGCACAGTGCCCCTAGAACGAATACGTAACATTGGTATCGCCGCCCACATTGATGCGGGTAAGACCACCACGACGGAACGGATTCTGTTCTACTCTGGCGTGGTTCATAAAATCGGTGAGGTTCATGAAGGTACGGCAGTAACGGACTGGATGGCCCAGGAAAGGGAAAGGGGCATCACCATCACCGCCGCCGCTATTAGTACCGATTGGTTGGGGCATCATATCAACATCATTGACACTCCGGGGCACGTGGATTTCACCATTGAGGTGGAGCGCTCCATGCGAGTGTTGGACGGAGTAATTGCTGTATTTTGTTCCGTGGGTGGAGTGCAACCCCAATCAGAAACAGTGTGGCGTCAAGCGGAACGATACCAAGTGCCCCGCATTGCCTTCGTCAATAAGATGGACCGCACCGGGGCTAATTTTTTCCGGGTCTGTCAACAGATTGGCGATCGCCTACGGGCCAATGCGGTGCCCGTTCAAATTCCCATCGGTAGTGAAGCGGAGTTTGAAGGCATTGTGGATTTGGTGCGCATGAAGGCCTATTTATACAAAAACGATCTGGGCACAGATATCCAGGAAGTTCCCATTCCCGATTCAGTGAAGGATAAAACGGAAGAATATCGCCTGCGCCTAGTGGAATCGGTGGCGGAAGCAGATGATGCTCTGATGGAGAAATACTTGGAAGGGGAAGAGTTAACCGCCGATGAGTTAGTAGCCGGCCTGCGCCGGGGAACCATTGCTGGGACCATGGTGCCAGTGCTTTGTGGCTCCGCATTTAAAAATAAGGGAGTTCAACTTTTACTCGATGCGGTGGTGGATTACCTCCCCTCCCCCCTAGAAGTGCCGGCGATCGAGGGACATCTACCCGATGGCGAAGTAGCCACCAGACCGGCGGAAGATAAAGCTCCCCTGTCAGCTTTGGCCTTCAAAGTAATGGCGGACCCGTTTGGCCGGCTCACCTTCGTGCGGGTTTATTCCGGCGTGTTGGAAAAGGGCAGTTATGTATTGAATTCCACCAAAGAGAAGAAGGAACGCATTTCCCGATTAATCATCCTCAAAGCCGATGACCGCATTGAGGTGGACCAGTTAAATGCCGGAGATTTGGGCGCAGTGTTGGGGCTCAAGGATACCCTCACTGGGGATACCCTTTGTGATGACCAAGAGCCGATTATTTTAGAATCCTTGTTTGTCCCCCAGCCAGTTATTTCCGTAGCGGTGGAACCAAAAACTAAACAGGATATGGATAAGCTTTCCAAAGCTTTACAATCTTTATCCGAGGAAGATCCCACTTTTCGCGTCAGTGTCGATCCCGAGACCAACCAAACGGTAATTGCTGGCATGGGAGAATTGCATTTAGAAATTCTGGTGGACCGCATGCTACGGGAATTTAAGGTGGAGGCCAATGTGGGTGCTCCCCAAGTAGCCTATCGGGAAACCATCCGTAAGGCAGTACAGGCAGAAGGTAAATTTATTCGCCAGAGTGGGGGCAAGGGCCAATATGGCCATGTGGTCATTGAGGTGGAGCCTACCGAGCCAGGGACGGGCTTTGAATTTGTCTCTAAAATCGTCGGTGGCGTTATTCCCAAGGAATACATTGCCCCGTCGGAACAGGGGATGAAAGAAGCCTGTGCTTCGGGGGTATTGGCGGGCTACCCGGTCATTGACCTCAAAGCCACCTTGGTAGATGGGTCTTTCCATGATGTGGACTCATCGGAAATGGCCTTCAAGATTGCTGGTTCCATGGCAATCCGGGAGGCTGTGGGCCAAGCTGACCCTGTGCTCCTAGAGCCGGTCATGAAAGTCGAAATTGAAGTTCCTGATGACTTCATGGGCAACGTGATCGGTGACCTCAATGCCCGTCGGGGCCATATTGAGGGCCAGGAAACGGAGCAGGGCATAGCCAAAGTGGCCGCTAGTGTTCCATTGGCGGAAATGTTTGGCTATGCGACCGATATCCGGTCAAAAACCCAAGGCCGGGGTATTTTTTCGATGGAATTTAGCCATTATGCAGAAGTACCCCGTAATGTTGCCGAGGCGATCGTCGCCAAAAGCAGAGGCTATGCCTAAGCCGGCAGTTCTCCTAGGACTGCAATCTGTGTAGAAACAATCAAAGGACTTATTTATTCATGGCACGCGCAAAATTTGAACGGACGAAAGACCACGTAAACATTGGCACCATTGGTCACGTTGACCACGGTAAAACCACCCTAACGGCGGCGATCACCATGACCTTGGCGGAATTGGGTGGTGCCAAAGCCCGGAAATATGAAGATATTGACGCGGCTCCTGAGGAAAAAGCCCGGGGCATTACCATCAATACTGCCCACGTTGAGTATGAAACCGATAGCCGTCACTATGCCCACGTAGACTGTCCTGGTCACGCTGACTATGTGAAAAACATGATCACCGGTGCTGCCCAGATGG
Organism: Synechocystis sp. FACHB-908; assembly: GCF_014698595.1. Taxonomy (NCBI): domain Bacteria; kingdom Bacillati; phylum Cyanobacteriota; class Cyanophyceae; order Synechococcales; family Merismopediaceae; genus Synechocystis; species Synechocystis sp. FACHB-908. Next base: position 14,030 of record NZ_JACJTH010000012.1, on the reverse strand, counting down.
ACGGTGCGATTCTGGTGGTTTCCGCCGCTGATGGCCCCATGCCCCAAACCCGGGAACACATTCTTTTGGCTAAGCAAGTAGGGGTTCCCAAACTGGTGGTCTTTTTGAATAAGAAAGACATGGTGGACGACGAAGAACTGCTGGAATTGGTGGAACTGGAAGTTCGTGAATTGCTCAGCGACTACGATTTCCCCGGTGATGACATTCCCATCGTTGCTGGCTCTGCCCTCAAGGCGATCGAAGGAGAAAAAGAATACAAAGATGCGATTCTTGAACTCATGAAAGCCGTTGACGACTACATCGACACCCCTGAGCGGGAAGTTGATAAGCCCTTCTTGATGGCGGTGGAAGACGTATTCTCCATCACTGGTCGTGGTACCGTTGCCACCGGTCGGATTGAGCGCGGAAAAGTTAAAGTTGGCGAAGAAATTTCCATCGTCGGCATTAAAGATACCCGTAAAGCCACTGTTACCGGTGTGGAAATGTTCCAAAAAACCCTTGAAGAGGGAATGGCTGGGGACAACGTGGGTCTGCTCCTCCGGGGGATTCAAAAAGAGGACATCGAACGGGGTATGGTTTTGGCTAAACCCGGTTCCATCACTCCCCACACCGAATTTGAAGGGGAAGTTTACGTGCTCAAGAAAGAAGAAGGTGGCCGCCACACTCCTTTCTTTGCCAACTACCGCCCTCAGTTCTATGTACGGACCACTGACGTAACCGGTACCATCAAAAGCTACACCGCTGACGACGGCAGTGCTGTGGAAATGGTTATGCCTGGGGATCGTATCAAAATGACCGTTGAGCTCATTAACCCGATCGCCATTGAACAGGGGATGCGTTTTGCTATCCGCGAAGGTGGTCGTACCATCGGCGCCGGTGTTGTTTCTAAGATTTTGAAGTAGTCCTTAGAACAACATTCATGATGTAGTTGGTGTTGGGTTGGTTACGGTAAGTTTTTTCTGACTGGGCCAGCCCCACTGACTATTCAACTTTCTGAACCTTGACAATTAAACAGTCCGCTAATTCTGAGTTAAATTTCCATGGCAACATTGCAACAACAAAAAATCCGTATCCGCCTCAAAGCCTTTGACCGTCGCCTCCTCGATACATCCTGCGACAAAATTGTTGATACCGCTAATCGTACTAATGCCGCCGCTGTGGGGCCGATTCCTTTGCCCACCAAACGGAAAATTTATTGTGTGTTGCGCTCTCCCCACGTGGATAAGGATTCCCGGGAACATTTTGAAACCCGCACCCACCGCCGCATTATCGACATTTATCAGCCTTCTTCCAAGACCATTGACGCTCTGATGAAGTTGGATCTCCCTGCCGGGGTTGATATCGAAGTCAAGCTATAGAATTTGACATTCTTATTTTTAGAGTCAAATTGTCCTCGCTAGTAAAATGGTGAGGATTTTTTATTTGTTTAATGGCGAAACTTGCTGGTCTAGGTTGTAGTCTGAACATCTAGAATTTGCTCTATTTTTATGGGAAGTTCTTTGGCTGAGGGAGGCCAGTAATTAGTGGACAAATTACTCAAAATTGCCCAGCTTATCGATCAATTCACCGCTTGGATTGGGAAATTTACCGCATGGTTAGTATTGGCAATGGTACTAACTGGCGGCTGGAATGTGGTGGGGCGCTACCTCGGCCGCTTAGTAGGCCAGAACTTGGCCTCCAATGGTTTGCTAGAAGCCCAATGGTATTTGTTTGATCTAGTTTTTCTTCTCGGTGCTGCCTACACCCTGCAAACCAATGACCATGTGCGGGTGGATATTTTTTACAAATCCCTTGGCGATCGCCAGCGGGCTTGGGTGAATTTATTGGGTACCTGTTTATTTTTATTCCCGTTTTGTGGGCTAGTGATTTTTTATTCTTGGGAATCGGTGATCAATTCCTGGCACATTTGGGAAACTTCGCCGGATCCGGGAGGATTACCCCGTTATCCCATTAAAACCATGATTATTGTCGGTTTTGTCCTACTTATTTTCCAAGGCATTGCGGAAGTAATTAAAAATCTGGCGATCGCCCTTGGTCATGTTGATACGGAGGCTAGGGGTTAATGGTGGACTACGATTGGTTAGGGCCAATGATGTTTGTGGGGGCATTGGTCTTCCTGGGCTGTGGCTATCCCGTTGCCTTTTCCCTGGGGGGAGTGGCGATTTTATTTGCCATCATCGGCGCGGCTTTAGGTTCCTTTGACCCCATATTCTTGTCCGCCATGCCCCAAAGGATTTTTGGCATTATGGCCAATGGTACTCTGCTGGCTATTCCCTTTTTCATCTTTTTGGGATCCATGCTGGAGCGGTCTGGCATTGCTGAGCAACTATTAGAAACCATGGGTATTATCCTGGGGCATTTGCGGGGAGGACTAGCCCTGGCGGTGATCCTAGTGGGTACTATGCTGGCGGCAACCACCGGAGTTGTGGCGGCCACCGTTGTGGCCATGGGTTTAATTTCCCTACCCATTATGTTGCGCTATGGCTACAGCAAAGAGTTAGCATCCGGTGTCATTGTCGCCTCTGGCACCCTGGGACAAATCATTCCTCCTAGCGTAGTTTTGATCGTTTTAGCTGATCAATTGGGAGTTTCCGTGGGGGACTTATTTATCGGCTCCCTCCTTCCAGGACTAATGATGGCCGGCAGTTTTGCCCTTTATGTCTTGATAATTGCCTGGTTAAAACCGGACTTAGCCCCGGCTTTACCGGCCGAAGTTAGGAACATTGGCGGCCAGGAATTACGCAGACGTATAGTGCAGGTGATGTTGCCCCCGTTAGTTTTAATTCTGTTGGTGCTGGGGAGTATTTTCTTCGGCATTGCTAGTCCCACCGAAGCAGGGGCCGTGGGTTCCATCGGGGCGATCGCCTTGGCCCATTTTAATCAACGTCTGAACTGGAAAGCCCTCTGGGAAGTCTGTGACGCCACCCTACGCATTACCAGCATGGTGATGCTAATCCTATTGGGGTCAACTGCGTTTAGCTTAGTGTTCCGGGGGCTGGAAGGCGATCGATTTATGTTTGATCTTTTGGCTAATTTACCCGGTGGCCAAATTGGCTTTTTAGCCATTAGTATGATCACCATTTTCATCCTGGGATTTTTCATTGACTTTTTTGAAATTGCCTTTATTGTTCTGCCTCTGTTTAAGCCTGTGGCAGAGGCACTAAACCTTGATTTAATTTGGTACGGTGTCATTGTGGGAGCCAATTTACAAACCTCCTTCCTCACACCGCCCTTTGGTTTTGCCCTCTTTTACTTACGGGGAGTGGCACCAGCTAGCTTGACCACTGGACAAATTTATCGGGGAGCTGTGCCCTTCATTGGCTTGCAAGTTTTAGTGTTGTTGTTAATTATTATTTTCCCTGCTCTGATTAATTGGTTACCTTCTTTAAGTGTTCAATAAAGTAATTAATTTTCTACCTATGGGGAAATTTTTCTGCTTTTTTACTTATACTACTCTTTCCATGCGTAGCCTAATTGTCGCTAGCTGTTTACTATTTTTAATTCCGGGTTTAACTGTCAGTGCGACGGCCCAAACCATGGTCTTGGAAACCAACGGGATAGCTATGACTAGCCGAGAAGTCAGCCTAGAAGCCATTCGGCAACGGGGTAAATTAAGGGTGGGAGTGAAGGATAACTTACGACCTTTGGGTTTTCGGGATGGACAGGGGGAATTAACTGGTTTAGAAATTGCTTTGGCCCGTCGTTTAGCTTTGGCTTTGCTGGGGGATGAAACGGCGGTGGAGTTGGTTCCGGTACAGAATCAGGACCGGCTTCCCCTATTACTCAATGGTGACGTGGATTTAATCATTGCCCAAATGGGCCAAAATCCTGCTCGCGATCGCCTGGTGGATTTTTCCCCGCCCTACTATATGGACGGAGTTGGTTTAATTAGCAAAAACAGCTCCCTGAAAAACATAGACCGCAACCAGGCTCACACCATTGCGGTGCTTAATAACAGCGGCACCATTCCCGTTATCAAACAAGCATTTCCCCAAGCTACCCTTGTGGGGGTAGATTCCTACGACCAAGCCTATCAAATTCTAGAACAGGGCCAAGCCATGGCCTTTGCTGGGGACAATTCCGTGCTGAGCGGCTGGGCCCAATCCCAATCCGATTACTATCATTTACCTTTGCAATTAACAGTTAACCCCTTAGCGATCGCCATGGCCAAAGGATTGCAACATCAGGCTCTCCAACGGGAAGTTAACCAAACCCTACTGCAATTGCGGGCTTCTGGTTGGCTCCGGCAACAATGGCAAGCCTGGGGCCTGCCCTTCTAAGAAATGCAGAAAATTTCACCCCAGTCAACAATACTTAACAAAGGTTTACAATTGCCTTGGCTTTTGTTAAGGTGTAGTTGTCAAAGTTGGTTTACCTAGAGAAATCAAACATGCAATCCTCACAGACCTGGGCGATGTCCTCCGCAGACACAGCTACCAAAGAAACCAACTGGCTCTCTCTGCTGTTCTTTTTGATGGGGGCCATGAATGCCTACATGTTTTTCCGTCGCCAACGGGATTGGTTGAATCAGCAGGGACTGCGTCTGATTAAAGTTGCCCTGGCATCCTTCGGCTGTGCCGCTCTCCTGGAAGCATTAATCTTTTAGGGGTGATTCTTCCGCCGGTGGTACTTTTGATTGACTATTATCAATCAACTGTTTAATTATTGCAGTGCATTTCAGCTAAATGACATAGGCGGCCTGCAGGCCCCCAAAGCAACTAATATTTAGTCCCTGGCGCCCCTGGTGGACGTTATGACTGCGATGATTGTGATGGTTTCCCAGTCCTAATATCCCTTCGCGAAACATGGACTGGTCGGCGATCGCCTCTTCCCAATTAACGCCTTCCACCACGGCATCGTGCCAAACTACCTGGGTTAGGTTGGCCCCCATCAGATCAGCCCCGGTCAGGTCCACTCCAGTGAGATTTGCTCCGGTTAAATCTGCCCCCCGGAGGTTAGCGCCCCGCAAACTGGAGTGACTAAGGTTTGTGTCCCGCAGGCAACTGCCGGTTAATTTCGCCCCATCCATGGCTAAACCGTGGAGACTGAGAGCACTTAAATCCATTTCCTTCATAAAAGCCCGGCGCAAATCCGTTGCCCACAACCTAGCATCGCGCAAATTAGCCAGACTAAGGCAAGCTTCCTGTAAATTAGCCCAGGAAAAATCGGCTTTCTGGAAATTGGCTTCCCGTAAATTGGCAGCAAACAGATTAGCTCCGGTCAGATTAGTCTGCTCCAGATTAGCTCCCCGGAGATTGGCATGGGCTAGGGTTGCCCCGCTCAGCTTAGCTCCTTTGAAATTAGTTTTAACTGCAAAAGCCCCGTAGAGACTGGCTTTGGTCAGATCGGCATGGCTTAAATCTGCTTGGTTGAGTTTGGCATAGGTCAAATCTGCCCAGTTCATTTGGCAGTGCCCCAGGCGGGCTTTGGTCAAAAAGGTGCGCTGCAAATTACTACCAATCAGGTTCGTGCGCTCAAAATCGACAGAAATCAGAGTGAATCCCGATAGGTCAGCATTTTGTAAATTTTCCCGAGGAAAGCGGCGCACACCGTGTTCGTAGGCCCGCAGGAGAGGATTGATGTTCATAGACAAGGAAACTCCATGTCGAGAATATTTACTGTTGTCTCTCTTTGGCCACTGGGTTTGGGCGGCGGCAATTTTGATCAATGAAAGCACAGCAGTGACGTTGAATAGATATTTGCCCAGAAAAATCCTTCCGTCTGTAATGGATTTTACCTAAAACAAACTATTTGGACACACTTTTTTGCCGGGCTGACACAATTCTTAATTGTTTATTAAGAATAAAATTGTCTATGTCTTAAGATAGAGAGTGGAGTCCATAACCTTTGCTGTATAAAGATTTTTTCTAAATATTTTTCAAGAAAAATTGATTATTTATGCCAGCAAGCTATTAACTTTTTGTAGTTAAGCTATAAACTCATTAACAAATAATTTTAATAAGTTTTATGAATTTTTCCCCCGGCCATAATCGCCACAAAGCTATTGCCCAGACCAATCTGGAGCATTAATACCGGAGCTATGACAATGAATATCTCCGGAGGCAAAAGATGATAAAACTTTACAAAAAGCTGAGGGTGCCAGCGTCCCCATCCAATTCCGCTTTGCTACCCACGGGCAAAATGGCATTGACGCCGCCATGACCAAACGGTAAATCCGCCACCACTGGTATGCCCAAATCCCCCAGGCGATCGCCAAGGACTTCTTCCACTGTCCAACTGGGGAATCCGGCGGGAGCTTCACATTCACTGAACCGCCCCAGGGCAATGCCAGCTACCTGGGATAAATTGCCGGAGGCTCGCCATTGGGTCACCATGCGGTCAATGCGATAGGGGGATTCGGTCACATCTTCGATCGCCAAAATTACGTTTTCAAAATCTGGTTGCCATTCTGTTCCTAAAAAATGGGTAGCAACGGTTAAATTACCTGCCACTAAACGCCCTCGGGCCATTCCTTTCTGCCAACTGTTCCCGGTCAATGGTGCAAGGGGAAGACCCTGAAGATGCCCACGCAACCGTTCCAGGGCCCAATCCGGCTCATCGCTGAGGGTAGTCAACACAGGGCCGTGGAGGCTGATAATACCTGATTTGAGCAAACTCCATAAAATCCCTGTGACATCGGAAAAACCCAACACCCATTTTGGTTGGCTAATTGCCGGCCATTGCCAATCTTCCAGCAACCGGGCGGAGCCGTAGCCCCCCCGACTACATAAAATTCCTTTACACTGGGGGTCTAACCAAGCGTGGAGTAAATCTTGCCTACGTTGTTGATCTGTTCCCGCTAGGTAGCCGAAGCGATTGTGGTAACCTTGGCTGAAAATTACCTCGTAGCCCCACGATCGCCAAATATCCACCCCTTTTTGCAAGTCCGCCAATTCCCGCAGACTACCGCTGGGGGACACCACAGTGAGGCGATCGCCTGGTTGGAGAGGGAGAGGTTGAAGAAAATTTTTGGGCAGGGAAGACATTGGTTGGGCACTGTTTACAAGGTTTACCAGGGCTGGATCTAACCATGCTGGGCTAGATATTCAGCCAAATCTTCAATGAGTCTGGGCAATTCCGCTTCCGTGGTCAAACGAATCCGGTCATCCCGTAGTGTGAGCAATACCTTAGCCGCAAAGGGGCTGGGGTAAATATTTGGGTTGCAAAATACTTCTAAAAAGACTTCTCCACTGTGGCAATATTCCAAATTCTGTTGCTTCTCCGGTCGGCCTCCCTGGTTAACCTGAGCACCAATGGCCTTTAATTGATTGACCAATTGGTTGATCTCCCCCTGGAGGGTGATCGCCGCTTCGGCACTAAAGGGAAAACGAACAGAACCTTGGAGTAAGTTGAGGGTTAGGGGAGCTGTCATTACAAAAATGGGGCTGGGAAATTGGATATTTAATCAATGGAGCCAGAAAAGACAAACCTGGGTCTCCACCATCAATTCCAGATTACTGTGCCAAATGGCAATTAAAGTAGAACCTCTTTCAAGCATCCTCTCTTACCATGGGGTCATAACATTAATATTTCCGCCCGAGGGGGAAGGTTATTATGTGCCAAAACTGCGGTTGTAGTGCGGTGGGAACCGTTGCCCATAGCCACCATCACCATGGCGATGGAAATTTTGCCCACAGCCATGATGACCATGACCAGCAAGAACATCATCACCACCATGGCAACTACAGCAAAAGTCCAAGTCAGCAGACTGTGACCATTGAACCCGATCGCCAGTCCATTGCCATTGGCCAAGGCATTCTCAGCAAGAATGACCGCCTAGCGGAAAGGAATCGGGGCTATTTCCAGGCTAAGGGCTTACTGGTGATGAATTTCCTCTCTTCTCCCGGAGCCGGTAAAACTGCTCTGATCGAAAAAATGGTCGGCGATCGACAAAAAGACCATCCCACCGCCGTCATTGTGGGGGATTTAGCCACCGATAACGATGCCCAACGTCTCCGCAGTGCCGGGGCGATCGCCATTCAGGTCACCACAGGAAATATTTGCCATCTGGAAGCGGAAATGGTGGCCAAGGCGGCCCAAAAGTTAGATTTAGACAATATCGATCAATTGATCATTGAAAATGTTGGTAATTTGGTTTGCCCCACCACCTATGATCTAGGGGAAGATTTACGGGTCGTATTATTTTCCGTCACAGAAGGGGAGGATAAACCCCTTAAATATCCCGCCACCTTCAAATCAGCCCAGGTTATTTTAGTCACCAAACAGGACATTGCCGCCGCAGTGGATTTTGATGCAGAGCTGGCTTGGCAAAACCTACGGCAAGTGGCCCCCCAAGCCCAAATTTTTGCAGTGTCTGCCCGCACGGGGAAAGGATTGCAGTCCTGGTATGAGTATTTGGATCAATGGCAACTCCAACACTATTCGCCGTTGGTTGATCCAGCATTGGCCTAAGAGTTGAAGGAAAAAGATTATGGCAGTGACGTCTCCATGGTTCCGGGCAGTGGTCAGTGCGGCCCAAATGCAGGAGATTGAAAATTGGCTATTCACCCAGGGTATGCCAGTGGCGGCCTTGATGGAAAAAGCGGCTCTACAGACCGCCCAGAGATTGCTAACGCTCTATCCCCTCAGCACATATCCCCGCATCGGGGTGGTGGTGGGCCCGGGCCATAACGGTGGCGATGGTTTAGTGGTGGCGAGGGAACTAAAGCTCCAGGGCTACCAGGTTCAGGTTTTACAGCCCTTGGACAAGTTAAAACCCCTGACCCAAAACCACGTTGACTACGGCAAAAGTTTGGGCATCCCTTGGGTGGATGGGGTCCAGGCTTTGGCCCATTGCGATCTGATTATTGATGCCTTGTTCGGCGTTGGTTTAACTAGACTTATCACCGGAGCAATCGCCGACCTAATCACAACTATCAACAATCTACCTATCCCCGTGGTCAGTATCGATCTACCTTCAGGTATTGAGACAGATACGGGGGAAATTTTAGGTGTAGCAGTGGAGGCAGACCGGAGTTTTTGTCTTGGTCTTTGGAAACGAGCTTACTTTCAGGACAGGGCTTTGGCCCACCTAGGTCAGACGGAGTTATTGGGCATCGGCTTACCCCCCCAGGCGATCGCCAATGTTTTAGGAGAAGTTTGGCCAGTGCAAGTCCTTGGAGCTGACCAAGCTCAACAAACATTGCCCCTCAGTCGCCCGTTAGTGACCCACAAGTATCAACAGGGCCACCTATTACTGATCTGCGGTTCTCAACAGTATGCCGGGGGAGCGTTGCTAACCACTCTGGGGGCCAGGGCCAGTGGGGTGGGGATGGTGACAGTGGCGGTGCCCATGGGGATTAAGGCCTTGCTCCACAGTCAATGTCCCGAAGTTTTGGTGAAAGGTCTTTTGGAAACTCCCTCCGGGGCGATCGCCGGTTTGGGCAATTTGGACCTATCCCGTTACAGTGCTGTGGCCCTTGGACCAGGGTTAGGCTCGGACGTGGGCCCCCTGGTGGAAGAAGTTTTGTCGGTTAATTGTCCCCTGATTTTGGATGCCGATGGTCTCAACCAATTGGCTCAGCAACAATTACTACCCCTATTGGCAGTACGGACAGCCCCCACCGTGTTAACTCCCCATGGAGGTGAATTTAAAAGACTTTTTCCCGACATTGACCAAGGCGATCGCCTCACTGCAGTGCAAACAGCGGCGGCCATGTGTCAGGCCACAGTGCTGCTCAAAGGGGCTAAAACGGTCATTGCTAGTCCAACGGGCCCCACCTGGGCAATCAAAGATAGTACTCCAGCCCTAGCCCGAGGAGGCAGTGGGGATGTCCTCACGGGATTAATGGGGGGTATCTTGGCCCAGCCAGAAAAATTTGACCTTGCCCAAAGGGTGGCAACAGCAGCCTGGTGGCATGCCCAAGCCGGTATTTTAGCGTCTCAACAAAGAACAATTCTGGGGGTAGACGCCCAACATTTAGCAGAGTATTTAATTCCGGCCTGTCGCCAGTGGCTTGGTCCCAATGTCGCTAACTGGCCCGCTAATTTGTCCCATTCAAGTTGATTTTGGCAAAAAATCCCCTCTAAGCGAGCTTGGGACTGGGTTAGCCTAGTTCAGTTGACTTCTGGGCGAATGTCGGTAAGCTAAACTAAGATTAATTCCGGGGAAAATTGTTCCTGGGGAGTAGCTAATTTTAATCATCTGAGTCTGCAAGGTTACAAATTCCATTTCCTGGCGTGAGGAAGTTCTTACACCGTGTCATCCACTAGCACCCTAAAACCGTCTTCCACCAAGGTCAAAGCCAAAGCCCAGCCTAATTTTTTCCAGCGGGTATTGTGCACCACCGGCACCACTTTTCTGGGGGTGGGTCTAGTTTCTACCGCTGTGGTGGCAGGAGGGGTGGCTGGCTTGGCCTTTAGTTTTCGTAATCTACCCGATGTGCGGGGTCTAACTTCCTACGTGCCCGCCCAAACCAGTTATATCTACGATGCCAAAGGACGGGAATTGCTCAGCCTCCACGGGGAAGAACATCGCAAAATTGTGCCCCTGGCGGAAATTTCTCCCAACCTAAAACGTGCCGTACTGGCGATCGAAGACAGCAATTTTTATAAACACCAAGGCATCAACCCCAACAGCATTGGGCGGGCCCTGTTAGTCAACTTTAAAAGTGGTGGAGTAAGCGAAGGGGCTTCTACCCTTAGCATGCAGTTGGTAAAAAATATTTATCTGAGCCAAAAAAGAGTTTTTACCCGCAAATTGGCCGAAGCGGTTTTGGCGATTAGAGTCGAACAGGTATTCGACAAAGACCAAATTTTGGACATGTACCTCAACTATATCTACTGGGGCCATAATAACTACGGTATCCAAACGGCGGCTGAGAGCTACTTTAAAAAATCCGCTGCTGATCTAGATTTGGCCGAATCGGCTATGTTGGCTGGCATGATCCAAGCCCCGGAGGCCTATAGCCCTTTCAACAACTTTACTGCGGCTAAGGAACGCCAGGAAGTCGTACTAGACCGCATGGTCAGTATTGGTTGGATTACCCCTGCCGAGGCCGAGGCAGCAAAAAAAGAACCCCTCCAGAACAAGTTGGGTCAACCCACTGCTTGGCAAAACAGCAAATTGCCCTACGTTACCGATGCAGTTATTGCTGAACTGGAAACTAGATTCGGGAAAGAAGCCTTGGCCCAGGGCGGTTTGAGAGTACAAAGTACCGTTGACTACGACACCCAAAAGCTGGCGGAAAAAACTGTCAAGTCCGCCTATAGCGGTTTGCGGGGACGCATGGGAAGGGCAAAGGATTTACAGATTGCCCTAGTGGCGGTGGAGCCGGAAACCCATTTCATCAAAGCCATGGCCGGGGGAGTGGACTACAACAAAAGCCAACTTAATCGGGTCACCATTTCCCGTCGTCAGCCGGGTTCGGCCTTTAAACCCTTTGTTTATTACAGTGCCTTTGCCAGTGGAAAATACACCCCCGATTCCTCCATTGAAGACCGTCCCATCAGTTTGAGAGACGGAGCAGGTTTCTATTCTCCCAAAAACTATGGCGGCGGTTTTTCCGGCTCTATGTCCATTCGCCAGGCAGTGGCCAGTTCTGCCAATATTCCAGCGGTGTTGATTGGTAGTCGTGTTGGCCTTAATAAGGTGATTGAGGATGCTAAGCAGATGGGCATTAAAACACCATTGCAATCTGTTCTTTCCTTGCCCCTGGGGTCGGTGGATGTGACTCCATTGGATATGGCCGTAGGTTATGCCACCCTAGCTAGCAATGGCTGGTATTCTGAGCCCACCGCAATTTTGCGGGTTACCAATGTGCGGGGAGATGTCCTGCTAGACAATACTCCCAAGCCCCAACAAGTGTTAGATCCCTGGGCTGCGGCTAGTACTTCTTCAGTGCTCACTTCCGTTGTCCAGGGAGGGACAGGTAAATCGGCCTACCTAGGGCGTCCCACTGCTGGCAAAACTGGCACCACAGACAATGAGCGCAACGTTTGGTTTGTGGGTTATGTGCCCCAATTGGCCACCGCCGTCTGGATTGGAGATGATGCTAACCGTTCTCTGGGTAAGGGGATTTCAGGAGGGGGTTATGCCGCTCCCATTTGGCGCTCTTTTATGAGTCAGGCCATCAAAAATATGCCAGTGGAAAACTTCCCCTCTCCTTCCCAATTCCCCCGTCCCAAGCCGGAAAAACAGCAAAAATCCTAGGCTTTGATCCGATCGCCGCTGGGGGTTAGTGAGGGAGAAAAGTGCCCGTTGGACGGCGGGAGTATGGCAGAATGGGAGGAAGCCAATCTGCCGGAAATTCATGACTGCCACTGCTGTTAAAACCGATTACGAAGCGATTATTGGGCTAGAAACCCACTGTCAGCTCAACACAGCTAGTAAGATTTTTTGTAATTGCTCCACTGATTTTGACAGTCCCCCCAACACCAATGTCTGTCCGGTGTGTTTGGGTTATCCGGGGGTTCTGCCAGTGCTCAATGAAGAAGTGTTGGCGGCGGCGGTTAAACTTGGCTTAGCCATCAATGGCCAGATTGCCCCCTACAGTAAGTTTGACCGCAAGCAGTATTTTTATCCGGATTTACCTAAGAACTATCAAATTTCCCAGTTTGATTTGCCCATTGTGGAGCATGGCTCCTTGGAAATTGAGTTGGTGGATAAAAAAACTAAAGAGATTACCCGCAAAACCATTGGCATCACTCGTTTACATATGGAGGAAGATGCGGGCAAATTAGTCCATGCGGGGAGCGATCGCCTGGCGGGGTCAACCCATTCCCTGGTGGATTTCAATCGCACTGGGGTACCTTTACTAGAAATTGTTTCGGAGCCGGATTTACGCACGGGGCAGGAAGCGGCGGAGTATGCCCAGTCTTTACGCCAACTGGTGCGTTACCTAGGCATTAGCGACGGCAATATGCAAGAAGGTTCCCTCCGTTGTGATGTAAATATTTCTGTGCGTCCGGTGGGGCAAAAGGAATTTGGCACCAAGGTGGAGATCAAAAACATGAACTCCTTTAGCGCCATCCAAAAGGCGATCGAGTATGAGATTGAAAGGCAAATTAAGGCCATCGCCGACGGGGAGGAGATTTACCAAGAAACCCGCCTCTGGGAGGAAGGCAGTCAGCGCACCATCAGCATGCGAAAAAAGGAAGGCTCCAGCGATTATCGCTATTTTCCTGAACCGGACTTGCCCCCCTTAGAAGTGTCCGAGCAACAGAAACAAACTTGGTTTGCAACCTTGCCGGAACTCCCCAGTGCCAAACGGGCCCGCTATGAACAGAAACTGGGTTTATCTGCCTATGATGCCCGGGTATTGACCGAAGACCGGGATGTGGCGCTCTATTTTGAGGAAGCGGTGAATGCCGGAGCTGACCCGAAAGCAGTGGCCAATTGGGTTACCCAGGACATTGCCGCCTACCTCAACAACAACCGTTTGACCATCAGCGGGCTGGCCCTGAAACCGTCGGCCCTGGCGGAGTTAATTGATCTAATTACCAAAGGCACCATTAGCGGCAAAATTGCCAAAGATATTCTGCCGGAGTTGCTGGAAAAAGGTGGCTCTCCCCAGAAAATTATTGAAGCTAGGGGCTTGGTGCAAATTTCTGACCCCGACGAGTTGACTGCCATCATCCAAGCTGTCATTGCTGACCATCCCAAGGAGTTGGAAAAATTCCGCAGTGGTAAGGGCAATATGCAGGGTTTCTTTGTCGGTCAAGTCATGAAACGTACTGGCGGCAAGGCAGATCCAAAGTTGACTAATCAATTAATTGGTAAACTCCTGGCCCAAGCTTAAGGTTTCCCCGGCTAACTAATGGCATTTGGGCATTGCTTCCCATGGCTTGATGTTGCACTGTTGGGGAGCATTGTTGCCTTGGTTATTTGGAAAAATCAACTCGTTTATAAAGCTCTGCAAGTTTGATTTTTATAGTCATTTCAATTAACGATGAGAGAATTTAATGTAAAATTATGGAGTGTACAAAATGAACAGGTTTAAACAATGGCTTACAGTTTAGATTTAAGGCAAAGGGTAGTAGCTTATATAGAAGCTGGAGGAAAAATAACTGAGGCTTCCAAGATATATAAA
>NZ_JACJTH010000011.1:0-387063 GCF_014698595.1 Synechocystis sp. FACHB-908 | reverse complement strand
CTTTTTTTGCCGAAATATTCTCCTGATTTAAATGATATTGAGCATGACTTTAGTGCCTTGAAACGAGCTAGAATGTACGCTCCTATTGACACGTCTCTTGATGAAATTATCCGTTCTTACTGTGGCGTTTAGCGTCTCAGCTTTATTTGAAACTACTATACTAATACGGCGCAAATGTTATTCCAAAGATTTTTGGACTATGGGCAACCCAAAGGATGGACCGCACAAACCTTAGCTAATGTGGACCCAGAATTATTGAGGGAACTAGGTATTTCCCGTTATAAAACTCGCTATTTAAAAACTTGGGCGATCGCCTTACAAAATAATTTTCCTTCTTTACCTGAATTAGAAACCTGGGGTGACCGGGCCATCGTTGAACAGTTAACAGCTATTAAAGGAATTGGTCCCTGGACAGCGCAACTATTTCTTCTATTTCGTCTTCGTCGTCAGGATATTTTACCTAATCAAGATTTAGGAATTCGGATTGCAATTCAAAAATTGTATCAATTGCCCGATCGCCCTAATCCAAAGCAAGTGTCCGAATACGGCAAAAACTGGCAGCCCTATCGCAGTCTGGCTAGTTGGTATTTGTGGCGGAGTTTGTCGGCAACGGTTAGCCAGATTCACTTGTAGGCGTTAGCGCTGAAATTTTTCTAGTAAAAACCTAACACCATTGTTCCCTGAGAATCTCTGCAATGCGGCGGGCCGCTCCAGCTTGTCCCAGCCTTTCCCGGCCATTACAGGCGATCGCCTCTAGTCGCTCAACATCATGAAGTACTTGTTGTAAAGCTTCCCCAGTTTGGTCAGGACTATTCAACAAAATTAAGGATTCTCCCAAAAGCCAGGTTTGACGGCGCGCAAAATAGGGATTGTATTGGGGGCCTTGTCCGGGAAAACTAATCACTGGTTTCCCCAACCCGACAAATTGTTCTGTGGCGGTACCGGCCATGGCGATCGCCGCTTGGGCATGGTGCAAACAATCGGCAAACTGCTGTTGGCTAAAAACCAGCCGGGCATGATCTTTTTGGAAAACGGGCCCTTTAATCAAGCAAGAAACCTTGTTGGTCAAAAGTTCCACGGCATTATCTTCCAGTGGTTGCCAACCTTGGGTTTCCAGTTCAGCCATCAACGTTGGTAAGGGCAAGGAAGGGGCGATCGCCGCCAGGAAAGTTATGGAAGCATCGGCAAAATGGGCTAACACACTGGTTAAACTTTCCACAATCAAGGCCCAATTGCGTTCCATTTCCGGTGATCGGGAACCGGGTAAAAGGGTAATGGTTAAACTTTGTCCTGGCTGTAACGTTTGGGGCTTGTAATCCTGCGGGTTTAAACCGTCCATCATTGGATTGCCCACGGCATAACTGGCCACACCTTGGTTTAACAAACTTTCATGGGTGAGGCGATCGCGGGGAAAGACTGCTACGCAATTTTTCCTCGTCATTAACCACCGTTCCCAAGGATAGTAAGCGCAACCAAGCCATTTTTCCCAAGCTTGGGTACTAGGTAACCATGCCCCAGCGGGGGAGCGCAGATAATATTCCGACTTGGCTGTGCCCACAAAGGCGTAATCACCTCGGCCCAACCAAGCGAGGGCCAAGGGCACTATGTCCCCCACCGCTAGAACTTTCCCCCCCTGGGCCGTCCATTTTTGCAAACCGCCTAACTGGGCTTTGGTCAATCCCCATAAGCCTCCCTGAACATCCCGCCATAATTCCCTGGCATCCATGTTGTTAAAGCCGCCGGAGGGCATGGTTTTCACCGGGCCAATCAAGAGAATATTTAAACGTCGATAACTGTTGCCTTCCCCCACTAGGGGCAATCCCACTAATATTTCCCCAGGCTCCATTCCCGCCAACTCACTCCAAGCCTGGCCAATACTGACGGCGATCGCATCCTCTCCGTGCCCATTGCTGAGCAGTAGAATCTTCGGCAACATCCAACACTCCCATCCGTTACACTGAAAATAAGCAGAGTATTAAGAATTATTAAATAAGTATCACCATGGGTTGGGAATTTTTTTCGCTAGAGACATTGCAGGAATTGGCCCGCCAATATGGTTACGGAGCCGTATTCTTTGGCATTGCCTTGGAAAATGCAGGCATTCCCATCCCTGGAGAAACCATAACCCTGTTGGGGGGCTTTTTGGCCGGCAGTGGAGATTTAAGTTATGGCGGGGTATTAATCGCGGCGATCGCCGGGGCCGTGTTGGGGGACAGTTGTGGTTACTGGGTGGGACGCTGGGGCGGTTGGCCCTTACTAACCAGGGCGGCCCAACTGTTCAACATTCCCCAGGAAAAACTAGACCAAGCCCGGCATAAATTTAGTCAGAATGGGGCGGCCGCAGTGTTTTTTGGTCGTTTTGTTACCCTGTTACGAATTTTTGCGGGGCCCATGGCCGGCATTGTCCGCATGCCCTACGGCAAATTCCTGTTGTACAACATCGGCGGTGCCTCCGTCTGGGCTGCCATCACCGTTAGTTTGGCTTACTTTTTGGGGCGGGTGGTCACCATCGAGCAAATTATTGCCTGGACGACCCAATTCAGTTGGTTTGCCCTAGCAGCAGTGGTGGGCATGGTGGGCATTTACTTTGTCTTTCACTTCCTGCAAAAGCGTTTTGATCAAACCATTGAGTCGACCATAGGCGATCGCCCCCAATAATTGTTAGAACTGGATTAATATCTTTGCGAGGGAAAATACCATGGCCGTCAAAAAACAGTTTGCTAATTTTGCTGAAATGCTGGCCGGTTCCCCCAAGCCGGTGCTAGTGGACTTTTACGCTACCTGGTGCGGCCCCTGCCAAATGATGGCCCCCATTCTGGAGCAAGTGGGCAGTCATCTACGCCAACAAATCCAAGTGGTGAAAATTGACACTGATAAATATCCGGCGATCGCCACCCAATACCAAATCCAGTCTTTACCGACCTTGGTGTTATTCAAGCAGGGCCAACCAGTGCACCGCATGGAAGGCGTACAACAGGCCGCCCAGTTGATCCAACAGTTACAGGTTTTTGTGTAAATACCATTCCGGCGATCGACAACAAACCTTTAGTTAATAGTTTCTAAATATATTCAGTCAATTCATCTTTTTGCGGATCCAGCCGTTGACTGTGAAGCGACTATGGGCAAATTCCCTAGAAGGACAAACCACAGACATCACTTCGTGGCGACAACGGCTATTAAAAAAGATAATAGAATTATTGATGGGGGTAATGGTTTGAAACTTCGGATGGGTAGTAATGGTGTTATTTTTAAGCTCCGTGTCGTAGAGCCTTAATTCTCCCCCAGAAAAAGCTTTCGGTTCTTGATAAAAATAATAGACATAGGTAATTTGTCGGCTAGCTGTTTTTTCACTACCTGCGTCATTGTGGATTCTATAATAACAACCATCATTATGGGCTGTGAGTTGTAATTCTATTTCTGCAACTTCAAAGGGAGAAAAGTTTAGTTGACCCAGTAATTCCGGTAACTTTTGTTTGATTCGTTCCCGTATTAAAGCTGATAATGCAGGAATTTTTTGAGAAAAAAGCACGTAGGATTGGCGATATTGATTAGCTTTAGTAGTAGTGTTAGATTTAATGTATTCTTCTTTTTTATCAATAGCCTCTGTGATGATTTTTTGATTTTCTTCCGGTGATAAGAAGTTTTTAATTTCTCCGTAGGTACCGGGCAAAAATATTGATTCTGACTGCTGGTGTAATGTCGGTTCCGATAGGCTGAGGTTTATTTGAGGATACTGTGACTGTAATCGCCTAATTTTTTCCTCAGCCTTAGCCACTAATTTATCCACTGAGTGATGCTTAAATTCGGTGAAAATCCCTGCCATTTCGAGGATTTTTAGGGCTATCGTTGCTTTTTCCTGAGGAGAACATTGATCGTTGTCAATAATTGTTTCTAAAGTATCAATGGATTTAGTTAATAACTTTTTTGCTCTAGTTGATAAGGCTAGGTTATCTCCGTTGGTCTTTACTTTTGCTCCCCTGTTCATTATGCAGTTCCCCTGGGTTACCTAAGGCCAATCACATTTTTTGCTGAAAATTGATGGTTGGAACAATTCTAACTGTTTTGAAGCCAACAAAAATCCCCCTCCTAGTTAGTAAAGGAAAGGGGACAAAAGGCGACAAAGCCTTCAGATTATTAACAATGGATTGATGAGTCAATCATGGCAAGGATGGAACGATTACATCATGCCCATGCCGCCCATACCACCCATTCCGCCCATGCCACCCATATCGGGCATAGCGGGAGCCGCAGGTTCAGGTTTTTCCACTACTAAAGCTTCAGTGGTCAACACCATCCCAGCAATGGAAGCGGCATTTTGCAGAGCAGAACGTACCACTTTAGCGGGGTCGATGATGCCAGCGGCTATCAGGTCTTCAATTTTGCCAGTGATGACGTTGTAACCTTGATTGCCAGTAGCTTCTTTAACTTTTTCCACAATGACGGAACCCTCTACCCCAGCATTGCTGGCCAACTGGTGCAGGGGAGCTTCCAGGGCTTTGGCGATGATGTCGGCGGCAACCCGCTCTTCATCGTTGCTGAGTTGGGCTTTAAAGCTTTCAATTTTGCCCGCTAAACGAATTAGGGTTGTACCACCACCGGGAACAATACCTTCTTCCACTGCGGCTTTGGTGGCATTGAGGGCATCTTCAATGCGGAGTTTGCGGTCTTTGAGTTCGGTTTCCGTTGCGGCCCCGACTTTAATCACAGCTACACCACCGGCTAGTTTGGCAATGCGCTCTTGGATTTTTTCTTTGTCGTAATCGGAATCAGAAGCAGCATATTCTTTCCGCAACTGCTCAATCCGCTCTTTGACTCCAGCGGAAGCCCGTTTGTCGGCCCCAGCGACGAGGATGGTGTTGTCTTTTTCCAAAGTGGCTTTAACGGCTTGGCCCAATTGATCCAAGCTGACGGTGTCGAGGCTCAGGCCAATGTCTTCGGAAATGACGCTACCACCGGTGAGGATAGCGATATCTTGCAACACAGCTTTACGCCGATCGCCAAAGGCGGGGGCTTTAATGGCGGCCACGTTGAGTACACCCCGGGCTTTATTGACCACTAGGGTAGCAAGGGCTTCTCCTTCAATGTCTTCCGCAATGATTAACAGGGGACGACCGGCCCGGGCCACAGCTTCCAGTACGGGAACCAATTCCGCAATGGCACTGATTTTTTTATCGGTGATGAGGATTAAAGGATTATCAAACTCCACCAACTGGCGATCGCTATCGGTGATGAAGTAGGGAGAAATATAGCCCCGGTCGATCTGCATCCCTTCCACCACTTCCAATTCGGTGTTGAGGGATTTGGACTCCTCCACGGTGATGACGCCATCTTTGGTGACTTTGTCCATGGCATCGGCAATCATGGCCCCAACTTCGGGATCGTTACCGGAGGATACGGTGGCCACTTGGGCGATCGCCGAACCTTCCACGGGTTTAGCCACAGCCTCAATTTCTTGAACGAGGAAAGTGGTAACTTTTTCGATGCCCCGACGGAGAGCCACGGGATTAGCACCGGCGGCGACGTTGCGCAGACCTTCCCGCACTAAAGCTTGAGCAATAATAGTGGCGGTGGTGGTGCCATCCCCAGCAATTTCCTTGGTTTTGGAAGCAACTTCCTGGATTAGCTTAGCTCCAGCATTTTCTTCCGGGTTGGACAGTTCAATTTCTTTGGCTACGGTGATGCCATCGTTGACAATCTGGGGAGCACCGTACTGCTTTTCTAATAAAACATTGCGACCTTTGGGGCCGAGGGTAATCCGCACCGCATCAGCCAGGGCATTAATCCCCGCTTCCAAAGAGCGTCTGGATTCATCCTTAAAGGAAATAAGTTTAGACATAGACTAAAAAGTTACAAATAACGTCAAAGGTGGCGGACAAGTCCATAAAGCACTTTAGCACTCTTGGCAGTGGAGTGCTAAGTCAGGTAAGGTTCGGTTTCCCGGTCTTAGAGCTTGGCGATCGCCCTGGATTTAAATGGGGGAGTAACGGACGTTTAATGCTCACTGGCTGGTGGTGATACCCCGTTCTCGCAGTTGGCGGATGAAATAATCTTCCAGGGAAGGGCGGGCCAGGTTCATGCTGATCAAACGGGCATTAAGACTGGGTAACGCATCCACTAGAGCTTGGACATCCCCTTGGTAATGGCCGTGCCAAACATCCTGTTCCTGACTTAAATTGGCTAGATATTTACCCAACGCCTCTTCTTCTCCTCCCTTGAGCACCACTTCATAGCCTTCGTCATTACCTAACACTTCCGCCAAAGAACCACTGCACAGCAATTCCCCCCGCGCCAAAATGGCAATGCGGTCACAAATTTGTTCCACGTCCGCCAAAATGTGGGAGTTGAAAAAGATGGTTTTGCCCTGTTCCTTGAGGGAAAGAATAATTTCCCGCACTTGGTAGCGCCCCAGGGGGTCCAAACCGGACATGGGTTCATCGAGGAAAACGACTTCAGGATCGTTAATCAATGCCTGGGCCATGCCCACCCGTTGCAACATACCTTTGGAATATTGTCGCAATTGCTTCTTTTTGGCGGTTTTTTGGGCTAACCCCACCAGGTCACACATGGCCAGAATGCGCCGTTGTCGTTCCTGTTTCCCAATTTGAAACAGACTGCCGATGTAATCCAAAAATTCCCAAGCGGTTAAAAAGTCATAAAAGTAGGCATTTTCCGGTAGGTAGCCCACCCGTTGTTTAGTCTGGCGATCGCCGATGGGTTTGCCTAGTAGAGTACCCCGGCCACCGCTGGCACGAATTACCCCCAAAAGAATTTTTAACAGGGTAGTTTTACCTGCTCCATTAGGACCCAGTAAACCAAAGGTTTCCCCTTGCTGTACGGCAATGGACAAAGGTTTAAGGGACTCCACCTTCTGATTCATCCAAAAGCCGGTGCGGTAGATTTTGCTAATTTCCCAAGTTTCCACCACATTGGCCTGAATCGGTGGCTTTTCCTCAGCGGCGATCGGAGTTGACACAACCATTGCTCTTTTTCCTCCCTGAAAAAATCCTGCTCCCAAGAGCGAGTCACTAAATATACTAAATATTAAGTAACATCGAAAACGCATTGATCGGTTTCGATCATGGTGGGAAAAGTCTTAAAAATGACTGTGCAGGATTTGACATACTGCTGAGCCCATTGTTGAGCCAACTCAATTTGCTTTGGGGTCAACTGTTCCTGCTTGGCCCCTTGATAGTTAAGTTTAACGATCTTTTTATCCACCTCAAACTGGGCAAACCATTCTTGTTTGGGCCGGGCCGATTGTAGATAACGGCTAGCCATGGTACTGCCCAAATAATGATTACCCAAATTACCTAAATATTCAAAAGTCAACAACAGGTCTTCCACCGTCAAGCTAGTGGGTAGGGGCGCTGGGGATTGAGTCTGAGCTTCAGTTTGAGGATCAGGAGTAGCGCTCCCTGTTTCTTTAATCAGACCAAAGTTTTCCGGTCTAAAGCCAGCATCAAACTGGGTTTGTTGATTGTATTTTGCCTTGCTTAACTTTGCTCCGGTTAAGTCTGCCCCCGTCAGCAAGGCTCCATGCAAACAGGCATCTTCAAGATTAGCCCTGGTTAACAAAGCTCCGGCACAAAGGGCATTGTTTAAATGAGCTCCCTGGAGGTTGACTTTAAGCAAAAAAGTTTTTATTAGAGATGCTTGCCTTAGGTCCGCCTTAGCTAAATTCGCCCCCGACAGATCTGCATTGTTAAAATAGCATCCCTGTAATTTACAGCCTTGCAAATCCGTTCCTCGCAGGTTAGCTTCACTGAAGTCCGATCCGCTAAAATCCGCCCCTGCTAGGGTGAAGCCATGGAGGTCAATGTGCCGTAGGGCTAAGTTGGGAAAATTGCGTTCCCCTACCTGGTACTGACGAAGAATTGCCTGGGCTTGATTATTGTCTACCATCGAAAATTTTTCCGCTGCCGAGACTGCCGGTCAATTAAGATTAACCCTATCTAGTGCAAACCATAGCATTGAGTGGGTAACTTGTTGTCAACCCTTCATTGTACCTTGCAAATATGGAGCAGGGGTTAGCTTCCATACTCCAGCTAAGTCCCTCCAAAGTATTGGTATTTGGAGGATTTGGAACTTTCCCTTTGAGCATCAAAAAGAAGGGTGCGACCAAAATTTTTTTCTAGGAGGCCAACTATGGGCATATCAAAACTTTCTAAATTTTCTGCATCCGTGCTCTTGTCCGGTGCGATACTCACCACCTTGCCCCCCTCTCCCCTCTGGGCTAACGAAATGCAACAATTGCTCACTGTCACCGGCCAAGCTTCGGAGTCTGTCCCCACCACCCTAACGGAGGCTCAGCTAACAGTGGAAGTCCAAGCCGATACCGCTGACCAGGTGCAAACGGCGATCGCCGAACGGAGTAACCGTCTGGTGGCCTATCTACGCAGTCAAAGGGTGGATAAATTACAAACCCAAGGACTCCAACTCCAACCCAATTATGTTTACAGCAATAACGAAAGAAGACTGGAAGGTTACATCGGCAGTAACACCGTCAGTTTTCAGTACCCAAGCGACCAAGTGGGAAAAATCCTTGATGAAGCTGTGCGGGCCGGGGCCAGTCGCATCGATGGTATCCGCTTTATTGCCACTCCTGAAACCCTCAAAGCGGCTGAGCAAAAGGCCCTAGTAGCCGCCACCGCCGATGCCCAAGCCCAAGCTCGGGTGGTGTTGTCCAGTTTGAATCTAACGCCTCAAAACATTGTCCGTATTGTCATTAACCCTAGCCCGGACCAACCCATGCCCCTTTTTCGGGGCGCCCTGGCCGCCTCCCCCATGGCAGAGTCTGCTCCCACCCCCATTATTAGCGGTGACCAAACAGTGCAGGCCACAGTAACTTTGGAAATTGCCTATTAACTAATGTCAAATGATAAGCCTTATTTTCCTAGATCTGTTAAGGAGTGGGGCCATTGGGGGGATTGCCATTACCCGGCTGGACCAAATTAGGGGGGTTGCCGGGGTTCCCTTCCGGCTCCCGAATTTCGGGGATGGGCAGCCAGTAGAGCACCAGGGCAAAAACCGCTAAGCCCAAAGCTCCCAAGCTGGCAGGAATGGCCCGTTGCACAAAGGGTTCATCCGATTGTCGGTGGCGGCGGGACAGGGGCTCCAGGGTAAGGGAAAAATCCGGTAAGGTATGCCGATCGCCAATAAACTGATCCACCGCTTCCACTAGGTCAAAAAGTTCCACAGTGCTTAGGTCAACGGCGATCGCCTCGGAGGATTCATCGGCCGGCGGATGCCACACCAAACGGTGCAGGGCCTGATCCGGCAGGGGCATTAACTCGGCCCATTCCCCATTTTCCCCCTTGGTTTCTGCGGGGTGGGGAATCCCACTCAAACAACCCTGGGCGTAACTGTTGACCGCCTTGGCCAAGGCTTCCAGAAAAGCCCTCCCCCCCTCTAAACTTTGATTGGTACTGAGAAACTGACAACGGGCATTGAGAATGATTTGCAAATCCCCGTTGCTAGAACCGGGGTCAGTGCCGCTGGCCATGCCCTCCAGGGTGAGGGTACAGTTGGGTAGGCGATAGGGTCGTTGAATATTCAAGCTACTTCTCCGTCAAACAAGCTGATCCATAAACGTTCCATGCCAATGGTGCCGGTGCAAAACATCAATTGGTTAAGCAAACCCAGGGCAAAATCGTCCATGGCCGGTTCCGAAGCCAACAACACCGATACTTTAGCCCGGCGGGGATTCATCCGGCTACTAAAATGGGAACGGAATTGGTCTAGGTAATCCGACAGTAAAAAATTGGTGCCCACTGGCAACTGTTTGGCTCGCATTTGTCGTTCCGCAATTAGTAATTGCCGCATGGTTACATTTAACGGCTTGGCCTGGTAGTGGGCGATCGCCGTCAGGGCCTTAGCTTGGTCTAGGGTGAGTAGGGTGCGGTTATAGGAACGTCGCCAGGGGTTAGTACAGCGTAACCGCCACAGGGCTAGAGCATGGGGAATGATGGATTGCAAACCTAAACTTTCCGCACTGGCTAACATTTTCGACGCCGAGCCCACATCCAAAGCCTCGATCGCCAGTAATAGCAAATCAAGGCGTTGCTGTAACTGGCTGGCACACCGCTGATTAGACAGGGGAAAATCCGGCAAAGTTTTTAGCACAGCGGCCTGTTCTTCAACAACAACAGCGGCATCAGACATGGGCGAAGTTAACACAGGCTGAGTTGGGCAAAGGAAAATAACAGTAAAAAGGGCGACCAAAGGATCGGAGGAAATGACCTAAACAACGATCTAAACTCTGACACTGCCAACCATGGTATCGCATCGGGTCGGACTCCCATCAAAAACCACGGCTGACCAGGAAAAAGCCAGTCTGCAGACCACCAATAATCAACCCTAGCACTCCCCCCAAGTTGACAATGGCCTGGAGTTCGCTGCGCACAATGGCCTGGACAGCGGTTTCCAGCTCGGCGGCGGGGGTTTCATTAATACGGTTGATAATCACCTGGTCAATGGCCAGGATGGGGATAATTTGCTTAACAATTTTTTCTAGGTCATCCTCCAAATACCGTTCCAAAATTGAGGCCAATTCCTCACTTACCAAGCCCAAGGAGCCGGTTACCGCTGTGGAAGACTGGAGCCGATTGACAATGAGCACCGCCACATTATCCCAATCCACCGAGCTACCAAAATCCTTCAGCAATGGTTCCCCCCGCTCCCGAATATAGGTCCGCACCACTTCCCCTGTGGTCCGCCGTAGTTGTCGCACCGTCGAAACCGGTAAATTTTCCAGGGACAATTGCTGTAGCCAGTCCTTGAGGCGATTCCGAATTTCTAGGGAAAGCAATAATTCCTTCAAGCGTAAATTGGCCGTTTCCTTTTCCTCCAGGCAAAAAGCCCGCAAACGGGTGAGGGAATTACGCACCCCAAATAAATTGGCCACCACCCAATAGGTGCCACTGGTTTTTTCTCGAAAACCCTCATCAATCACCTGGATATTGCGATCGCTCAAAAAGTCCACCAACGCCAAACGAATCGTGTCCGGCGGCAACACTGTGCCCAGTAACCAATCAGCAAACTGACGGGATTGTAATTCCGACAGCCGAAATTCCAGCAAAATTTGGTCAAAAATACGGTTAATCTGGTCCGAGAGAAAATTATCCTGCCGAGCCAGGGCTTTTAATAGGCGGGGTAAAGATTCACTAAATAAATCTCGTAAAATATTGGCGAGAATTTGGGCGGTTTTTTGTTGCTTATCTTCCCGAATTTGCTTTAGGGCCAATTGCAATAACCATCCTAAAGCTCCCTCTACCCGCTCCCGTTGCAGTAGTTTACGGGCCAGCCGTTGTAGCTCCTCCGGGGTCAGCAAAGAACCCATAATGGTGTCGGAAACCCTCTTAGCCAGTCGTTCCTGGTTGCGGGGAATTAATCCAGGAGTAAAGGGGAGTTGATAGGGGCCCAGAAAGAGAGGTTTGTAGGGACGAAAGAGCATTTTGATGGCTAAATCGTTGGTGAAATAGCCAATAATTCCCCCCGCAATGGGTGGTAAAGCTAGGGAGAGGAGTAGGGAGTAATTAATCATCATCAAAGGCAAGGGCATGGAATCCCCGACCCAAACTGAACGGTATGGAAGTTTTGTTTAAGTAATGGTTGCGAAAAGGGAAAGTTAAAAGTTCTCGTCAGTGCCAACAAACAAATTTCCCCTCCTTCCCAAGGTAGTAAATACTGCAATGGCGGATCAAAGATCACTGTCTCAGCTTTAGTAAATGTTCCTGTACCACCGGTGGTAAACGGCGCATAATTTTGCCCTTGGCAGGGTCGATCGCCACTAGGGTAATTTTGCCAGTTACACAGGGTTCCCCGGTTTCCAGACAAACAATTTGATTTTGCCATTCCAGCCGCACTTTCTGAATTTCTTGCATTTGCACTTTAATCACTGCTGTTTGTCCCAAGCGGATGGCTCGGTGGTACCGTAGGGCCAGGCTCACCACAGGTAAATCACAACCCAGCTTGACCAAGTCGGCAAAATCCACTCCAATGGACCGCAAACATTCCACTCGGGCGGTTTCCAGCCAGGTTAGGTAGGTGCCATGCCAAACAACGCCGCCGTAATCAGTGTGGTGGGGTTGTACCCGGACCATAATCTCAAACCACTTTTCGGTCACAGCTTCCAGTTCCTGTTGGTGAACTAGACAATGGTCTCCCTGGGGGCTTGGGGGTAATTGGGGCTTGGGGGAATCACTCACAGTCAATCTAAAGGGGGCATTAAACAACGCTGATCCCCATCATACCGAGTCCGGGGTGGCCTCTGTTATGGGTTCCCTTAGGGGAGCAAAGCCAACGGCATGGTCTGGTAAGTTCCACTTTTGGGCCAGGGCCAACACTTGACCCCTGGCGATCGCCGTTTCAAACACGGAGGAAAAAATGGCGGGGATGGGATGGGTTTTTAACCAATGGTTCAGTACCCTAGGATTCCCCATGATGGCGGCTTTGAGGATGTAAAGCCCGGACCAACCTTTATCGTAGAGTTGGGCGAGTTGAGCTAAGCTGCATACCGCTTCGTCTAGGGCGATGGAGGTAGCAAAATCTTCTTGCAGTCGAAACATCTCGTCAATTTCCCCAGGAGGCAGGGGTTGCTCCAGGTATTGAATTTTGGGCCCAGAATTTTCCCTTTGGCGATCGAGGAGAGTTAACCATTGTTGGGCGATGTCCACACTCAAACCGCCGTTGGCATCGAGGCGAATTTGACAGCCTTCCGGTAACCGTCGCCATAACTGCCCATACAAATCCCTTTCTACAGCAAAATCCCCGACGCCAATTTTCCATTTAAACGTGCTAGCTCCCAACTGGGGATTGGAGGCGAGATAATCCAGGGCGGCCTCCCCTGTAGGCAAAAGTTGACAGTAACTGAGAGAGTTGGGGGAATTTTCAATCACACTGCCGCTCTCTAACTCCCACTCCGCTGAGCCAAAGGCAAACCCACAACAGGGTAGGCGATCGCCAATTTTCTCAATTTGCGCGGGGGTAATCCGACCTTTTAAACTGCGGCAAAAATCCGTGGCGCTGGCTAAATCTTCCGTGCCAAACCAGGGTAGGGGAGCAATTTCTCCTCGGCCCCTGTTACCCCTTTGGTCGGTTAACTCCACAATCAAGCCCCGTCGCCGTTGCCAATGGCCATGGGCTGTTACCACTGGCTTAGGCAGGGGGAAATTGTAGGAATAAAATTTAACGTGATAGGGTTTATCCATGGCCCAGGCTGGGATTAACGGCTACATTAATCTCAAAAAATAAAGAAAAGAGAGGTATTTTTACCTCCCTTAATAAAGTTTCTGACAATGGTTCACTGATTTATCAACTATTGCCGTTAACTAAATTGTCTGCACCGCTAATTACTTTGGCGGAAACAATTTTGTCCCCTTCACTCAACTGTTCCAACGTTTCTTTCCCGTCCACCACATAACCGAAGACCGAATAACGGCCATCCATCAAATTAAACCCCGGT
Source organism: Synechocystis sp. FACHB-908 (assembly GCF_014698595.1). Classification (NCBI taxonomy): domain Bacteria; kingdom Bacillati; phylum Cyanobacteriota; class Cyanophyceae; order Synechococcales; family Merismopediaceae; genus Synechocystis; species Synechocystis sp. FACHB-908. Next base: position 373,601 of record NZ_JACJTH010000011.1, on the reverse strand, counting down.
GGAGTTAGCTCGGTATCAAACTTAAAGAAGAAAAATTGGGAAGAACCACCATTGGGTTCCGTTTCCGGCCGAGCCAAGGCGATCGCCCCGTAGGCATTGAAAGGTAAGGCCAATTCCGGTAAGTACATGCCGGCATCTTCCAAGGTCATGCCATAGATGGGGCCCTCTTCTCCCTTGACCAAAATTTCCAGGGGAATGGCCCGGTATTCTTTGGTTTGGGGGTCAATAAAGCCCGCTTCTGGCCCTGGGGGATCCCCCGCTTGAGTCACAAAGAAATCTTCCGAACGGATAAAAGGTAAACCGTCATAGAATTTGCGTTGCACCAAATCCACAAAGTTACCGGCGTTAATGGGGGCGCTGTAGCCATCCACCACAATGGTCAGGGGACCCTTATTGGTGGTCATTTCCACCGTGGCCCGGCCCTTGAGTTGAGGAAGATTAGCAAATTCTTCAGGAATGGCAAAGGGGAAATCCGTCACCATCAGGGCTTCCAAATCCCCGATCGCCGTCAGGGCTGATTTACGGAAGCTAATCACCTGTTCTTTATCCTTAGCCTCTACTGCTTCGGTTAGGGCAGTTAAATCGGTTTTGATACTGCCCAATAAAGTTTCCGCCTCCGGTTGGCGATCGGCCGGTACCCCAGCAAGAATCTTATCTTCCTTCAAGGTGATGGTCAGATTAGCCGCCCGCACATCTTTTTTAATCGCCGGCCAACGCTTAGCCCGGATGTGGTTAGAAATATCTTCCAAGCTGTCCTGCAAGCGCCGCACCTCTGGATTATCGATGGGCAGAGCGTAGCGCAAAATGGCATTGGGATCCGTAATGGCATTGCCCTGGGCCAAAGCACCCAACAGCATCGGCTGGTTCAAAGGCAAGCTCCATCCCGGCATAGCCCATGTCAGAGATAGCATGGTTAGCAACAAGGACAACAAGCTCAATTGCAGGCCCCGTCGGGTAATTATCCCCAGGGGAGTTTTAATAATTTGCATCATAATGATTGTGGTTTGTTCTCCAGCATAGGGGGCAACAGCAAAATTTTCCCACTTCAACGCCCCCATCCCCTAGTAGAATGTTGGGTGAACTTTTGAGTCTTCCTTGGCTTCCATGATATCCAGTAACGATTTTCGCACAGGTACCAGTATTGTGATGGACGGCGCAGTCTGGAAGGTGGTGGAATTCCTCCACGTTAAACCAGGCAAGGGTTCCGCCTTTGTGCGGACCAAGCTCAAAAGTGTTCAAACCGGCAACGTGGTGGAAAAAACTTTCCGGGCGGGGGAAACGGTGCCCCAGGCCAACATCGAAAAATCAGTGATGCAACATACCTATAAAGATGGGGACCAATATGTCTTTATGGATATGGAAACCTTTGAAGAGGTGAGCATTGCCCCCGATACCCTGGGAGACAAGGCCAAATTCATCAAAGAGGAGATGGAAGTCAGCGTTGTCACTTGGGATGGCACCATTCTGGATGTGGAATTGCCTACCAGCGTTGTGCTGGAAATTGTTGAAACTGACCCCGGTGTGAAGGGAGATACGGCCACTGGCGGCACCAAGCCAGCCATTTTGGAAACCGGTGCCCAGGTAATGGTGCCCCTATTCATTGCCCAGGGAGAAAGGATTAAAGTTGATACCAGGGATGGTTCCTACCTAGGACGGGACAATGCCTAAGCTGTGCTTAACTTGATCAATTGGGTAGATGGATTTTAACCCGTAGGCTCATTGGTCAGCTCAAGCTTTACTAATCGTATTTTGTTGTATTGGGGGGTGGGTAATTCGTGGCTATTAACTTTACGGAACTGCGGGAATTGTTGGGGGTAATTTCCCAAAGTAATATCACGGAGTTCAGTCTAAAAAGCGGCGATTTTGAGGTGTCAGTCCGTAAGGATGGTATGGCCGGCGGCATCTCCGTTGTCCCTCAGGCGATCGCCCCCCAGCCTGCCCCGGTGGTTTCTGCCTCAGTTCCCTCCCCCGAAGTTGCGGCCCCATCCCCAGCGGATCAAAAGTGGACGGCGATCGTTTCCCCCATGGTGGGTACTTTTTACCGAGCCCCAGCCCCGGATGAGCCTCCCTTTGTGGAAGTGGGAGATGCAGTCAGCAAAGGCCAGGGAGTGTGCATCATTGAAGCAATGAAGTTAATGAATGAAATTGAAGCGGAAGTGGCGGGGCAAGTGATGGAGATTGTGGTGGAAAATGGGGAGCCGGTGGAATACGGTCAAACCCTAATGTGGATTAAACCCTAGAGGTCCCTTTAAAATGTCCTTTGCCCCGAAGTTTGCAAGGAACTTCGGTAAACCCCCCCCCTATCATTTGAGTTTTAGTGGAGCCATTTAGAATAGAAACCCAAATTTCGCGGCACAGGATCTAAACTCCATTCTGCTTGACCCTGGTTCGAGATACCGTTTGGGTGCTTCCAACTCGGTGGGTTATCATAGAAGGCGATCGCCACAGCGGCCCTGATCTTTTCCAGTTGTGCCGACTTCCCCAACAATGACTAGCGTCCCCATTGCCCGTTCCCCGCGCCCCAGTTATCAGCAAATAAATCAACATCAACCCAGTGATAGTGCCCTGGGGTTAGTCTCCACCAGAAGCTTTCCGGCGATCGTGGGGACAGCAGACATGATGCTGAAATCTTCCCAAGTGACCCTGGTGGGCTACGAAAAAATTGGCAGTGGCTACTGTACCGCAGTGGTACGGGGCAAGGTGGCCGATGTGCGCCTAGCAGTGGAAGAGGGGGCCAGAACAGCAGAACAGTTTGGCCAGTTAGTGTCGAAATTGGTTATTCCCCGGCCCATGCCCAACCTCCAGGCGGTATTCCCCATCGGTAGTCATCTGGTAGAACTTGCTCAACAGCAACGGGGTTACAGTCGTTTGAGCAATCGATCCATTGGCCTATTGGAAACCAGAGGTTTTCCGGCTATGGTGGGGGCCGCCGATGCCATGCTCAAATCCGCCGATGTGCAGCTAGCTTCCTACGAAATTATTGGAGATGGCCTTTGCACCGCCATTGTCCGGGGAACGGTGGCCAATGTGGCCATGGCGATCGAGGTGGGGATGCAGGAAGCAGAACGCATTGGGGAACTCCACGCAGTAATGATCATTCCCCGATTGTTAGAGGATTTGGAACATACCCTGCCAGTAGCCACCTATTGGTTGGACGAAAATGAACCTCTACCGATGTTACTGCCCAATCAAGTCCGGGAAAAACAACGGCAATTGGTGGCCTTACCGGAATTAGAAAAGGCTGTAGTACCCCAACGTCAGGCAAAACCGTTGCCTTTGCAAGAGAAAACAGAAGCTCCCTTAGTTCTAGAAAAAGAGGCGGAAAAGCCCATAGTGGAAGTGCTAGGTCCAGAAATTGATTAGCTAAACGGGGCGTTAGAGGGCTATTGGAAGCCGGCTTAGGTATTTTGGGCATCAAGGAGATTTCCCTGAAGGGCTATGCTGGGCATTCTGCGGACCTCGATGATTTCCTTGCCCAACTTGTGTATGTCATCGTCTTCCGAGTAGATGCATGATGCTTTCTGGGCTAGGGCAACAGCTAAGACCATCATGTCAATTTTCATCTTTTCCCGCTGGATGCCTAATTCTTCCCTCAGCCCCCACTTATTGATATGGATTTTGCCGTATTCAATACTCGCTGGAACGTCAAATGGTACTATTTTGGTCCTTCGAGAAATCTCTTCCATGACTCTTGGGTTGTCTTGAGGATTGCATCCCATCAGTAACTCGGCAAAAACGGGAGCCGGTATAATGATATGGTTGCGGTTGGCTTCCAGCTGATTCATTAGAGCTTCTGCCTTTGGGATGTTTTCTTGACGGTCGGAGGATGATTGCCTTTGAATGCCCCACACGACAATATTTGTATCAAGACAAATAATACTCATTTCAGTGCATTAATCTCCATTTTGGCTTTCGGCAAAGTAGGAGACTGGGTCATCGATGTGGGAGAAAGCATCGCTGATACTCTGTTTAAGATGATTAAAGGTCTCTGTTATTGGGGAGTCTTGGTAGTCCGTGAACTCGATGATTTGAAAAGACTGGATTTCCATGTCATTCATTCTCCATTCGGCGTTCCCCCTGATGCCAACAATCTCATACAATCTTTGCCCAGCTTGACGAACGATCGCCTTTTTAGCATCACAGTAGAGTATTTTACCGGACATCATTTTGATCGCAACTTTGGGTTCACTGCCGCCGACTCGAATGATTTCTCCGTAGAGTGTGGTTTCCCCTTGCATTGTAATAGATGCAGGAATTTCTAATGTTTGATTGATTGAGGTTAGATATTTACGACTCCCATTGACGGCATAAAATTCCGTATTAAATCCTCCTTTCTTAGAGAGTTGACGAATCTTGGCAATGCTTTCAACGGTTTTTGAGGGAAGAATTTCGAGCTTGCGGGTCTCTATGCAATGGGAAACGGCTTCAAAGGCAGGAACCGTGATTTCGGGTAGACTAGGCTCATACTCCAGGATATAGCCATCACCTTTAACGTTTTTCAGACCGACTATGATGTCATTGGTACGGATCTCGGAATGCTTATCATGAACGTAAGTGCTGATTATTTCTTCTGTCGCTGCAATTAATTCGCCAATATCCTTCGACCTGACTTTGCCGGGGGATATCCCTGCTCCAGTCAAGCTTGTTTCAATCGTGGTATCTCCATAGCTTTGGGTCATTGTAGGTTGGCACGGAGTTGATTGCGTGGCCTCTACAGTGAGAATAACAAGTAATCGACTCTGTGGATAGATGGGAGAGGGTCAGCTTATTTGCTTTTTTTGACACTGCGCTATGGGATCATTCTGTCTTCCCTTTCTTACTCCGGAGTTGACGGGGCTTTTTCTTGGTGGTAGTCGCCAGTGCTACCGATTAATTGCCGGTGTGATTGAGTTATGTCCAGAATTGGAATTAATATTAAAGGAAATGAGGCGCTTGGGATGGACTGAAGAACGGGGGAGAGGTTATTTGCAGGAAAATTTTCGCAAGCGTTCTAGATATGAGTTAACAATTGAGGAATGTCAACTGTTTTTATTTTACCCACAAAATTTGCTGTAATTATTTAACCTTGCTAGTGAGTTTTTCCTGAATGATTGTTTGCTTATTGAGCAAATCATTTCGCTAGGCATTGGTAACATCTCTACAACTGCAGTTTTTTGATCGTAGGCGATCGCCAAAGGTACAGGTTAATTGGTTAACAAAAACTTTCTGGTTTTAAATAACAGGAAATACTTTGTAATAAATCATCACAAAAATAGTCAAGATATTAATGGCGTAGTTAAATAAAAGGGGCCACATATTAGCATCAGTTCTTGCCTGCTCATAAAGAACAAACACCAGCGTAAGGACTTCCCCGATAAACCACGATCCTAAAAACAAGGGAGACAAACCGTTAGCATTGCCATTCAGCCAACATTCGTAGGCCTGGGGGATGCCACAAACTGCCAACATGAAAGCGCCGATCCATCCTATGGCCCTGAGATTTTGATTTGCTGGTTCTTGTTGCATCGATGCTTTTTTAACGCTGGTTTAACAATGTGGAACGATTATCTGAATTTATCCAAATCCTATTTGCTCTAAAAGTTAATTAACCTTCCCATTTAGCCATTTTTAACCATTTGTTGACTTTCTCAGACTTTTTGGAGCCATGGGAGATTATTGTCAGTTTTTTGTTTTAGGGTCAATAAATTTCCTCCATTTTCTTGTCCTGGCCTAGGTTAAGCCGTTGGGCATTGGCCACTTCTCCACAACTGCGGGGGGTAGGAAAAAGCTTACCAGGATTAGCTAAGTTATCAGGATTAAAACATTGTCTGACCCATTGCATTGTTTCTAAATCTACTTCGTTGAACATATTGGGCATAAAGCAATTTTTATCAATGCCAATGCCGTGTTCTCCGGATAAACTTCCCCCCAATTCCACACAGCGTTTAAGGATTTCTCCCCCCAATTCTTCCACTTTTTCCCAGGCTCCTGGTACTTTTTGATCATACAAAATTAGGGGATGTAAATTACCGTCTCCGGCATGGAAAACATTGGCAATGGCAAAGCCATATTTCTTACTTAAATCATTAATGTCGCTTAAAATCTGTACCAATTGAGTCCGGGGTACCACACCATCTTGGACAAAGTAACTGGGGCTTAGTTTACCCGCCGCCGCAAAGGCCGCTTTTCTTCCTTTCCACATTTTTAGGCGGGTTTCTTGGTCGTAGGCGATCGCCGTGTTGCGGGCTCCATTGTTGCGGCAAATTTCTTCTACTTTGGCTTGGTTTAATTCCACTTCGATGGGCAGACCGTCCAGTTCCACTAACAAAATGGCCGCCGCATCCCTGGGGTAACAATTGGTGGCCACCACGTCTTCCACCGCATTGATGCTGAAATTGTCCATAATTTCCATGCCCGCTGGGACGATGCCCGCCGCAATGATATCGGCCACGGATTGGGCGGTGGCTTCGAGAGAAAGAAAATCCGCCAATACGACACAGATAGATTCTGGGGTTTTGAGAATTTTTAGGGTGATTTCTGTGGCGATGCCTAGGGTTCCTTCGGAACCAACAAATAAACCGGTTAAATCGTAGCCCGGCGTTTCGGGGACTTGCCCCCCTACTTCCACAATGGAGCCATCGGGAATAACCAGTTTCAAGCCCAGCACATGGTTGGTGGTGGTGCCATATTTCAAACAATGAACTCCACCGGAATTTTCCGCAATATTACCGCCAATGGAGCAGACAATCTGACTGGAAGGATCAGGGGCATAGTAAAAGCCAGCCCCACTAACGGTTTGGGTAACCCAGTTATTCACCACCCCCGGCTGGACAACAATGGTCTGGTTGTCGTAATCTACTGCCAAAATTTGCCGCATGCGAGTGGTGACAATCAATAGGCTATCGGCCCCCGGCAAGGCTCCCCCCGATAACCCTGTGCCAGCCCCCCTGGCAATCCAAGGAATTTGGCGATCGTGACAAAGTTTCACTATTGTGGCTACCTGTTCCGTTGTGCGGGGCAAAACCACCAGGGCCGGCCGTTGTCGATAACCCGTTAAACCGTCGCATTCGTAGGTGAATAGCTCGTCTTTGCGTTTAATTACTCCATCCTGGCCAACAATTTTTTCGAGCTGGGGAATAATATCGGTAACGGCGTTGACGGGGGAGAAAATGGCCATGGTGGGGAAGGGAAAAGTACCTATGCCAAATTCTAGTGGATTTTGCGGTGGACAGCAGCGTCAGTAGTACAATAGGGAAACTAGCTAGCGAAATTACGATTATTTTCAGCTATCCATTTGTTCGGCCCAAACCCTCGTCAAATTTTCCCAAATATGAGCGAAGATTCCCCCAAACCAGAAAAAAAAGAACCTGTTCCTCCTACGCCCCTACGATGTTTGGTCGGTTCCGGCATTTCCGCGACCTTAGCTTGGGGTTTATATCTTTTGACTTCGGCGATCGCCGTTAGTTTTGCCAGTAAGCCGGTGTTGTCTGATAAGCCCATTGTCCAGCGCATTGCTTCGGCGGTGAGAACTTTGGTGCTGGGATTAGCTTCCATGGGCACCTTTATTTTTGCCTTTGTGGCGATCGGCTTAATTTTGTTGATGGTTCAGTTAATTCTGCAAAAACAACCCGACCGTAATAATGGGGAAAGTTAGCTGGGGGAGTTTAGTTTTTCCAATCAACTTTAACGAAAAATCACCGTAAGAGCGTGCTTGAAAAGCCCCCAGCTCTAGCCATGGGGAGCATGTAAACCATGCAATTTGTAAAGTTGTGGAGCTAATTTCCCTCGTTATCTCTTCCATTTTAAACAATTGATGGCCTAATTTAAATAAAGGATGCCCACGGCTAAGCCAATAATCATAGTAATAGCTATTAAAACTGAACTAAAAATCATAAAATTTCTGTCGAACTTGATAAACTGAGATACGAGTTTGTTTAATTTTGGATCATCGAATGAATCCATACTGTTGGAAAGTTTAATCAATGGTTTTAGGCGTTTATATCCCTTTGAATAGGCCATATTGCCAACGTCTGGTTTCTGACGTATTTCCTCATAAATGTCCGGGTAATATTTTTTAATATATTCCATCAATTGATTATATTCTTGCAAATATTTGTAATTTAAAATGCAGACAGTAGCAGAAAAGACTAAAAGATAAAAAGCTATTGCCACTGGCACCGTAAGTTGTCCAATCTGAACTTTTCGACTGAAAATGGTAGTTATCTGATTAAAAGATGACATTTAATTCCGACCTCCAATGAGTGATTGTAAGCAGATGATTATTCTGAGTTAAGTGTATATCTTAATAACAAACATTGGGTTGCTAATGTAATTTGAACAGAAACTAAAGAAATCATCATTTTCTTAATTTAAATTCACTATTTTACCATTGCCATTGGTCGGCACGGGAGTGTATAAATGGCACTACCATATTGTTGAAAAACTAGACAAGCTCAGAGAACTGTATCTGTTTTTATGGCTGAGTTTGTCAGGATATGGACAAAGTTAGCCTAGTCTTTTGCCACGGCCATTTCTTATTGGGATAAAAGCGATGAGTTATCTGAACCTAGACACATTCATGACATTGGTTTTACCTAAACTCTTACGCATGACCCTGGTTAGTTTTGTAATTGCCAGTGTTGTGGGGTCAGTGGTGGGCTGGATCGCTACTCTAATTTGGCGGGGAAAAAATTTATCGGATTTATCAGATTCTCCCAACCCCAGGGGATGGTTAATCAAACCGGCCATATTTGGCTCCTTCATTGGTATGGTACTCATCGGCCTATTACCCATCGAAGCGAATCCAGCTTCCCTTGTTGGTGGCCCCTATTCGGGGCTGTGGTTTTTGATGATGTTTGTGTTTTTAGCTCCCCTCGGTTCCATTGCTGGGGCCGTTATCGGTGCAACCCTGGGAACTAAGCAGTTTTCTCAAATTAAGCGGGAAAAGTTAATTGGCATTGTTTTACTGTTAACCTACTTTTTTGCCACTGTTGTCCTTTATGTTGGCCTGGCTCCCCCGGCATTGGTCATGGAAAAACCGACCGGAAATGATCCTTTTCCGGTGGTAGGTGAACTGAAGGGTTATGAAAGTGGGCCTAAAGACCTTGCCCTCAGTGATAACGGTCAACAACTGGCGGTGGTAACGGTGCGATATGGGGAAGACAAGGTTGAAATTTGGGATTTGCCCCGCAAAAAGGTTTTATATTCCTTTAAGACCAAGCCCAATAGCTCAGTAACCCTAAAAGATATTCTTTCATCTCTAGAATTTAGCAAGGATGGCCAACAGTTAATCACTGCGGCTGTTCAGCAAGTGCAGGTGCGGGATTTAACCAACGGTGCAGTGCAAATGCGCTTAGAAGGAGGAGAATTAGCCTATCCGATCGCCGATAATAAGCTGGTAACGTTGGCGTCGGTGGATGCCTGGGCAAATGAGCCAGAACCCCATAACATCAAGGTTTGGGACTTAGACACCGGGAAATTATTGCAAACCATTAATGCCGATCTGGCCCCCACGGAACGATTCAGTGTGCCCATTGCAATTAGTCCTGATGGTCGTTTAGTGGCTTTTCCCCCCGGACTTTATAGCGATCGCATTGAAATTTGGGATATAGGCAACCAGAAACAAGTTACAGCCCTAACCAGTAACCAGCCAGCGGGGGTTTTGTCCCTGGCATTTTCCCCGGATGGAGAACAATTGGCCGTTGCTCTGGGTCAAGGTGCCCCCCTTTCCGTTTGGGATTGGCGATCGCCAAAGCAAGTCAAGACCATTGCCAAGGCTGACCGGGCTGAAGTTTTGTATTGGACGGAACAGGGAATTTTTGTGGGTAGCGATGGTGCTTTCCAGGTGTGGGATCCACAAACGGGAGAGGCTCGGCAAAAGCTGGATTTACAACCAACAGAGGAAAGGGCAAAGAGTGATCTCCGATTTCCCCTTGGCCCCTCGGCTCTGAGCGCTGACCGTACAACTCTGGCGGTTTATATTCCTCAACAAGGTATCCGGGTCTGGCGGGTTGAGGTGGCCCCAAAAAAGCGGACAGGGGAGAAAGCTCTAAACTAAAAACCGCAACCGAGGAAAGTTTATGAGCCAAAAGAAAAGACAGTATAGCGCCGAATTCAATGCCACTTTGGCCTTGCAAGCAGTACAGCAAAGAGCGAGATAGTTAGGACAATTTTCTCAACGCTACATCAAATCCAGAAATCAGCGATTCTCCATTACTAACAAGTTGGGAAACATAACGTTTTAGTTTCGCCCAGAACTTCTCAATTTTGTTCAAGTCCGGTGAATATGACGGTAAAAATATAACCTCACCCCCAGCTTTTGCTATATCACGCATAATCCCGATTAAAACCCCCACAGGACTTACGCAAGATAGATGAGGTTAAGGTGGTAGGATGACTTTTTTCACTCGTTTAGATTACTGTCAGTATTTACTGAGCAGTCCAACTAACTACACCCTAACAAACCTTGCCAAGCATCTCGATGGCGTGAGCCATGACCGAATTAAACGTTACCTACAGGGAGTAAAACTGACTCCTCTCAACGGGTTGGACGGTTGCTCAAGCCAAAGTGCTGACAAACCGCTCTAACTCGGCCAAACCCTGTTTAATGGTGTCCATATCGGTAGCGTAGGAAAAACGCACACAGTCATCGGCTCCAAACGCCGCTCCAGGAATCACCGCCACCTGGTGGGATTCTAATAATCGGGCACTGAACTCCAGGGAATTAAGCCCCGTTTTAGCAATGTCCACAAAAACATAAAATGCTCCTTTCGGATTAGGACAACTCAGCCCTGCAATTTGATTGATGCCTTCCACTATCACCTGTCGTCTTTCTGTGAAGGCTTTGACCATGGTCTCCACACAGGTTTGGGGATTTTCCAGAGCGGCGATCGCCCCGTACTGGGCAAAGGTACAAACGTTGGAGGTGCTATGGCCCTGGATGGTGCTACAGGCTTGGATTAAGGGTAATTCCCCCGCCAGGTAACCCACCCGCCAACCGGTCATGGAATAACTTTTGGCAAAACCGTTACTAATGATGGTGCGTTGGAAAATCTCGTCGTTCACCGCACCAATGCTGAGGTGCTCTGTGCCATCGTAGAGAATGCGCTCATAAATCTCATCGGAAACTACGTATAAATCCTCATATTCCAAAATCACCGCCGCCAAAGCCCTAATTTCGGCAGGAGTGTAAACTGCCCCGGTGGGATTGGAAGGAGAATTCAGCACAAACAGCTTACTTTTGGAGGTAATGGCCTGCCGTAGTTGCTCTGGGGTGATTTTGTAATCCGTGGCCGCTGTGGTGTTGACAATAACTGGGGTTCCTTCGGCTAAACGCACCATTTCTGGATAACTGAGCCAATAGGGGGCGGGAATAATTACCTCATCCCCCTGCTCAATCATGGCTAGCATTAGGTTAAACAGGGAATGTTTACCCCCATTGGTCACCAAAATATTGGCCGCCTCGTAGGGCAAATTATTCTTTTCCCGTAACTTTTTGGCGATCGCCTGACGGAGGGCCGGTTCTCCGGCGGCGGGGCCATAGCGGGTCTTCCCTTCATCCAAGGCTAATTTGGCCGCCTCCACAATGTGGGGGGGAGTGGTAAAATCCGGTTCCCCAGCGGTAAAGCTAAGCACATCAATGCCCTCAGTCCGCATTGCCTTGGCCTTTGCCGTAATTTCAAGGGTGATGGAAGGCACAACTTGGCTAACTCGCTGGGTTAGTCGCATAATCAAAACATCCCTGGGGTAAACAACAGCAAAAAATGGCTAAGGCTAGTCAGACAGAGCATGCCAACCCCAGCAAGGGAGCTGGAATTGAGCCGATTTAGATCAACACGATTAAGCTCAGTTTAAATAATCGCATTGGGGTCTTCATTGCGGGCCACGGAAACTACCCGTTCTGTCATGGGAACATAAGATAAATTATGGTCACCGATGTAAATTTGGGTAGGACGGTAAATTTTATTGACTGATAATTGTTCCTTCCAGTGGGCCAACCAACCCGCCACCCTGGCGATCGCAAATAGGGGCGTAAACAGATCGGCGGGGATGTCTAGCTTGCGGTAAACCAAACCGGAATAGAAGTCCACATTGGGGTAAATGCCCTTTTGACCCACGTATTCTTCCACTACTTTTTCCAACTCCACTGCGATTTCGTAATATTCGTCGTGGCCCATTTTGGCAAATAACTGTTCAGCCAAATCCTGCAAAATAATTGCCCGGGGGTCTTTGACTTTATAAACTCGGTGGCCAAAGCCCATGATGCGCTGTTTGTTGGCCAGGCATTTTTCCACGTAGGGGCGGACATTTTCCACTGAGCCAATTTCTTCAAGCATATTTAGCACTTCTTCGTTGGCTCCCCCGTGGAGCGGCCCCGCCAAAGTCCCCACCGCCGAGGCAACCACTGCATAGGGATCCGTGAGAGTAGAAGCCGTTACCCGGGCCGAAAAGGTGGACGCATTCATGGTGTGCTCAGCATGGAGGGTCAAACACACATCAAACACTTTGGCGGCAAAGGGGTCTGGCTCCTTCTCCGTCAGCATGTAAAGGAAGTTGGAAGCGTAATCCAATTTATCATTGGGCTGAATGGGATCGTTACCCTCCCGGATCATGTGGAAAGCTGCCACCATGGTGGGGATTTTGGCTAACAGACGCACCACCGCCGCCCGGATATATTTGGGGTCATCCAAGGCCCGTCGAGCATAGAACAATCCCAAGGCCGCCGCTGAAGTTTGCAAGGCATCCATGGGGTGCCCTGTTTCGGGAAAACATTTCATCATGTCCCGGATGTGGTACTTAATGCGTCGATGGGTGCGAATTTCGTACTCAAACTCTTCGATCTCTGCCTGGGTGGGCAATTTACCCCAGATGAGCAGATAGGCTACTTCGATAAAACTACTGGATTTGGCTAATTCTTCGATGCGAATGCCCCGGTACTCCAAAATACCGTCGGTGCCATCCACATGGCTCACCCTCGATTTAGCGGCGGGGACTCCGGCTAGGCCTTCTTTAAACACTTCGTTATCAGTCATCATATAATTCACCTATAACGGACAATGCCACTACTGTTGTTGCTTAGAGATTTGGATTAACAAAAAATTGCGCCGGCCCGGGCCAGCCTGTCCCCATATCCATATTAGGGAATCTGAAGGAATTCTGGAAATTTACCTTCACCCCTGGATTGAGCCCAGTACTGGTCCGACGAGCTTCGATCATTCGATCAATTGTGGGCTAGATCTAGACCAGCCAACGGGGGGGAGTGAGCAAAAACAGTTGCCCTTCACCCGGTGGACAGTCCCAGGAAGGCAACGTTAAACCAATAATGCCAGCTTTCTTAACAATTAATTTGCCTTGGGGGCTACCAAAAGTGAGATATTCAGCCCAGTTGGCCAAATCCGGCTGATGACCCACTAGGGCAAGGCAACGGTGACTGCGGTGGCGATATTCTTCTTTTAAATCATTGATGCCTTGGGGAATGTCTTCCCCGGGGGCGAGGGAGGAAAAGGTTTCCAATTGGGGTGCAAGCCCCTGGTCCATGAGAATCTGTGCTGTTTGTTGAGCTCGTACTAAAGGACTAGTGAGAATGAGGTCAAATTCCACTCCGATCGCCTGGAGGCGTTGGGCCACTCGCTGGGTTTTGTCCTTACCTTTTTTAGTCAACTGGCGATCGCCGTCGGGGATATCCGGGGACTGTTCCTGGGCAATGCCGTGACGAATAAGGTAAAGTTCCATAGAAATGACCGATAAAATAGGGAAGTTAGAGGCGATGGGCCGGCAAACTCAAGCAGAAAGCCATGGAAAAATACAACATCCAAGTTTTAGGTAATGTTAATTCCCAAGAAACCTTAGTTTTTGCCCATGGGTTTGGGAGTGAACAAAACGCTTGGCGCTCTATCTATCCGGCCTTTGAAGAAAATTATCGCATTGTTTTATTTGACTTTCCTGGCAGTAAACCCGCTAATAGCAAAGATTTTGATATTCAAAATTACAATTCCCTCAAGGATTATGCCGATGATTTGATGGAGATCGCCCATTTGGCAGGGGTGCGTCAGGGAATTCTAATTGCCCACTCTGCTAGTTGCATGATTGGGGTGCTAGCCAGTTTGCGGGATCCGAATTTGTTTAAGGGCATGGTTTTCATTTGTGGTTCCCCCCGCTATCGGGATGATGGGGATTATAAAGGCGGTTTTAGCCAAGAAAAAATCGCCACAATTCTCAATGAAATGAGCCATAACTATGCCGAGTGGATTCGCACCTATGCCCCGGCGGCGGTTAATGATCCCAACAAGCCAGAATTGGTGGAAGAATTTTCCCATTGTCTTTTGCAACTGCGTCCTGACATTGGCTTGGTGGTATTTAGTCTCATCATCATGTCCGATTACCGTCGGGAGGTGGCCCAGGTGGAGATCCCGACCTTAATCGTGCAACCCCAGGAGGACATTTTTGTGCCGCCCACAGTGGGGGCTTATCTTTACAGGATTATGAAAAATAGTGAACTTTATTGGATTGATACTCCGGGGCATTTTCCCCATCTGGCTAACCCAACGGAAATCACCAAGGCGATCGCCGATTATTTACAGGAAAATGAATTCGTTTAACTGGTGACCCTAAGACAGGTTTATGGCGCGGGGCTTCTCGCGTTTTAAGCTAATATTTGGGGGACAGCTTTTGGGGCACTGGAGGGTTTAACAATGGCTAAAGTAATGATTGTGGGAGCTGGGGGCGTGGGCAGTGTGGTGGCCCACAAATGCGCGGCTTTAGAGGACTTTACAGACATTCTTCTGGCTAGTCGCACGGTGGCCAAATGTGATCAAATTGCGGCTCACATTGGTTCCCCCAAGGTTAAAACTGCTGCCCTGGATGCTTTTCAGGTTAGTGACACGGTCAAACTCCTACAGGACTTTGGGGCCGACTTGCTCATTAACGTGGCTTTGCCCTACCAGGACTTGGTGTTGATGGATGCTTGCTTAGAAGCGGGGGTGGATTACCTCGACACCGCTAATTACGAGCCTCCCGACGTGGCCAAGTTTGAATATAGTTGGCAGTGGGCTTACCAAGACAAGTTTAAGGATGCCGGGTTAATGGCTCTGTTGGGTTGTGGCTTTGACCCAGGGGTAACGGGAGTTTTTACTGCCTATGCCCTCAAGCACCATTTTGATGAGATCCATTACCTAGACATTGTGGATTGTAATGCGGGGAACCATGGTCAGGCCTTTGCCACCAATTTCAACCCAGAGATTAATATTCGCGAAATTACCCAAAAGGGCCGTTACCACGAAGATGGGGTTTGGCAGGAAATTGATCCCCTTTCCGTTCACCGGGATATTAACTATCCCCACATTGGCGATCGCCCTTCCTATTTGCTCTACCACGAGGAATTGGAATCCCTGGTGAAAAATATTCCTACCCTGAAACGGGCCCGCTTTTGGATGACCTTTTCGGAAGCTTACATTAACCATCTGCGGGTGCTGGAGGCGGTGGGTATGACCCGCATTGATGAAGTGGAATACCAGGGGCAAAAAATTGTCCCCCTACAATTTCTCAAGGCTGTGTTACCGGAACCCGCTTCCTTGGCGGAAAATTATTCGGGGCAAACCTCCATTGGTTGCTACATCAAGGGCGTTAAAGATGGTCAAGCCAAAACCTATTACATCTACAATAACTGCGACCATGCTGTCTGTTTTGCCGAAGTAGGCTCCCAGGCCATTTCCTACACCACCGGAGTGCCCGCCGCGTTGGGGGGACTGATGATGGTACAGGGCAAATGGAAGCAAGCAGGGGTATTCAATGTGGAAGAAATGGACCCCGATCCGTTCCTCGCCAAATTGGGGGAAATGGGTTTGCCCTGGCACGAAGTAGTCAACGGCCCTTTTCCTTTTGACGATTAGTGATTAGTTTTTAACTCAATTTTTAATGACTTCTGACCCCATTACCCTCCTCGTCAACGGCGATCGCCAAATCGCTTCTAGTCCAGTTACATTGCCGGATTTTTTGCAAAATCAAGGGTTTAACCTCCGCTTAATTGCGGTGGAATACAACGGTGAAATTCTCCATCGACAATTTTGGCCGGAAACCCAATTGCAAAACGGCGATCGCCTGGAGGTAGTTACCATTGTGGGAGGCGGCTAGCTTTTAATGGGGAGTGGTATAGCACCGCCTAGAATGGTTCTTAGCCCCAAATTTTTTTTGTAAGCACTTTTTCTGTGGAAATTACTTTTCTTGGTACCAGCTCCGGCGTTCCCACCCGTAACCGCAATGTTTCCAGCATTGCCCTCCGTTTACCCCAAAGGGCGGAATTGTGGTTATTTGATTGCGGAGAAGGCACCCAACACCAGTTTTTGCGCAGTGAAGTCAAAATTTCCCAATTGACCCGCATTTTCATTACCCATCTCCACGGCGACCACATTTTTGGGCTGATGGGTTTATTGGCTAGCTCCGGTTTAGCTGGCTCCGGTCAAGGTATTGAAATTTATGGCCCAGAGGGCTTGGGGGATTATTTAGAAGCCTGTTGCCGTTTTTCTAGTACCCACCTGGGCAAACGCCTCAAAGTTCACACTGTCCGAGAAAATGGGCTAATTTACGAAGATAAGGATTTTCAAGTCCACTGCGGTTTACTAAAACATCGCATTCCGGCCTATGGGTATCGAGTGGAGGAAAAGCAACGGCCAGGGCGTTTCAATGTGGAGCAAGCGGAAGCTTTGGGCATTCCCTTTGGTCCTATTTACGGCCAGTTAAAACAGGGAAAAACCGTCACCCTGGAAGATGGTCGCCGAATTCGAGGTCAGGACCTCTGTGAACCACCGGAACCGGGCCGGAAATTTGTTTACTGTACTGATACGGTCTTTTGTGAAGAGGCGATCGCCTTGGCCCAGGAAGCAGATTTGCTGGTACATGAAGCCACTTTTGCCCATCAGGATGCCCAGCTAGCCTTTGACCGGCTCCATTCCACTTCCACCATGGCAGCCCAGGTAGCTTTGTTGGCCAATGTCAAGCAGTTAATCATGACCCATTTCAGCCCCCGCTATGCCCCCGGCAATCCCCTGCAACTGGAAAATCTACTGGCGGAAGCCCAAGCTATTTTTCCCAATACCCGTTTGGCTAGGGATTTTTTAACGGTGGAAATTCCTCGCCGCACAGCCGATCCTGCCATCGCAATGTCAACCCCTCAGGCATCCCCTGCATAGCCGACCTTAGCCCGATACAGTAAAGCTTCGCTGCGTCGGTAACCCACGTAACGCACCATCACCATGGTCCCAACGTCTGGCCGTGGCCCTGGACCGATAAATTCATGGTATTGGGGATCGTAGGGCACCATTTCCCCCACAGTGGCGATCACCTCCACTTGCCATTGTTGAAGTAGGGTCGCGATGGGTTTAGTGAGGGGTAAAAGCTTTTGGGCTGGCCATTGGGGATTTTGTTGGGCGGCGGCGGCGGCAGTGGGCCATTGCAGTAACCAAGGCTCAAGAATTTCTAGAGCTTTTTGTTGCCATTGACTTTCCAATTGCTGGGATTGATAGGTCAATTGCCGTTGCAGTCTGGTATATTCCCCTTGCAATGCCTTAATGGTCTGCTGTAGTTGTTGGTTTTCCTCGATCACCGCTTGATCTTGTTCTATTTTTCCTAATTCGTTTCCTCCACCCAATTCTTGCCACAACTCTTCTAGGGTTAAACCCAAGGCGATCGCCAATTTGACCATAACGCCCAGGGGAATTTGTGCTATCAAACCCCGCTCTAAACGGTAGAGATACCAAGTGGAAATGTCTGCCGTTTCTGATAGTTTAGACAGAGAAGCATAACCAGCTTGCTCACAAAGTCGTTGTAAATTTTCTCGGTAAGGAATATTAGTCATAGGGAATTAACAAAATGATTACGATCAAGTTTTAGCTTGACTTAAACTTATTTTTTACTTTTGTCAGTAAACTTTTAAACTTTAGCCAAGCAATTCTTCTTTGGGTTAAAGGTTCAATGGTTTGACTAAAACTGGGATGATAATCAAAAAATTCGTTAATATCTAATAAAATCACCCTTAACCGTTCTAAAATATTTTCCCGACGATACTCTGCCAACAAATTGGGGTCTACCCTGCGCCATTGCCTAGAACCTTTTACCACACCTAGAATTCTTTGACAGTCGTAGTCCAGAGCGTAACCAGCAATTTTTTCGCAGTTAAATCCAGGGTCTAGATAATCGGAGAGCCCCCCATTGACACTAGAAAAAACATGACAGCCACAGGCCATGGCTTCCATGGGTTGCAGGCCAAAACCTTCACTTACTCCCTGTTGCGCCCAATATTCTGCTGAATCGTAAAGATAAACTTTAGCCCGGTTAAATATTCCCGTTAAATCTTCTACGTAACTGTCAATTACTTTTACGTTACATTGACTCTGTAAAGCCGGAATTAATTGTTTTAATAAATAGTGGGATGATTTACGAGCTTGCACCAACACATCAATGTCCCGGACTAGGCCTAAATCACTGAAATCTTCGGAAATATGATTGGGTAAATAATACAGTAAAGAATGGGGCGATCGTTGTCCCCAATAACCCATGGTGTTGCGGCTAATGCAAACGATGGGCAAAGCTGTCGGTAAATCAAAGCCGTAGCCGGTACTGTGGGCGTGGTAAATTACCCGATAACCCTGCAATTTTTTTGCTAATTTGGGAATATCAAAGCCCCAACTAATCACAAAAATTACTTGACCTAAATCTCCCTGAGACAAAATATCATCTAAAAAAAGCGTGTTTGGTTCCCGCTGTTTATAGGTAACAATGGTGGCAGGACAAATTTCTTGTACCAGCTTGATGGTTTTTAATTCTGCCCATAGGCCGCCACAGACGAATTTACCCCCTAATCCCGGTAATAAAAAGTAAAGTTTACGCATTGAAGTTTGATTTAAATATACGGAATAAAAATAAGTTAATAAATATTAAAACACTAAAATAAATCTTAGCTTTTGATCTGAATGTCACTAAAATTAAGCAAACACCACAGTGCGGTTATCATAAACAAGAATTCGATGTTGCAAATGTAAACGCACGGCCCTAGCCAGCACCACCCTTTCTAAATCTCTTCCCTTACGAATTAAATCGTCCACATTATCCCGGTGACTAACCCTGACCACATCCTGCTCGATAATTGGACCCTCATCCAATTGGGCGGTGGCATAGTGGGCGGTGGCTCCAATGATTTTTACGCCCCGCTCATGGGCACGATGGTAGGGATTAGCGCCGGGAAAAGCCGGTAAAAAAGAGTGGTGAATATTAATAATGTTGGGAAATTGAACCACAAAATCCGTGGTTAAAATTTGTAGATATTTTGCTAACACCACTAGATCAATTTGGTACTGTTTCAACAAAGCCAATTCGGCCGTTTCCTGAGCTAATTTATTCTCTTTCGTAATGGGTAAACAATGGAAATCAATGCCAAATTGGTCAGCAATGGATTTGAGGTCAGGATGATTACTAATAATGAGGGGAATTTCACAACGCAACTCTCCCGATCGCCAACGCCAGAGAATATCGAGCAGACAATGGTCTTGCTTGGACACCCAGAGGGCTAACCGGGGCAACTGGTCAGAAAAATGAATTTGCCAAGTAGCTTGGAGTTGCTCAGCCAATTGGGACCAAGCGGATAACAACTCCGGACGGGATAGGCGAAAATTGTCCAACTGCCACTCCACCCGATTTAAAAAAAGTCCACTGGAGAAGTCCGTGTGCTGGTCGGCATGGATAATATTGCCCTGGTTTTGATAAATAAACTGGGCAATTTGGGCCACAATGCCCGGTTGGTCAGGACAGGAAACAAGCAGTGTTGCGGTGAGATTTTGCATCAAAGACAAAGGAATACAGCCCTAGGAATATGAGACGATAGTCCACCTTGTCATTTTCCCACTTAGTGCCCCCAGGGAATTTTTCTGACTATGATGGGGAAAATTGAAAAATTTGCCCTAACTCAAAATACCTCAGTTTTTTTAGTTGTTCTTCCTGATACTCAGCTAAATTACCCCATGGCTAAAATCCCTACTATTGATCGCCGTCAGTTAATCCAATATGGCGGAGCTTTCCTCGGCACTAGCTTGATGGCCACCATACTGGGCAATCAAATGGCTGGTAACCCGGCTGCCCAGGCCCAGTCTGCTAACCAAACGCCCCAGCAACTTTTAACGGAATTGATGGAGGGCAATGGACGTTTTGCCGCACAAAAAAGGGTTAAGGCCAACCAAGACCTCTATCGTCTTGCGGAAGTGGCCCAAGGTCAAAATCCCTTTGCCGCTATCCTTAGTTGTGCCGATTCCCGAGTACCGCCGGAGATTATCTTTGATCAGGGTTTAGGGGATTTGTTCATCTGTCGCATTGCCGGCAACGTCGCAACCCCTCAGGAGGTGGGAAGCTTGGAATTTGGCACCCTAGTTTTGGGAGCAAAGGTGTTGATGGTTTTGGGACACCAAGGTTGTGGGGCTGTGAAAGCCGCCATGGATGGGGGAGATTTACCGGGACAAATTGGCAGTGTGATCAAAAAAATTGATATCGGCTCTGTTACCGATGACAGCAGTAATGCCGCCAGTGTGGTCATGGCCACGAAAGCCAACGTTGAACACCAAATGGCAGTACTCATACAATCCCCGGTGCTAAGTCAATTGATAGCTGAAGAAAGGTTATTGATTATGGGCGCTTACTACAATCTAGAGTCGGGCATTGTAACACTGTTGTAGTTCAATCAATCAAGACATCTTCCCCGGAATCGCTTTGGCTGGCTTCCCATTCCACATTGGGCATGGACTCGAAAGCTTGACGTACATAGGATTCCCACAGGCTACGCATTTTAGCCAGGTAGGGATCTCCCAAGCGTAGTTGTAGTGTATGGCGCACGGAAAAATGATTGGCCTCCACCATGGTCAGATTAATGGGGGGCCCAACGGAAATATTTGACTTCATAGTGGAGTCAATGGAAAGCAAGGCGCATTTGGCCATGGCTTCCAGGGGGGTGTCATAGGTGATGGTGCGGTCCAGCAACGGCTTGCCATACTTAGTTTCGCCAATTTGTAGGAAGGGAGTCTCCTTGGTGGCTTGGATGAAATTACCCTGGGGATAAATCAAGTACAATTCCTGGTGCGGTTCCCCCTTAATTTGCCCTCCCAAGAGGAAATTGCACTGAAAATCAATGCCATCTTTTTCTAGCCATGGTCGGTCTTTTTCCTGCATTTCCCGCACCTTACCGCCGATGTAAGTGGCCACTTCGTGCATAGTGGCAATGTTGTGGAGATGGTCCCCGTCATCCCGCTGGATATCTCGGTCAATCTGATGGAGCACCGCCTGGGTAATGGCTAGGTTGCCGGAGGTGCAAAGAATTAAAATTCGATCGCCAGGGAGAGAATAATCAAATAATTTCTTATAGGCGGAAGTATAATCTACCCCCGCATTAGTGCGGGAATCTGCCCCCATGACCATGCCAAAACGATTAATTAAACCCAAACAATAGGTCATAGCCAAAGTGTGATGATTTTAGTAATTCAAGGGGAGGTGAGACAATTTTGCAACCAAGCGACAATGTCCGCCGCCGTAGTTTGGGATTCCCGCAACTGAAAATAGGGCAACACCACAGTTTTCGGGGCCGGCGTCACCCCCAAAATGGCGATCGGGCCATGGAAAGTGCCCAACTGCTGCCAAAGTTGTTCCAGGTCTAGGGGGGAGGGACTCAACTGTTCGAACAACAGCAGAAGGGGATGACCTTGCTTCCGTTGTAGTTGATGCCAGTAGAACCGCAGTTTAGATAAATTATCAGGGATAGCTCCGTCAAATTCAGGACAATCTTGGTCAAGCATTTGGTCGTAGATATCCACACTGGGATTATCCAAGTTCAAAAATTGACTAGTATCAATCCAAATTATCCGACAACCATTGAGGGGATCACTTTCCCCCTGTAAAGTTTGGGCCAGGGAGTATCGGAAAAAGGATCTTTGTTTAGAACTTTTCCCAGGAATACTGGTGCCGGACACCGCCAGGGGAGTTTGATGCCATGCTTGATAAAAGTCAGCATAGGTCATTTGTCGGGCACAGTACCAAAAAATTTGCCAATGGTCTGCCAAGTTTTCCCCTTGGGGCCGGGCACATAGCTCCCGCAACTGATAAACCACCGTGGGTAATAACTTACGGGGCACAATTTTGATCAAAGCCTGGGTTCCATCCTGACGGACCCGATCTTCAGGATTTTCCAGCAGTAATCCCACCAGGGCTTGGGTCACTTCCCGATTGTTAGAGCCGATTTGGGCCAAGGTTTTCACCACACCCCGGAGTATTTCTGCCTCAGTATCGGTGCCAACCACACGGATTAGGGCCGCCAACACAGCAGGATTATTTTTTCCCACCAGGGCTAAATCTTGGGCGGCCGCTAGGCGGATACTTTCGTTGTCGCCATTTTGCAGGAGATTGATCAGGGCCATGAGGGCAGAAAGGTTACCTGGATCAATGGTGGCTAGACTGGCGGCGGCCTGTCGTTGGCCATAGGGATCCTCCTTGTTACGCAATAGACGTAGGAGAGTATTAATGGCGATGGGATTACCTGGATCAATGCGGCCTAAAATTTCGGCCCAAGTTTGGAGATGCTCGCTGGTTTCGGTGTTTTCCAACAAATATACCAGGGAAGACAAAATGCCGACGTTCTGGGGATCGACTTTTAGCAGAGCTTGGATAGTTTCATTGAGCAACCAGTCCCCTTCTTCCGTGCGGGGTTGGGCCACGGCTTTTTCCACTAGGGTAGTTAGGGTGGCGATCGCCGAGGGGTCTCCCTGGCCAATTTTGGCCAGACTACTGACAATTAACCAACGGACAAAAACATCCTCCTCCGCCATCAATAGGTCAGCTAAGCCAGCTACGACGGTGGGCGACGGCACTTCCACTTCCCCCAGACTATAGATGGCTTGTTTTCGCAACGGTAGGGGTTGATCTGCTTGGATATGCCTTTGGAGAACGACCAGAGCAGTGGGGTTGCCGGGGTCAATTTTTTCTAGACTTTCGGCTGTCTGGCAGAGAAAAGCCCCAGGGGGATAAAGCCTTAGTTTTTGCAGCAGGCCGGCAATGACCAGGCTGTGGTTTTTGCCCACCACTTCCAAACATTGCAACACCTGACGATGGTGCAGAACCGATAATTTGGGAGAAAGAAAATCCAGCAGAGCTTTAATCACCGGCAAGTTGCCCACGGCACAATGGGCTAAGGTCTGGAGGGCTAGGCTGTAATCTTTTTGGCCAGGGCGCAATGCCGCCAAGAAAGTAGCTACCCCGGGGGAACTATTGGGATCAATTAAAATCAGTGCGGAGGCAATGGCAAAGCGCAAACTAGATTGTTCATGGAGGGCTAACTGTTGCTCTAAAACTTCGATCGCCTGGGGAAATCCCTGCCCCCACTGTCCCAGCCATTGGCAGCATTGACCATATATCCGGTCATCTTCGGTGGTTTGTAGAATTTTGAGCAGGGCTTGGAGCACTGGCGCGCGGTGGGTTTCAGTCAAAAGCGCCGTCACCCATTTTTGTTGACCCCCATTACCTGCCATGGGCGGCAATCCCTGGGCTAATAATCTGGCCACAATTTCATCGGCCTGGGCAAGGTCGGGACATTCCCTTAGGGCCAGGGCCGCACACTCCAAAGCCCTGAGTCCGTAAAAATTTTCCGGGCTACAACGGTCGTCAAACTCCAACATTGCCTGGAGAAAGGCTTGTTTATTGACTAAGCTGATATCTTCCCTTCCCCACCAAAAGGCCAATACCCTCTGCCACTCTGGATCGAAAATACGATACTGATGCCGATAAATATCTAGGAAAAAGTGCCAATCGGCGATCGCCAGGGCGGCAAAATAATCCCGAAAAGTGTCGTCGGCAAAGCCATAGCCCCTTTCCCAAACGCCTTTGCGCACAGCAGTCTTGGGAATTAACCAGCCCAATTGCAAAGCCGAACGCAACAGGGGGGAATCTTTGCCAAAAATTTTTTCCACTTCCACCGGGGCCAGGGGCCGATGGTCAGCTCGGTTTTCCCCCAGCATTTGTTTAGCTAATTGACCCAAAAGCTGGGCCAACTCATCCTGCTGTCCTGGTTTGGTAGGGGCCCATTCACTCTGCCACAGATAAAAAGCCTTAACTAATTTGTTATACAGAGCTCCACTGCTGACGGGAAAGTCCCTCGGTTGATCTGCCCAAAAGCGACAGCACAGCATTAAGCGCCGGGGACGGAGGAGATAGGGACGTAAATACCTCACCGAGGGATTGGCCAGGGCCTCTTTCAAAGCATTGGCTAGGGCATTGGGCTTACCGGGGTTTTCCGGTTGACCCGGGCGATCGGCGCTGAAATAATCTTCAATGGCGATTTCCACGTTATCAGGATAGACCAGTGGCTCGATTTGATAACGGGTAAAACCGGCCAGTCCCCGGGGATCGTTGCGCCTGGTGTCCGGACGACAACTCAACAGCACCGGAGTGGTGGGCACTTCCGCCAAACTATCCTTGAGCCAGGTAAGGCTGCCTTGGGCCCCGGACATCTGGCTTGGGTCGGTAAAGGTGTAATCAATGCCGTCTAACACTAACCAAAACTGCCCCGTCTGGAGTCCCAGCAGTAAACTATCCCGCCAAGTTGCCGGGGGAATTTCTTCTTCGAGGGCCATGGCTTCTTGTAACCAAGGACCAAATAGATAGTCTTTGATGCTCCGGTGTTTAAAACGAGAGGGGTTAAGCCAGATGGGTAAGCAATGGGCCTGGCCTTCTTGGTGGCGTTGCCAGAGCCCCTGGGCAAAATGTTGCAAAAAAATTGTTTTCCCAGATCCCGCTTCCCCCACGATCGCCAGGTAACGGCTTTTTTCCCCTCCCTCGGCGATGGGAGTTAATAAACTGTCCAAAAATTCCAGGGGGCCATAGCTAGCCGGGGCGTTGTGGCCGCCGGTAGATCCGCTGGCAATAACCTTAAGGGAACGGGGAATGCGACCGGCTTTTTTCACAACCCATTCCGGCTGAGTTTGCACTGAGGTGCAGGGGAGAGCCCGGTAGAGCAACTGTTGACATACCGTGGCCCAGTCGGGGACATTCGGGGAACTTTCCTGGTTATTTTCTTGACCGTGGTGATTGTTCGCTGTCCCTGAAAGGCTGGAGGAGTGGACCATGGTAGTTGCCAACAAGGTGGGGAGGAAGCAGGAATTGGGGGCGATCGCCAGGAATTTTGGGTCACAGGCAGAATAAATTCCCTCTGGCATTCACTGTACCAAATCTACCTACCCTAGAACCGTTGGCCGGGGCAAATAATTACCGACAAATTCGCACTTCCACCAATCATGTAGTTTATTTTGACTATAAAAATAAACTATGATGGGGCCATGGGGTTAGGGTTTCCCAGGTTGATCTGGTCACTGGTCAGCGGGCACCGATGGAAGCTTGGAAAGCCGGTCGTTGCACTAGGCCCTGGACGTAGGCCGCCACCGCAGGATAGTCGTCAAAATTAAGTTTGAGCATGATGGGGACATAGGCCAAAATTGAACCGACGGCCACATCCACCACCGAAAATTTTTCTCCGAGGATAAATGGCGATCGCCCTAAAATTTTCTCCAAAGATTGCAACAGTCGGGGCATTTCCTTTTCCCGCACTGCTTCAATAAATAAACCATTGGCCAGGGTGGAATTGGCAAATAAAATCCACTGGTTAACTAGAGCTCTGGCCTGGGCATCGGCGGGAATGGTGCTAGCTTTTTCCGCTAAGTAAAGCAAAATTGCACCGGATTCCCAGAGATGAAAGTTCCCATCGGCGATCGCCGGCACCTTACCAAAGGGATTAATGGCTAAATAGGGAGCTTGGCGATGTTCCCCTTCCTTGAGGTTAACGTTGACGAATTCGTAGGGCAGGGATAATTCTTCTAAGTACCACTGAATGATGGAGGCTCGACTTTGGGGGGCACCGTATAGTTTGATCATGATTTTTTCTCCGATTTGATGCTGTTTAATCCTAGATGTTGTCCTGGCTTGGGAAACCGATCCCCAGCAGAGTTTTGCAAAAAAGTTATCGCCCTACGGAAGATTAAAAACCACCATATCCTGGCCCACCACCGGCGATCGGGCAATGAGATCCCCTTTTAGATCGTAAATCCACAGTCGTCGGAAGGAAAGTTTTTGGGCCCTCTGCCATAGGGCATCTAGGAGGGTTTGTTGCTGTTTGGGGGACAATTCCTGCCAGGAATCGCCTACCGTCAAGGTCAAGCGACTGGCTAAAAAGTTTGGTTCGATGCGCTCCATCAACTGGGGAGGATAAAGTCCTTCTAAATCTACTAATTCCCGCTGAATCACCGCCAATAAACTCTGTTCCGGAGTTAAGGGGGCCAGGGGCAGGGGGGAAACGGCCACGGGTGCGGGGGGAGAGGGGGCTTCCAGGACTGTGGGTAATCCGGTCTCTTCAACTAAATTGGTTGTCTTTTCGGGAGATGTATTGACGGTATTGGGCGTGGAATCGGCCAGGGGCACCGGGGGCTGCTCTTTAGTCGGCAAAAGCGTTGCTACATTAGCCCATTGGGTCGCTAATTGATCCCAAAGTGGCGGCAGATTAAGGGGGGGAATACCAATCCAAAGGACAATCCCCACCAAAATTCCCAACAGGGCAGTGGCAATGGTGGCCAAAATACCGAATTTCCCTTTTTTACGGGGTTTGACTTTATTAACTTGGGGGGAAGCGCTAACATCTGTTTCTACAGATTCAGCAAAAAAATCGTCCCATTGTTCCGTTTGCAGATCACCAGGTAGGGGGCCTGGTTGCAGAGGGGCGGGGGCAGAAGTTGCAGAACTATTGACCAACACCGCTAAGCGGCTAGCCGTGGCCTGGAGGCGGTCAACGGCTGCTCGGGGAAGTTGGATGCCTTGTTGGGGATTGGCCTGTAACTTTTGAATTACCTGTTCAAGTTGCCCCAGGGTAGCTTCCAGTTGGGATGCGAGGGAGGGGTCTGATGGAGAAAATCGATCAGCCATGGAGATGTTTGCAAATACTGGGCAAAGAGCTCAGGACAACCCTGGGGAGACGTGCTTGAGGCCAATGGATATCAATGGTTAAAGAAGGAAGGATAGGCCCTAAAACTTGGATTCCAGGGATTTCAGATATTCCGTATTGACGCCGGATTCCCGCACCAAAGCAATTTTGCCCGTTCGAGCCACCTCTTTAATGCCGAACTTGGCCAACATCTGGAGGATTGCTACCATTTTACCCGGGTCCCCCACCACTTCGATGGTGACGGTGTCTTCGGAGATATCCACAATGCGGGCCCGGAATACCTGGGCTAGCTCAATCACTTCCGCTCGGTTAGGGGCATTGGCGCTCACCTTCACCAGCATCAATTCCCTTTCCACACAGGGAGTTTCGGTGATGTCCTGTACTTTAATTACGTTAACCAACTTGTAGAGTTGCTTGGTCAGTTGTTCGATGGTGTTCTCATCCCCCGGCACCACCATGGTGATGCGGGAAACGTCCCCCTGTTCCGCCGACCCCACCGCCAAGCTCTCAATGTTAAAACCACGGCGGGCAAATAGTCCGGCAATGCGGGTTAGCACTCCGGCTTCATCTTCAACTAAAACAGAGAGGGTGTGTTTCATGGGGGGCAAAGAAGGCGATCGCCGGTGGCCATTGGGGTAAAATTCCACCGGTCTGGGTTAGGGCCCAGTCGTGCAAAGTTAGTGAAATTCGTTGATAAATCCAGCCTTATATCCTACCATGCCCGCCGGGCAAGCTTGCATTTTGCAAAATTCCTCACTAGAGTTAGGGAAGCTGAAGAGTAGTCCGTCGGATCTTAAACGATTGTTTTTGCCCTTGCCATAGATTTTTATGAGTGATTTACCCACCCCGGAAGCGCCGGAAATGACCAATCCTGCCCCAGCGGAACCCCCACCGACCTACGTTAAGTTGGCTATGCGTAATATGGTGCGCAAAAAGGGCAAATCCCTAACCCATTTTTTTCTGTCCGCCAGTGCCCTCCTCGGAGTGCTGGTGGGGATTTCCTACCTAACCCGCTAAGGCCATGGCCCCTACCTCTGTTAACAAGATTGCGGTGGAATTAAGCTTACAAACTGATTTGACTGGTTCCGCCATGGCGAGTTCAGGGGTGGAAGAGTTACTAACCAATCCCTGGCAAGGGTGGTGTCAACGCTGGCTGGAATACCTGGCAGATTGTCTTCCCCCCGCCTCCAGCTACGAACTCACCTTACTATTCACCGGCGATCGCCGTATCCAAGAGTTAAATCGTAAATTTCGCCACCAGGATAAGCCCACCGACGTGTTGGCTTTTGCGGCCTTAGAAGGAGATTTTCCCTTAATAGAATCTGAAGAAACGGAGGAACCCCTTTATTTGGGTGATATAGTGATCTCCCTAGAACGGGCTGACCATCAGGCTAGGGAACGGGGCCATAGTGCAAAATTAGAAGTCGTGTGGTTAACGGCCCACGGCCTACTCCATCTCCTCGGTTGGGATCACCCCGACGAAGCCTCCCTCACCACCATGTTGTCCGAACAATCCCATCTATTAACTTTAATCGGCCAAAATCCTCCCCTATTCACCTAAAACTTGTAATCCAGGTTACATAGGAGAATTGTTCTGTCGACTACACTGCTCGGAGTCGTAGCTCATGAAATCGGTATATCCCATGTCTTCCCCATCCTCGGCGGTTTTTGCTGATCAGGGTTTATCCGGCAAGGCTAATCAGACCCAGCCCCCTCCTCCCCTGGGTCTGGTGGTACCTGCCTCCAAGCCCGGTGCTAAAAAGCCGTTGAGAAAAAATGCCTGGCAGGTGGCCCCCAATCTCTTGGTAAGTTTTCGTTACGCCTGGGCCGGAGTTAGTTATGCCTTTGCCACCCAGCGGAATTTTCGTATCCATACCTTCACAGGGGTAGCGGTCATCACAGCGGCCTCTCTGTTGCATTTAGAGGCGATCGCCGTGGCGGTGCTGGCCCTGACTTCCTGCCTAGTAATGATTTTGGAGTTGTTAAATACAGCCCTGGAATCGGTGGTGGATTTAACGGTGGGGCAGTCCTACCATGAGCTAGCTAAAATTGCCAAAGACTGTGCGGCCGGAGCAGTATTATTAGCGGCGATCGCCGCAGTGATAGTGGGGGGCTGTTTATTATTACCACCACTGCTATCCTTGATGGTCTAATCCCCGTCCACATTTGACCGTAAAGGAGCATTCCAGTTGATTCTGGTCATAGATAACTACGACAGTTTTACCTACAACCTCGTTCAGTATTTAGGCGAATTGGGGCAGAAATACGCCGTAGCCGAAGATCTGAAGGTGTATCGCAACGATCAAATTAGCCTCGAAGAAGTTAAATCCCTCCAGCCCGATGCCATTGTTATTTCCCCCGGCCCTGGCCGTCCCGATGACGCGGGCATTTCCCTCCAGTTAATTGAAAAGCTCAGCGCCTCCACGCCGATTTTAGGCGTTTGCCTGGGGCACCAGAGTATTGGCCAAGTATTTGGGGGCAAGGTGGTGGCCGCCCCGGAATTGATGCACGGCAAAACTTCCCAGATCTACCATCAACAACAGGGCATTTTTGCTGGTCTAGCCAGTCCCGTGCAAGCAACCCGTTACCACAGTCTGATCGTTGAGCGGGAGAGTTTGCCGGAGTGCCTGGAGGTGACGGCCTGGTTGGCCGACGGCATGGTAATGGCTTTTCAGCACCGGGACTATCCCCATGTGCAGAGTGTGCAATTCCATCCGGAAAGTATTCTCACGAAGGAAGGGAAGCAAATGCTGGAAAACTTTCTGCAGAGTCTCGGTTAGGAACTTTCCTCTCAATTCGGCCTAAGTCGGTCAAGGTTTAACCCCCAACCAAGTTACCCCCATTGTTCCATGGCATTCCTAGCCCCAAGGGTGATAGGCTGGGTCAGTGTTTTTGGGTACGCTAGTCAACCTTTGAATCATCTATGTCTGACACACAAAATACCGGCCAAAACCAAGCCAAGGCTCGGCAGTTACTGGGCATGAAGGGGGCCGCCCCGGGGGAAAGTTCCATTTGGAAAATTCGTCTTCAGTTGATGAAGCCCATCACTTGGATTCCCCTGATCTGGGGGGTGGTCTGTGGGGCCGCTTCTTCCGGGGGCTACATCTGGTCAGTGGAGGATTTCCTTAAAGCCCTCACCTGTATGTTGTTGTCCGGCCCGTTAATGACCGGTTATACCCAAACCCTCAATGATTTTTACGACCGGGACATCGACGCCATCAATGAACCCTACCGACCTATTCCTTCCGGGGCCATTTCCGTGCCCCAGGTGGTGACCCAAATTTTAATTCTGTTGGTGGCTGGTATTGGCGTTGCCTACGGCTTGGACGTGTGGGCCCAGCACGATTTTCCCATTATGATGGTGCTCACCTTGGGGGGAGCCTTTGTTGCTTATATTTACTCTGCACCACCGTTGAAGCTAAAACAAAATGGCTGGTTGGGTAACTATGCTCTGGGGGCTAGCTACATTGCCCTACCGTGGTGGGCGGGCCATGCTCTGTTTGGCACCCTCAATCCCACCATTATGGTCTTGACCCTAATTTATAGCTTGGCTGGTTTGGGCATTGCGGTGGTTAACGATTTCAAAAGTGTGGAAGGCGATCGCCAATTGGGGCTCAAGTCCTTGCCGGTGATGTTTGGTATCGGGACAGCAGCTTGGATCTGCGTGATCATGATCGACGTTTTCCAAGCGGGTATTGCGGGATACCTGATTTATGTTCACCAACAGCTTTATGCCACCATTGTGTTGCTATTGCTCATTCCCCAGATAACTTTTCAGGATATGTATTTTCTCCGTAATCCCCTGGAAAATGATGTCAAATACCAAGCCAGTGCCCAGCCATTTCTAGTTTTTGGTATGTTAGCCACCGGTCTGGCCCTAGGCCATGCGGGGATTTGAACTCTCTAACTGAAAGATTAAATCACGCTCAAAAAGCGTGCAATTCCAAGCCCAGGAAGCTAGCAAAAGAGTAGACCGGGCTTGGTTTTACTATTCAATGGGAGAAATGGTTGGTCAATTATCCCCGGCGATCGCCGTCCTAAAATCTAAAGGGGATCAACCCGCACCACATTGGTTTGGTCAATGTTGAACCATTCCTGGAGCAAATCATGGTTTTCCGTGCTAGAAATTACTTCATCCACAAAGCGTTTCCAGTCTCCGTCCCCCTGGGGCAGAATGCAAGCGTAAAGTTCCGTGGTAATGGGTTGATAAGGTCCTAGAGCGTATTCAGCTGGGTTTTTGCCCTGTTTAAGCAGTTCCCCCACTAGCAAAATGCCATCGCTGACAACGGCCTTCACCTGGCCCCCATCCAATTTAGCAATGCCTTCCTCCCGGTCTTGCACTGGCACCCACTGGGCTAGGGGATAAATTTTGGGGATGATATCAAAGGTGGTGGTGTTTTGAATGTAGGCAATGGGAATGCCCTCCAGGGTGCCATTAATGTTAAAGCCCTCCACACTGCCTTGTTTCATCAAAAACTTGGCCCCGGAAATAAAGAATGGAGCTGAAAAATCCACTAATTCCAACCGATCTTGGGTAATGGTGGTGGCTTCACAAACTATATCCAATTCCCCACTGGCGATCGCCTCAAAACGACTCTGGAGGTCAACCCTATCTAAATCAACCGTAATGGTCTTACCCATCTCTTCTGCCAACTTCAAGGCAATTAAGGCCATTAAATCAACCCCATAACCCTCCATTTCCCCATTGGCCATCTCAAAACCAAACGGGACAGCATCGGTGCGGGTTCCAGCCCGTAATTCCCCCGTGCGGGCCACCCTCTCCAACACAGTTTCCGCCTGGACCGGGGCGATCGCCACCAGGCCAGTGGTAAAGGTCAAAGCCAACCAAGTAAAAGCACTTTTGAGCAACATAAATTTCAATCCTTAAATTCGCTTGAATTTACTAAGGGTTTATCCAGGCTCAGGGTAGCGCAATTAGTTCGCTTGGGCCCAGATAAAATCCCATAGGAGACTGAAAATGTTCTAAAACGGCATAATCCCCGGGAACATTTACCAAGAAATCAATCTCAAAAAGTGTTTTTATGTAACTTTGCCAACACGTCATAGGCCTTAAAATCCCCGGCCCGGCGTAGAAACCTCAGGCGATTTTCAATTAATAGTTTGGCATCCGCCCTGGTAATGGGTTCAAATTGGGTATTGTTCGGCGTCGTTTTTACCAAAAAAAATAACCTTTGGGCATAAAGGGTAGTAAAAATCTCCTGATTATCATCCAAGAAACAAATCTGATACAAAAGCCCGAAGGTCGGATGGTTAAGGTAAATTTCGTTACTCATTGAGATCGGGGAGTTAGGGCAAGGACAAATTGCCAACCGAGATGGCTGTCACTGGCTAGAGAAATCTTACCCCTTCCTGTCCCTCCTTAAGCCGTTGGCACGAATTAACCTCAAATTTGCTGTAGTTTTTGATACGGACCGATCCATAGGCACTAAGGCCGGGGGGGCAGTGGTTGCACTTCTTCCTGGTTTTTAAAGTACAAAGGGTCTTGATTATGGTCTGGGGCTGGCACCAAGGGCTTCATGCTGCGGATTGCTCCCAGGGCCTCCTTAATCATCACAGCCGAAGGCACAGCCACTATTACCCCCAGTAGTCCGCCGATTCTGGCCCCGGTTAACAGGGAAATCAAGACCCAAAAGGGATTTAATCCTGTCACACTGCCCAGTACCCTGGGGGCAATGCCATTTTCAACAATTTGCTGGATCACTAGAGCCACCGCCAGCAGTTGCAACGCCATGCCAATGTCCCGCAGAGCTACCAAAAAAGTAACCAGCACAATGCCCACCGACCCACCAAAAGGAATTAGGGCCATTACTCCCACCGTGAGGCCAAAAAGTAAGCCAAAGGGAACTTTGAGCAGTAAAAAGCCAGAAATCAGCCCCAGGGCCATGCAGGTGGCGGACACCAATTGGCCGAGGAAATAGTTTTGGAAACTGCGGCGTAGAGTATCAGAAAAAGGTTTTTGGAAACGCTCTGGCAACCAACCTATGATGCTTTGCCAAACATCGTCGGTGTGGAGGAGGAGATAAAAGGTCAAAATTATCGTCAACAGTACGTCCAGCAAACGCACTACGGTGAAGACGGTCAAGCTTAGGGCGAGGTTGAGGGTGCTGCCAGCCAAGTTTTGTAATTCGGCCGCTAGGCGGCTGTTAATTTGGGGAATAAGACCATCAAAATTGACCGGCCAACCAAGAATCTCTGCCTTTTGATCCAACAATACCAATTGTTTCTGCCCCGAATCGAGCCAATCCGGTAGGCGGGCCACCAGTTGTTGGGCTTGGGATAGGGCGAGGGGAATGAGGGTTACCCCCAGGGCGGTGAAAATAATCAGGGCGGTGAGGAAAACAAAACTAGCCGCCACAAAACGTTTAGCCCCTTGTTTTTCTAGCCAGGCCACCGGGTAGTTGAGTAAAAAGGCGATGACGGAGGCAATGAGGCTAATAACAAAAAGGGATTCAAAATAACCAAAAATCGAGGACAGGGCCCTGGCATTGAGCACCATTAACGGGGCCCCCAGTACTAACACTAATAGGCGGGTGATGGCATTGAGGGAATTCCACCATTTGAACAACCAATTTTGCGGCGGGGGACTGGGATGATTGTTGGCTGGTTCTGTCATAGTTGGCGGTCTCGCAGAGAGCCTCGATCCAGGGGTCGTGGGAGTGTCAAATCTTTAAGGTCTGGGGCCATTTAGCTTTGATTGTTTCCCTCAATCCGGAGTGACAAAATTTTTGCCATTGGGAAGAGTATCGCCAAAACAGGGTAGCTAAGCTCCCACAGGAGAGGGAAAGCCCCAACAAAATAAAGGTGACTGGGGTAATGACCCCAATACTGAACCAAGAAGCAACGTGGAGCACCATTACTCCACAGACGGTGAGGGTGGCAACGTAGGCAGTGTTAACTGACCAGCGGGGTTGCCCTAGGGCAATTAAAACGGCGCAAATGGTGGTCCAGAGTAAAATTGACGGTACCAGGGCGGCGCAAATGCCAACGCAGTGGCCTCGGGAAAAATCAGCTAACCAGGTAATCAAATTCATACTCTCAAAAAAAAGTTCGGCGGCGATCGCCCATAGGACCGTGCCGCCCATTATATAGCAACAGCCCAAGGAGGGCATGGCAGTGGACTGGGGGCACCCAGAACTGAAAATTTAAAACGTTCACGATGGTTTTTGCTATGGTTGACGAGAAGGGCAAGGAGCAATGGAGTCGCCATTCTTCGCCTCAACTTTCGGCAAATTTTCAACTTTGTTCAATCCCGCAACCTTCCATGGATACAAACGACTGGCTTAAACAACTCTTGATGATCGGTGTTGGCACCACCACCCTCGTGGCGGAAAAACTCAGCGATGTGAGTGATCAATGGGTGAAGGAAGGCAAAATTAACGCCGACCAGGCCACCGCTTTTGTGGATGATTTGATGAACCAAATCAAAAACGAGCAGGGACAAATTGAAGCAAATCTGGAAAGACAACTGCGCAATATGCTCCAGGATTTGGGCCTACCCCGTCAGTCGGAAATGGACGAGTTGCGGGGACGTATAGATCGCCTAGAACGACAAATCCGTGACCTGGAAAATCAGCGTTGGCGTTAACCCTGGGTGGGGCCCATTGGCCCTGGTGAACAGTGACAAAACAATTGCACGATAGAGTTTATGGAGAATAGGGAACTCGAATCCCTGACCTCTGCGGTGCGATCGCAGCGCTCTACCAACTGAGCTAATTCCCCGAACTGACCCTCCATTCTAGCATTCGATGTTGCTGTTCGTTATCTGTTTTAATTTTGTCCTAGCCCTGGGCAATGTCTTCTTAGCCGTTAGGCTTTACTTTGTCTATCGACAGTTACAGCAACTCACCAAGCGTTTAGACCATTGGGAAAGCTGTTGCCATAACCTGTTTGCTCCGGCCCCTGCCCTGTTGACCAATTTGGCCCAAAAAAATCGACATTTACGTCAGCAGTACAATCTCTTGCTAAAACGTTGGTCTTTGATCAAAGGGGTGTTACAAATTTGGCAGTTGGCTAGTCAGGGTCGCTGGTGGGCGAACTTGGTTAATGATTAGGGAAAAATTAAGTTTTACAAAAATTTCCTGGCACAGTTGAAGAAACTTTCAGCAAATTAATCGCAGCAAAACCAATGAAACCCAAAGTGGCGATCGCCTGTCAGGGTGGGGGCAGCCAAACTGCTTTCACCGCCGGTGTAATGAAGGCTCTGTTCGAGAACAAGATGCAAGACCACTTCGACATTGTGAGTTTGAGTGGTACTTCTGGAGGCGCTATTTGTGCCCTACTAATTTGGTATGCCCTGAAAAAAGGAGAAAATCCGGTCTGGAAAAGATTGCTTGATTTTTGGCTGGATAACAGTGCCCAAACCTATCAGGAAAGATTTTTTAATGATTTTGTCATTAGGTCTCTGGAGTTGACCAGCAAAGGCATCGTTCCCCAGTATAGTGTGACTCCCTATTCTCCCCTAGCCCAGACCTGGTTAGCTTCGGCTACCCAAGGGTTACGGAGTCGCTTTATCAATTTAGAAGAATTGTTACAGGTTCATGTCGATTTTTCAGAGTTAGCAACTTGGGGCAAGCAATTAGAGCCCCCGGTACTTTTAATTGGAGCTTGCAATATTCTGACGGGAAAACTAGATAAGTTTAATTCTCGCCAGGAAGCCATAAGAATAGAGCATCTGCTTGCTTCGGCCTGTGTGCCAAATATTTTTCCCACCGTTGTTATTGAAGAAGAGGGTGAAAAAAAAGCTTACTGGGATGGCTTATTTTCTGATAATCCTCCCATTCGTTCTTTATACAGGCAAGATTTTGTCGGTATTGAGAACATTCCCCAGGAAATTTGGGTAATTAAAATTAATCCGACCCAGACCGATAAAATTCCCACCGATGCCGATGACATTGCCGATCGCCGCAATGAGTTGGAAGGGAATGTTTCTTTATTTCAAAGCCTGGATCAAATCGAATTTCTCAATTATTTATTTATAAAAGGAGCTTTTAAAGAGGAGTTTTTACAGGAAGTTGGCATCAAAGAGCCGTTAAAAATACCTAAGTCTTTTCCTGAAGATCCCGACCAAACTTATCATATACCAGCCATTGAAATGTCACCGGAATTGGCTAAAAGTTTAAATTATGAAAATAAATTAGATCGTTGCCCAGAAAACATTAATCGGCTGATTGCCGACGGAGAAAAACAGGGAAAGAAATTTATCCAAACGAGACTCCAACAAATGGGTATTCATTGATTATGAGCAAAAAATATGAGCTTTTATTTTAAGGTCATCAGGGCTAATCATTGTATTTCTTATCACTTTAATTCCTGCCCATGTACTCACCCAAACTAGCCCATATCCCCAATCGTTACAATCCTCTAATCAATCTAAATAAACTTTGGTATTACTAAGAAATATTCCTTTATTTTCTATCGAAGTTCCCTAAGGATGATATTTATGACTGGATATTAATATTTTTATGATGATAAGTTAAGTCCAAGGCAAACTAATTTTTAACCGTTGACAATGCTAAAAAAAATTTTCATTCTCGTCATGCTGTTAGCGATCGCCGGAGCGGGACTGGGTTACTATTTTTGGCGGCGGGCCACCCAAATTCCGGCTTGGTTTGAGGCAGAAACATCCACGCCCTCCATTGCTCCCCCAGCCGATTTTCTTCAGGAGAAGATTCGTCAAGAAATTGCCCAAAAGAATGATGGCGATCGCCAGGAACCAGTGAGGGTTACTTTGACAGAAAAAGAATTAGGGCAGGTCTTGCAAGGGGAAGTGGATCGTCAGTTGAAGATGGAATCTATACCCAGACTGCAAACTCAAATTAGGGGGGAAACCTTGGAAGTGGGCACAGTATTGGACCCCCAAATGTTGGACAATGCCCAACTGTCCCCGGGCCAAAAACGCATTGTTGATCGGGTTTTACCACTGTTACCGAGTCAAAATCAGCCTTTTTATGTTGCCTTAGAAGGTACGCCCCAACTGGCAGCAGGGCAATTGATTATGACGGAAAATTCCCGCATTAAAATTGGTGAGTTGAGCTTTCGCATCGGAGATATGGCCCAACGGTTAAATATTCCCCCGGAGAAGTTAAACCAATTACTGCAAGTAAATCTAGATGAGTTAAATTTACAGGGCGTACAAGTACAAGATGGCATGATGCAGTTAGAAGTTAATCCTTGACCTTAATTCCCCCTATTCTTCTCTACGGCACTAGATAAAATCATTGAGCATATCCCGTATGAAACTAGCAATGGGGATAGCCACTAAAATACCTAACAATCCGGCCACCTTGGCACCAATCATCAAGGAAAGTAAAATCCAAACGGGGTGCACCCCGGTGACACGACCCAGTAATTTTGGGGCTAGGCCATTTTCCACCACCTGATCCACTACAGTGGCGATCGCCAAGACTTTAATGCCCAACCAAATGCTCTGAAAACTGGCAATAATACTGATTAAAACAATGCTGGTGCCTCCCCCAAAGGGAAAGAAAGCCATAAAGCCAACAAACATACCAAATAGTAGGGCCAGGGGCACTTGAAAAATGCTTAGAGAAATGATTAAACTAACCCCTAGCAACGCCGCCACGGTGGCTTGGCCAATGTAGTAATTCTGAAAACTATGGCGTAATCTTTGTCGTACCTTATGACGCCAATCAATGGGTAACCAACGGAATATGCCATCCCAAAATGTCTGTCCCCGCAGCAATAAATAGACAGTCATAATAAAGATAAAGCCGGCTTCTACTAAGCTACCTGCAGTCCAAATCAATAAATTTATTAATTGGTTGGTAATGGAGCGAATTTGGTTAGGAAACTCATTGGATAATTCCCGGCCCCAAGCACGGAAATTGGTGGGAATTTCCCACTGATTGCTTAAATTATCTAGGCTTTCTAAGTGGCGATCGCCCAGGGCATTGAGATGGGGCAAAAGTTGTAAAACAGTACGAATTTGATCTACTAATTTGGGAATTACCAACAGACCAATCACCGCCAAAATAATCGCCGTGGTGAGTAATACCAATGCCACTGCGTAGGGCAACTTTAGACGGGGATAGCGCTGGAGCCAACGCACCGGATAACCGAGAATAAAAGCGACCAGGTTCGCAATAATAAAAATTCTCAGGGGGGACTGGAAATAATCCAATATCTGCAGTAGTACCCAACCGTTGAGCAGACACAGGGGCAACGTCAGACCAATCCACAACCAACGGCGATCGCCAGGGGGCATATTGGGCCAATTCATCAAAAAATAAAATAGTTAAACAATCCCAGCGACGGCAATTATCCTGGACTAATCGATCGCTTCATAGTCACTGTAAACAGTTTCATCAGCGTCAAAGTCAAATTCCTCCCCGTCATCTAGACCGTACACTGGAGCAGTTTCCACATAATCCATCCCACCGGGATTGACGGTGCCATTGATCATAGTGCCCGGTGTCATGGTGATGCCCGAGGACGCTTGGATAGGATTCAAATTGGTTTCCAGGGATTCAATCATTTGACTTGTCCCACTGCTAGTGCCCTGAACAAAATTGGCAAATTCATTACTAGCAGCCCCTTTGCCCTGTTGATAGACTTCCGTACCAATCAGTAAAATAATTTGCCGGAATTCCTCCACCAAGGTCTGCAATTTCTCCACCGGCGTATTGGGGGTCCGTAAGGCGATCGCCAATTGGTCCTTCTTCTGCTTGCCAGAAGACTTGAGTTCTTCCCGCACTAGTTCACCGCTTTCCTGGAGTGTAGTCTCGTAGGTGTGGAAAAGGCTATCCGCTTGGTTTTGTAGTTCCATCATCCGCAGACGCAATTGATCCTGGGCGGCATACTGTTGCGCCTCCTGGCGCATCTTTTCAATTTCTCCGCCGCTCAAGCCACCGGTATGGCTAATCACAATACTCTGTTCCTTGCCTGTGCCTTGGTCCTGGGCAGAAACCTTGAGAATACCATTAACATCAATTTCAAAGCTGACCTCAATTTGGGGCATCCCCCGGGGAGCGGGAGGAATCCCCGCCAGTAAGAACTTACCCAGGCTTTTGTTATCCCTGGCCATGGCCCTTTCCCCCTGGATAACATGGATTTCCACCGATGTTTGTCCGTCGACCGCTGTGGAAAACACTTCTGAGCGACTAGTGGGAATGGTGGTATTGCGTTCAATGATTTTTGTTGTTACCTCCCCTAGGGTCTCCAAACCCAGGGATAAAGGCGTTACATCCAACAGCAACACATCCTCCACCTCGCCACCAATGACCCCAGCTTGAATAGCGGCTCCTAAAGCTACTGCCTCATCTGGGTTAACGGAACGCTCTAACTGACTGTCGGGAAAAAATTCTTGAATAACCCGTTGAATGGCCGGAATACGGGTAGAGCCTCCCACCAGAATAACTCGGTGGACATCACTGGCCCTGATCTCACCATCGTCCAATGCCTGGGTGAGGGGAACCCTAGTATCTTCTAGTAATTGCTTAGTTAACTCCTCAAACTGGCTCCGGGCAAGTTCCATTTCCAAGTGTTTGGGTCCCGACTCATCTGCGGTGATAAAAGGCAAGTTAATGGTCGTATTCAGCATGCTGGAGAGTTCGATTTTGGCCTTCTCCGCCGCCTCCCGTAGTCGTTGAATCGCCATTTTATCGGTGCTTAAGTCAATATTTTCCTTTTGCTTAAAGGATTCTGCCATCCACTGGACAACGCAATTATCAAAATCATCCCCCCCCAGATGGTTATTACCAGAGGTGGATAGCACTTCAAATACTCCGTTACCAAGCTGTAGCAGGGAAACATCAAATGTGCCCCCCCCCAAGTCAAACACCAAAATTAACTCTTCCGTTTCCTGTTTATCTAGCCCATAGGCCAAAGCCGCCGCCGTTGGCTCATTGATAATCCGCAATACTTCCAAACCGGCGATCGTCCCTGCATCCTTCGTCGCTTGGCGCTGGGCATCGGTGAAATAGGCCGGCACGGTAATCACTGCCTGGGTAACCGGCTCCCCCAAAAAAGCCTCAGAGTCCGCCTTCAGTTTTTGCAAAATCATGGCGGAAATTTCTTGGGGAGTATAGGATTGTCCGCGAATAGACACACTGACGGTATCGTCCCGCCCCTTAACGCAGTTATAGGGCACCCGGGAACGTTCCTCCACCGTGTCATCCCAGCGTCGCCCAATAAAGCGTTTGATGCTGTACACCGTATTTTCCGCATTGGTCACCGATTGACGCTTGGCCAATTGCCCCACTAACCGCTGGGAACCTTTGGTGAAACCCACAATGCTGGGGGTGGTACGGCCTCCCTCCGTGTTGGTAATCACAATAGGTTTGCCCCCCTCCAACACAGAAGCACAACTGTTGGTGGTTCCCAAATCAATGCCAATGACTTTGCCCATAACTGCTGACCCCGAAAAACAATTGGTGACTTCTAGGTATTTTCTAGGAAAATTTAAGTCTTTTGATGCAAATTTAGACCATTAAGCCCCACTTGGCCATCCTTAGAGCCCATTTTATATTCCCATTCCTTTTTTCCCATTCTTCGACCCTGGAGTGATCGGAGTTTTTGCAAGACTGAAAACGCCGAAAATAGAACGAGGGACAGTGGAATGTCCCCCAAAATGACTGAGTACTAGGGGTTAGCTCCCGCCTCTCCATTCACCACTTCAGCTCCTTCTTCCGGAGCCACCGCCACCTTGACCATGGAATGACGCAGCACAATGTCATCTAAAAGATAACCCCGCACCAACTCCTC
The DNA here is from genome assembly GCF_014698595.1 of Synechocystis sp. FACHB-908. Lineage (NCBI taxonomy): Bacteria > Bacillati > Cyanobacteriota > Cyanophyceae > Synechococcales > Merismopediaceae > Synechocystis > Synechocystis sp. FACHB-908. The sequence goes on along the minus strand of NZ_JACJTH010000011.1, from coordinate 332,878 downwards.
AATCACCGTATCCTCGGGATATTCAGCGGTGGGTTCCCGGAGCATCGCCTCATGGTATTTAGGATCAAAAGGTTTTCCCTCAGGGCGCATGGGAGCTACCCCCAAACCTTTAAGGCTGTCCACCAGGTTTTTGTACACCCCCTGATAACTTTTGTGGATCTGATTTTCCCCGTCGGAGTTGGGCTTGATCTGGGTGCGGGCCCGCTCAAAATTGTCCACCACCGGCAAAAGTTCTGTTATGGTCCTTCCTTTGATGAGTTTTGCTTGCTCCTCTTTCTCCCGCTGGGTGCGCTTGCGAAAATTATCAAATTCAGCTGCCAGGGCCACGTAACGCTTTTTGATGGAGTCTAGTTGCTCCGACTGTTCAGCCAATTCCTGGCGATGGCTGGCCAGGTCTTTTTGCAGAATGGCAATTATCTCTTCACTGCTTTTTTCTTGTTCCAGCGGCCCCCCTTCCGTTTCTGTGGCAGCGCCAATCCTCGGATCTTCCGACTGTTCCCCGGACGGCTCTCCTAAAACAGCATCAGTGGGCTGGGGACTTTCCTCCGGAGTTACGGCAGGAACATCACTGGCCTCTGGGGAGACAGGATTGGTTTGATTTTCGAGGGAAACTTGATCTTCGTTCATCTTTATAAGGTGAAACCTAGTTGTACACTTTATCTAAGCGTAACCCGACCTGAAAAAAACTCCGAATCCGATCGGGAGTTATGACGATGTTATTTCAATTCAGGTAAGTTAGTGCGGCCAGTTAACTAGACCGGAGGATTATCATTGTGAATAATCACCGATGGTCACCATTGGCTAGGGAATAGTTTACATCATACGAATCTGGGTAGGTCTTGCTATGACATCTTCCTCCTCTTCCAAGAAAAGCCGTGCCGTTGCCCTACGAAATTATTTTTCCCCCTTCGGCAATAAATTGGTGGCGGGGGGCCATGTAGATGCTGAACAATTGCGACAGGCCCTAGTCCAGGTGAAAAAAACTGGGCGGTCTTTGCCCGAGGAACTTAAGGCAGTCACTGGCCGAGAATTGTCCCCAGAACTACTGCGGCAGTACAAAAAAAATCAGTTATTTGAGCTCAAAGTACTTTACGGGGTGGACAGCGTCGATCCGGAGGTTGCCCCGATCGCCACCCAGCAAATGGCCGAGTTGATTGGGCGATTTTTTCCTTTGGATACTTGTCGGCGATTCAAGTTTTTGCCCTTAGCCCAGCAGGAAGGCGACCCCCCCAGTGTGCTAGTGGCCATGGTGGACCCCGATAACTTGGCTGCCCAGGACGAGCTAAACCGAATTTTGCGGGTTAAAGGTTTTGAATTGCGCCGCTTGGTGGTCACCCAAGATGATTTTAACCAACTGTTGGAACAGTACTATGCCATCCGGGAAGAGTGGGAGGCGGCCCAGGAAAAAAGGGACCAGGAAAGGGCCCTTGATAAACTTAATGATTTGACGGATATTGTCGGCTCCATCGACATGAATCTGGGGGAGGACAAAGAAGATGTAGATAATGCTCTAGACTCCAACGATGCTAACCAAGCACCGGTGATTAACCTGGTCAACAAAATTTTGGCTAAGGCTCTCCAGGAAGGAACTTCCGACATTCACGTGGAGCCGCAGGAAGAAACCCTGAGAATTCGTTTCCGCAAGGATGGGGTTTTAAATCAGGCTTTCGATCCCCTGCCCCGCAAAATTACCCCCGCCGTGGTGGCCCGTTTTAAAATTATGGCGGACATGGACATTGCGGAGAGGCGATCGCCCCAGGATGGCAAAATTCGCCGTATTTACCAGGGCAGGAAGGTGGATTTTCGGGTTAATACCCTACCCAGCCGCTATGGGGAAAAGGTTTGTTTGCGGATTTTGGACAACTCCGCCACTCAGTTGGGCTTAGATTTTCTAATCACTAACCCCGAAACCCTACAAACGGTAAGGGAATTGGCCGCCCGGCCCTATGGCTTAATGTTGGTGACGGGGCCCACCGGATCGGGAAAATCCACCACCCTCTACTCGGTGTTGGCGGAACGCAATAGCCCCGAGGTGAATATCAACACAGCGGAGGACCCGATTGAGTATGCTCTACCGGGCATTACCCAAGTGCAGGTGATTCGGGAAAAGGGCATGGATTTTTCCAATATTCTGCGGGCATTTATGCGTCAGGATCCCGATGTGATTCTGGTGGGGGAAACCAGGGATAAGGAGACGGCCAAAACGGCCATTGAGGCGGCTCTGACTGGACACTTAGTTCTCACTACTCTCCACACCAATGATGCGGCCGGGGCGATCGCCAGATTGGATGAAATGGGAGTGGAGCCGTTTATGGTTTCTGGGTCATTGTTGGGGGTGTTGGCCCAACGGCTGATGCGGAAAGTTTGTACGGAATGTCGCATTGCTTACCACCCTAGCAAGGAAGAATTGTCCCGCTTTGGGCTGTCCGCTTCCGGGGATGAAGTGGTTACTTTTTATAAAGCCAATTCCCTCAGTCCCGACGAAATCCATCTTGCCCGTCAAAAAGGTAATTTATGTCAAAAATGTAGTGGCAGTGGCTATAAGGGTCGGGTGGGGGTCTATGAGGTGATGCGTAATTCTGAGCGTATTGCTGAATTGATTAACCAGGGGGCCACCACTGACCGCATTAAGGATTGTGCGGTGGAAGAGGGCATGATCACCCTATTGGCCTATAGTCTTAATTTAGTGCAGGAAGGCTACACCACCCTAGAGGAGGTGGAACGGGTCACTTTCACCGATACCGGACTGGAGTCAGAAATGCGGGCTAAGCGCAAGAGTGCTTTAACCTGTCGTACGTGTGCGGCGGAACTGCAACAGGAATGGCTTGATTGTCCCTATTGCATGACTTCCCGGTTTAGCTAAATAGCGATGGGGGTGAGGGGGGAATTAGCTCTGTCCATGGACCATTGATAGGTGCACTGTCTTCCATTCTTTACCATTGACCAATGCCAGACACTAGCGCCTTTTCCGCAACAACTCGGCCCTATTTTGCCACTGTGGCCCGGGGACTGGAGGCGATCGCCGCCCAGGAGTTAACTGAATTGGGGGCAGAACAGGTAAAGCCAGAATTTGCTGGGGTTGCCTTCATTGGCGATCGGGCCCTACTGTACCGCATTAACCTCTGGTCTCGGTTAATTTATCGGGTGCTGATGCCCATGGCCACGGTCAAAGCCTTTAACGCCCAGGACCTATACCGCAGCATCAAAAAAATAGATTGGGACGAATATTTCAGCCCCGAGCAAACTTTACAAATTAACTGCACTGGCAAAAATCCCCAGCTTAACCATAGCCATTTCACCGCTCTTCAGGTGAAAAATGCCATTGTTGATCAACAGCGTGATCGCTATCAACGTCGTTCTAGTGTTGACCTCGAGCAGCCAGATATAGTTATCAATGCCCACATTCACCAAAACCATTGTCAACTAAGTTTGGATAGTACGGGTTTTAGTCTGCACCGTCGGGGTTATCGGCCTGCCCTGGGGAATGCCCCCCTGAAGGAGACCTTAGCTTCTGCTTTGTTAACTATGGCCGGATGGACTCCGGAACTCCCCCTTTATGATCCCCTCTGTGGCTCTGGTACTTTTCTCTTGGAAGCGGGGCTACAAAGTTTAAACATTGCTCCCGGCAAATTTCAGCCTGGTTTTTGTTTTCAGCAATGGCCCGATTTCGACCAAGACCTCTGGCATTCCCTCCTGCAAACAGCCAAGGCCGGGGAAAGGGATACCCTCCAAGCTCCCCTGTGGGGCAGTGACGGCGATCGGGAGGTAATTCAGGCGGCTAAGAGCAATGCCCAACAATGTCAGTTGGGAGGAAAAATCCATTGGCAAAAATTGAATTTTGCCGACATTGAACCACCGGCCGCCGAAGGAGTGCTAATTTGTAATCCTCCCTACGGTAAGCGCATTGGCCAAGAGGAAGCATTGGGGGATTTTTATCAACAAATAGGGGATGTGCTCAAGCAAAGATTTAGGGGTTGGACAGCCTTCGTTTTCAGTGGAAACAAGGCTTTGACCAAACGCATTGGCTTAAGAACCTCTGCCCGTTTTCCCGTTAACAATGGCGGTCTACCCTGCACTCTGTTGAAGTATGAACTTTACTGAAGTTGCCACATTGAATTATTGATTATTGAAAATTTTTAACGGTAACAATTAACCAATTTGCAATTGTTGGTGTTGTCTCCAGTTTGCTCCCCTACTCTGACCCTATTTCGTCCTTGGGTGGGTCAGGAGATCCCGAAAAATGCCACCATAATGGGTTAGTAGTTGATTTCTCTTCTTTCTCTCCAACTACTGCTTACCATAAAGTTTTTGCTGTTTTCACCATGACCGATCGCCGTCAGTATGCTCCCGCTACCCAACGCAACCGAGAGACGATCGCCGCTGTTTTGCAGGAGTATCTCCCCTCCCAAGGCAGTATTTTAGAAATTGCCAGTGGCACCGGGGAACATGCTTGCTTTTTTGCGCCCCTATTTTCCCCCCGTTGGTGGATTACGTCTGACCCAGACCCCCTTTGCCGGGAAAGTATCATGGCCTGGCGAGACCATCAAGCATTGGCCAATTTTCAGTCACCTTTGGATTTGGACGTTAATGACCAGGTTTGGCCAGTGGAGCGAGAAATATTACGGGAACCCGTTACTAGTATTGTGGCCATCAACTTGATTCATATTTCCCCCTGGGAATCCTGCTTAGGGTTACTAACTGGGGCAGAACGCATTTTGCCGGAGGGGGGCATCCTCTATCTCTACGGCCCTTACCGCCAAAAGGGAGTACCAACGGCTCCTAGCAATGAAGCGTTTGATCAATCGTTGCAAAGTCGTAACCCAGCTTGGGGTTTGAGGCAGTTGGAAGATGTGATTGGGGAAGCGGGAAAGAGAAATTTACACAATCAAGCAATAATTCCCATGCCTGCTAACAATTTATCGGTAATTTTCCAGAAGGGGTCAGGGCAAAATTCTGGTTAATATTCATTACTCACAGTCGGGAATTGCTGGGTAATCCGTTGCTAAAAATCCAGTAGATTTGACTAGATTCCATTTCCCTACCCTGCCATGATCTCAGACCAAACCCATATGCGTCGTTGCCTAACCCTGGCAAAAACGGCGATCGGCAAAACAGCCCCCAATCCCCTGGTGGGGTCGGTCATTGTCCAGGGAGACGAGATTGTCGGCCAAGGTTTCCATCCCCAAGCGGGGCAGCCCCATGGGGAAATTTTTGCCCTCTGGGAAGCTGGCGATCGGGCCAAGGGAGCGACTCTATACGTCAATTTGGAGCCCTGTAACCATCAAGGTCGTACTCCCCCTTGTACAGAAGCAATTATTCAAGCGGGGATCGCCAAGGTGGTGGTGGGCATGGTGGACCCCAATCCTTTGGTGGCGGGTAAAGGTATTAGTCGATTGAGACAGGCCGGCATTGAGGTGAAGGTGGGGGTGGAAGAGGAAGCTTGTCAGCGACTGAATGAGGCTTTTTGCTTTCGCATCAAGCATCAACGACCCTTTGGCATTTTCAAATACGCCATGACTTTGGACGGCAAAATTGCCACTGCCCAGGCCCATAGCAGTTGGGTGACTAGTAGCTCGGCTCGTCATTGGGTTCATCAATTACGCAGTCAATGTCAGGCGGTGATTATTGGGGGGAATACGGTGCGGCGGGATAATCCTTTGTTAACGAATCATGGGGTGGGCGAGGTGAATCCTTTGCGCGTGGTGTTGAGTCGTAGTTTAGATTTACCCATAGAGGCTCAATTGTGGGATCAAGATGTAGCTAAAACTTTGGTTATTACGGAAAAAACCTGTGATCGAAATACGCTTAGCCATCTAGAAAAATTAGAGGTAGAAACCCTAGTGTTGGAGCAATTAACTCCCTTGGCGGTGATGGAAGAGTTATATCAACGGAACTGTTTGCAGGTGTTGTGGGAATGTGGCGGTATTCTCGCTGCTGAGGCGATCGCCATGGGGACAGTGCAAAAAGTCCATGCTTTTCTGGCCCCGAAAATTATTGGTGGGGTTGCAGCCCCGACTCCGGTGGGGGAACTGGGTTTTCAACAAATGACCCAAGCGTTGAATTTAACTGATCTCCATTGCCAGGCAATCGGGCCCGATTGGTTATTTACGGGCTACCTATGCGGGAACGACGACAACGGTCAGAGCAATATTTAACTTCGTCCCAACAATTGGCCCATTTTTTCCGCCAGGTGAAGGGACGCTGGCAAACGGGACAAATTTTGCTGGGCAGATGGGCTTTGTTACCTCGGTGGGCCATGGTTATTAACCTCGATCAATCCTCTGCTGGTAAAGCAATAACCTTGCCGTAGGCAGTGGGGGACAGGTAAGTTTGGGCTGATTTTTGTAGATCTGCGGCCGTTAAAGCTTGAATTTGCACGGGGTAGGTCAAGGCCGGTTCTAAATCGCCAATTTGGGCGTAGTAATAACCATATAAATTAGCCCGATCGCCGGGGCGTTCATTACCGAAAATAAAACGATTGGCCACTTGGGTGCGGATGCGTTCTAAATCCTTTTCTGGAATGGGTTCATTTTGTAGTCGCTCAATATGGTCTAGGATGTATTGCTCTACCATGGGAATATTTTCCGCTGGTAACTGGGCCGAAATGTAGAACATACCCTGGGTAGCCTGGGTGGAATTACTGGCACCGATCGCCGTCACTAAACCCTTTTCTTCCCGCAATTCCCTAAACAAACGCGACACTCTTCCCCGACCCAAAATCACCGCTAAGACCCCCAGGGGCAAAGTTTTCTCAAACTGGTCTAACCCTGGCGATCGCCAGAGCAAAATTAGACGGGCCTGTTGCAAACTGTCATCCACCACCGTGGTCGTTTCTACCTTAGTGAAAGGCGGCGGAATATTAACCAGCGGGGGCATTAGGGTTTGGGAAGGGGATTTGACCCGGTAACAATCGGCAAAACTGCGGGCTACAGTTTCCACCAAATTACCAACGGACTGATTGCCCACCACCGTCACTGTCATGGCTGGGGGCTGGTACCAATGGGCGTGGAAATCCCGCATTTGTTGAGCTTGGAGATTTTCGATAATTTCCCGCCGTCCCAAAACAGGGCGAGCATAGGGAGTGCCGGGAAAAGCCAACTGCACCACCTGCTGAAAAATGCGTCGCTGGGGATCATCCTGCGATCGCCGAATTTCCTCTAGCACCACTAACCGTTCCCGTTCAAAGGGTCCATCGGCAATGGTGGGATTGAGCACCACATCCAGCTGTAAAGGGGCCAAATGCTCAAAATCCTGGGGCGCAGAGGTGAAGTAAAACTGGGTGTAATCCTGGCTGGTGGCCGCATTGGTGCCCGCCCCCCTTGATTCAATGGCCCGCTCAAATTCCCCCATGGCCAGGCGGGGAGTACCTTTAAACACCATATGTTCTAAAAAGTGAGCAGTACCGTTAATTTCATCTCCCTCCCAGCGAGAACCCACCCTCAACCAGAGCTGAAAAGATATGGCTTCCACCGGCATCTGCTCCGCAATAATGGTCAAACCATTAGGCAACACTTCAACATGGGGCAGATTGAGGCGGGGAGGCAATAGGCTGGGGGTCATGGAGGAAAACGGATAGGGTTTGCTCTATGTCTCTTTCCACTCTGACACAATGCTTAGGTTTGGGGGGAATTTTCTTCTCTTTGCTGAGACCCTGCCCAATGGTAAAGCTTAACTATTCCTGGGGGGTAAACCGCTGGAACCTGCCCAAAAACCTTTAAGATCAAGGGGTGGACTGTAATCCCCAAGAGAATTCTCCCAATTTTTGTCATCATTTGCCACTATGCTAACCACCGATGCCGTTTTAACTGTACTCCGTCCCGTTCAAGACCCCGAACTACAAAAAAGCTTAGTGGAACTGAACATGATCCGGGATGTGGCGATCGCCGGGGGCACTGTTAGTTTCACCCTGGTGTTGACCACACCGGCCTGTCCTTTGCGGGAATTCATTGTGGAGGATTGCGAAAAGGCGGTGAAAACTTTGCCGGGGGTGGAAAAGGTGGAAGTAAAGGTGACGGCGGAAACCCCCCAGCAAAAATCCTTGCCCGATCGCCAATCGGTGGGACAAGTGAAAAATATCATTGCCATCTCCAGCGGCAAAGGGGGAGTGGGGAAAAGCACTGTGGCGGTGAATGTGGCCGTGGCCCTGGCCCAAACTGGAGCGGCGGTGGGACTATTGGATGCAGACATTTATGGTCCCAATGCCCCCACCATGTTAGGTCTAAGCGGTGCGGCGGTACAGGTGCAAAATAGCCCCCAGGGGGAAGTGCTGGAGCCAGTGTTTAACCATGGCATCAAAATGGTTTCCATGGGCTTTTTAATTGATCCAGACCAACCAGTAATTTGGCGGGGCCCCATGTTGAACGGCATTATCCGTCAGTTCCTCTACCAAGTTAATTGGGGAGCCTTGGATTACCTGATCGTGGATATGCCCCCCGGTACCGGCGATGCCCAGCTTACCCTAACTCAATCGGTGCCCATGGCCGGTGCAGTCATTGTCACCACCCCCCAAACTGTCTCTTTGTTGGATGCCCGCCGGGGTTTGAAAATGTTCCAACAAATGGGGGTAAACGTGTTGGGCATTGTGGAAAATATGAGCTACTTTATTCCTCCGGATCTGCCGGATCGCCAATATGATCTCTTCGGTTCCGGCGGCGGCGAAAAAGCTTCCAAGGAATTGAATGTACCCCTATTGGGCTGTGTCCCGTTGGAAATTGGCCTACGGGAGGGGGGAGACAAAGGCGTTCCCATTGTGGTTTCCCAGCCCGAATCAGCCTCGGCCAAAGCCCTCACGGCGATCGCCAAACAAATTGCCGGCAAGGTTTCCATGGCAGCCCTGGTTTAGCACTAGGGTGTTAAATGCTCTTCGATGAAATTGGTGTACACATCCCCGGCCAGAAAAGCTGGGGTTTGTAGTATGCGCTGGTGAAATTCCAATGTGGTGGGTACTCCAGTGATGGCGCATTCCCGCAAGGCTCTCTGCATTCTCTTGATGGCCGAAGGGCGATCGCCAGCCCAAACAATTAATTTGCCGATCAGGGAATCGTAGTAGGGAGGGATTTCATAGTCGGTGTAAACGTGGGAATCAATGCGGACTCCGGGGCCACCGGGGGGGAGATAAGCACTGATTTTGCCGGGGTGGGGGCGAAAATTTTGTTTGGGATCTTCAGCATTAATGCGGCATTCAATGGCATGGCCACGAATTTCCACGTCGGACTGGCGGAAGCGGAGTTTTTCTCCCATGGCAATGCGGATTTGTTCCGAAATCAAGTCATAGCCGGTAATCATTTCTGTAACCGGATGCTCCACCTGAATGCGGGTGTTCATTTCCATAAAGTAGAAATTACCGTTACCATCCACCAAAAATTCCACTGTGCCGGCTCCGACGTAGTTAATGGATTTGGCCGCTTTCACCGCCGCCTCCCCCATTTTTTTCCGCAAGTGGGGAGTCAAAAAGGGACTAGGGGCTTCTTCGAGTAACTTTTGATGTCGCCGTTGGATGGAACAATCCCTTTCCCCCAGGTGCACTACGTTACCGTGGCTATCGGCCAAAATTTGGAACTCAATATGGCGGGGTTTTTCAATGAATTTTTCCAGGTAAACCCCTGGATTGCCAAAGGCCGCCCCTGCTTCCCCCTGGGCCGCATGGAACAGTTTGAGAAAATCCTTTTCTTCCTGGACGAGGCGCATCCCCCTACCGCCGCCCCCAGCTGTGGCTTTAATAATTACCGGGTAACCAATTTCCGCTGCAATTTTTAGGGCCGTTGCTTCCGACTCAATCAAGCCCGGACTGCCAGGCACACAGGGCACACCGGACTTTTGCATGGTTTTCTTGGCGGTGGATTTATCCCCCATGGCGGTGATGGCTTCAGGGCTGGGGCCGATGAAAGTAATTTGATGGTCGGCACAAATTTCAGCAAAGCGGGCATTTTCCGCTAAAAATCCGTAACCAGGGTGAATGGCAGTGGCGTTGCGGGTGAGGGCGGCGGCAATGATATTGGGAATGTTGAGATAGCTTTTATTGCTGGGGGGTGGCCCAATGCACACACTCTCGTTGGCTAGTTGCACGTGGAGGGCATGGCGATCGATGGTGGAGTGGACTGCCACGGTGGGAATGCCCAATTCTTCGCAACTGTGAATGATGCGTAGGGCGATCTCTCCCCGATTGGCAATTAAAATTTTGGCGAATTGCATTGGCCCACCCAGCTCTAGCGTTGGAAAACGATGTGTTTAGTCTTTTAGTAGAATATCGGGTTTTGTTGACTAGGCGATCGCCGATATACTGACCCCGCGTCCCCATTCCCATTGCCCATGACTTCCCCACCAACTCCAGACCAGGCCGCCGATGAGTATTTTGAGTATCATTTTGCCCATCGGGTCACCCCGGACCACCACGAAATTTTTCTGGAATGCCAAGAACAGTTAAAAATATTAGTAACAAAATATCCTGGTTATATTAGCAGTGAATCCACGGAATTAAGATCTGAAGGGGATATTTTTGTAGCGGAGACTGTAATCCGTTTTGATACACTGGAAAACTTTATGGGCTGGATAGATAGCCCGGAAAGAAGGCAACTAATTTACCTAGAAGAAAATGCTGGTTATCAGTTTGAAGGTAAAGTTAATACGGAAGGTTACAGTCGTTGGCTAAAACGCAAGTTGAGCAAACCTTCCCCTGTGTGGAAAATCAATCTTTTGGTGTTGTTGGTGCTTTATCCCACTGTGATGGGCTTTAACCTATTATTCCGTAAACCGGATTTTATCGACTTTCCCACCTGGATGCTATTTGGTAATTTTTGTAGCGTCTCTATCACGGGTTGGTTTGCGGTACCTTGGGTCAGTGGCATTTATCAACGCTGGCTAGAAGGTCAAGGCACAAAAAAAGAGCAAGCACTGGCTTTAGTAACCATTATTCTTGCCCTGCTTTTACTACTGCAATTTTTCCGGGTAATTTTCCAACAATTGGCCTAAAAAATAACGCTACATTTTTGGTAAGATTTGTACCAATTTAATAGCGGGCACCGTCCGGTAACTGACGAAATTCCTGCCAAACTACTTGGGCTTCTTCCTGTAAAATTTGCTCCGGTGCCAGCAGTCTTTCGGGGTAAGGTTTTTCCAAGTCTTTACTGATGTTACTGTCGTCAAAGAGATCTTCAAAATCGCTCCAACCAGCGGCGTAGTAAATTTTGTCAATCCTGGCCCAATAGCTGGTGGCGTAGCACATGGGGCAACATTCACAACTGCTGTACATCACCGCCCCTTCCAGGTTCCAGCTACCCACGGTTTTACAAGCTTCCCGGATGGCATTGACTTCCGCATGGGCAGAGGGATCATTATCTTGGATCACACTGTTCCCGGCCGCCCCAATCACTTCTCCGTCTTTGACAATCACGACGCCAAAGGGACCGCCGGTCTTGTTGACCACCCCCGCATCCCTCATAATGGCGATCGCCTGGCGCATGTACTCACGGTCTTGTTCGGTAACCATTGGGGTATATCCTCAAAAAGGGTAGATTTAGTCCGATGAACTACGACTGTACTTGGTTGTAATTTGCTTAACTATCGGCCCGAATTGTACTTTTAATTCACTAGAAGGATTAATGCAGAGATGCCGTTTCTCACAATTCTTTACATTGTTAAGGGTAATTAAGACCATGGTAGTTAAAGGTGTAATGAACTGGGCAGACTTTCTAGATATTTTGTGATGAAAACTGTTTTCTTTGGTACACCAGATTTTGCTGTTCCTACCCTGGAAGCTCTTTTGGGGCACCCGGATATTGATGTGTTGGCGGTGGTGAGCCAGCCCGATCGCCGTCGGGGTAGGGGGAGTAAGTTAATCCCTTCCCCAGTTAAAGAAGTCGCAGTACAAGCCGGTATTCCTGTGTGGCAACCGGAACGGGTCAAACGATGCCAAGAAACCTTAGCTAAGTTAAAAAATTGCCAAGCGGATTTCTTTGTGGTGGTGGCCTATGGGCAGCTACTTTCCCCAGAAATTTTGGTCATGCCCCGGCTGGGATGTGTCAATGTCCATGGATCCCTCTTACCCAAATATCGTGGGGCTGCTCCCCTGCAATGGGCGATCGCCAACGGAGAAACGGAAACCGGAGTCACCACTATGCTGATGGACGAAGGCATGGACACCGGGGCCATGCTGCTGAAAACTACTACCCCCATTGGCTTAATGGATAACCTAACGGCGATCGGCGATCGATTGGCTAGGTCGGGGGCGGAATTGTTAGTGCAAACCCTAAAGGATTTAGATGCAGGCCAACTGCAACCCATTCCCCAAACTGAAACGGAAGCCACCTATGCCCCACTGCTGAAAAAAGGGGATTTTGTCATTAATTGGCACCGGAGTGCCCTGGAAATCCATAACCAAGTGCGGGGTTTTGCACCGGCGTGCCACACAGCTTGGGGAGAGCAGATTTTGAAAATAATTAGCACTGTTCCCCTTGGAGCTGAATTTTTTCCCCTCTTGCCGGAAAAGTATCAAGATTTAGCCACCGCCTACCTAAATTACTCATTAGAAGCGGGGGAACCAGGCAATATAATCGGCACCATCAAAAATTGGGGACCTGTTTTGGAAACCGGCAACGGCCACCTATTATTGGAACAAGTTCAACCCCCAGGCAAAAAGCCCCAAAGCGGTTGGGATTTCATCAACGGGAACCGGAGCACCATTAGCTTCGCCTAAATCAAAGTAATTGAGCGGTAATTGACACAGTTTCCATGAGCGATCGCATCACGCCGGCAGAAAACCTCGGTAGTCCAGAAAGTTCCCTACTCCTCGCCCAGGGACTATCCAAAAGCTTTGGCGGTCTGCGGGCAGTGGACCACGCCGATATTGTAGTCAAAGAAGGTAGCATCACCGGGTTAATTGGCCCCAACGGTGCTGGCAAAACCACCCTATTTAATCTACTCTCCAACTTCATTCGTCCTGACCAAGGGGAAGTGCTTTTCAATGGTGATTCCATTGGCCAGCTAGCCCCCCACCAAATTGCCCTACGGGGTTCTGTGCGGACTTTTCAGGTGGCCAAAGTGCTCTCCCGCCTGACGGTGTTGGAAAATATGTTGCTGGCGGATCAACATCAGACTGGGGAAAAGTTTTTGCCCCGACTAATTAATTTTCGACGGGTCCAGAAGGAAGAAAGGGCCAATCGGGAAAAAGCCATGGCCATGTTGGAGTCGGTGGGCCTAGGGGCTAAAGCCCAGGATTATGCCGGAGCGTTATCGGGGGGGCAACGGAAGTTATTGGAAATGGCCCGGGCCTTGATGAGCAATCCGAAACTAATTCTGCTAGATGAACCCGCCGCTGGAGTTAACCCCACCCTGATTGGGCAAATTTGTGAACATATTGTCAACTGGAACCGCCAGGGCATCACTTTTTTAGTGATTGAACACAATATGGACGTGATCATGACCCTCTGTCATCACGTTTGGGTATTGGCGGAAGGGAGAAACTTAGCCGATGGCACTCCCGAGCAAATTCAATCTGACCCTAGGGTTCTGGAAGCCTATTTGGGCGATTCCTAGAAAATTTAAGTCTAAACTACTTTTTTCTAACTTCAAATCGGTGGTGCCTAGCACAATGTCAAACAAGATCCCCAAAAATAGAACTCGGACATTTGACTTGACTCCCGGTGAAAAACCGGACATGTCCCCCTATTTATTTCATTTGACAACAAAAGACAGCCTAATAAATATTCTAGAACAACAAAAATTAATATTGAATATCCCTCGTGGTGCAAATAAAGAGAAGCATCCATATAAAATGGTTTGTTTTACTGAAAGCCCACCCTTCGCATTAGATTTTTTTAGATATAGATGGAGTGACAGAAAAGATAGAATCAACTTAGAGTATGGCTTAGGATTTAGCAAAGAGACAATGGTTCATAAAGGTGTTTATCCTACTGTTTATCTTGACGAATCTTTGTTTAGTTACGTCAAAGATCTTAAAAAAAGAGTAGATGGTAGCCAAAAATCAACCAATGAAATGAAGAAGGAAATGGAACTTTTGATAGCACAAATTTCCCCTCTATTTGAAAATGCAGACTTACGGGGCTATACATGGGAAAGAGAATGGCGATGTACACGAGGAGATTCTCTAGAGTTTGATTATGTCGATATAAGATATATTTGTTGTCCACGCGCAGAACAAGAAGCTATCAGAAAAATAATAGAAGATTCTAATGAGGTTGAAGCTATCCAGCACATTCAATTTTTAGAAAATTGGCAGGAGTATGATGAAATAACCACTTTTTTGCAGAGGAGACAATTTACTGGAGACGATGAATTAGAGGAACTACTGGCGGAAAAGTGCCGTACCAACAATTTAATTAATTATTACAATTCACACTATAAAAAAATAGATGAACTGAAAACTCATCTCAACCAGGTAGTCAATTACATAAATAACAAAAAAGAAGAGATTCAAGATTCAATCAACAGAGAAGCAATACTTGAATATATAGCAGAAAATTTTGGAGAAGAGTCAATTGAAGGAGGTGTAAAGAGTATAATAAATGACGGGAGTATTGACCTCGGCTTAATTATTGCCAATGTTGCATATTGTGTCAAACAGAAAGTGAAAAAACAGGTGAAGGGAAAAAAAGTAGATGGAGAATACATACGTCGCAGCATAGAAGAAAACTATGCAGATAACCAAACTCAAAAAGAACGAAACAATGACAACAAAGTGATAGAGGATATTGAAAGTGGTATGAACTCTTCATTCAATTCAAAGTGGGAGAGGATAATCGACCCACTAGAACAACATTGACTATTGAGATGTGTATTGTATTTGTATGCCTTGTTTTTACAATGCAAAGTTAATGATTTAAGCTAATCCAGTGGCTACCTTATCTAATAATCTCTAGGTTTTGCTTGGACAATGGGGTATAATGGGACGTTTGGGAATTATTAATTAGGAGATGACCAACTAAGATGTCTCGTTATAGAGGACCTCGTCTGCGGATCGTCCGCCGCCTTGGGGAATTACCCGGTTTAAGCCGCAAATCCCCTCGCCGTGCCTACCCCCCCGGCCAACATGGCCAAGCCCGTCGCAAACGTTCTGAGTATGCCATTCGGCTAGAAGAAAAACAGAAACTACGGTTGAACTACGGCATTACGGAAAAGCAATTGGTCCGTTATGTGAAAAAAGCCCGTCGGGCTACGGGTTCCACCGGACAAGCTCTGTTAGAACTGCTGGAAATGCGCTTGGACAACACTGTGTTCCGTTTGGGCATGGCTGGCACCATTCCGGGGGCTCGGCAGTTAGTCTGCCACGGCCACATCACCGTTAATGGCCAAGTAGTAGATATTCCTAGCTACCAGTGCCGCCCCGGGGATATTGTCAGTGTCCGTGATCGGGATCGTTCCCGTAAATTGGTGGAAACCAATATGGAATTTCCGGGTTTGGCCAATGTGCCTTCCCATTTGGAGTTCGATAAAAATACGTTTACTGGCAAGGTCAACAGTGTTATTGACCGCGAGTGGGTGGCGTTGCAGATCAATGAATTGCTTGTAATTGAGTATTATTCTAGGAAAGCGTAGATCTGTCTGGGGAAATGGGGGAGGTTTCACTTTCCCTTTCCCTAACCACGGAAGGGTGGCATTTTTTGAACAAGCATAGAGTTAAAAACTGCGAAACTTCTTTGGAAGTTAATATTTAGCATTTCCTGACTGATTCAATTTAGATCTAGTCGATGTGGACTTCGTGGGAGTTTACAGGAGGATTATTCTCACCTTCAGGCCGACTTATCCGTCAGTTAAACCTACTGTGGCCCCCTCTCTAGGATTTTGGTAATGCAGGGGAGGTTTGTGTTGGTTTTTCTTCTCCAGCGTCTTCCGAGCTTTGCCAACGGTCAAGAATATCTTTTATTAGTATTTCTTGCACTAACACTTGTCCCACTAGGGTTAGGGGCACCGCCAACCACAGTCCAAAAAGTCCAAACACACTCACAAAAAAGACCTGGGCTAACAGTAAAACTCCCCGCAAAATTGGCTGGGGTTTGCCCATGCAATGGAGGGTGATCCAATGGAATTCAAAATAATTAATCAGTCCATAGAGTACCATCACCAATAGGGGTTTCCAGGCATTATCCAACAGGGCGATCGCCATGGCGGGGACTAGACTAATCAGGGGGCCAATGTTGGGAATGACGACAAAAATACCGGCCACAAGGGCTAGGGCCAGGGGAAGCCGCACCTGAAGTAAAACTAAACCGAACCAAGTGGCAGCGGTGACCACCACAGCACTGACTACCACCAACCGGAGCCAATCTTCTAGCAAGATTTCCGATTCCTTCAGAATTACATCAACCCGTGCTCGATAAAAAGCGGGGAAACAACGGATGAAACCCTGACGGTAAGCCCTGGGATTAGCCAAAAACATCAAACTAAGCACAATCAACAGTAAAAGGGTGAGGGGTAACCCTAGGGTGCTGTAAAACAGGCCTAAACCGTTGCCGGCTAATTTTTGCAAAATGGGCCTAATCTGCCCGGTAATTTGTTGCCAGTTGGGCAGGAGGGGGGTTAATTCTGGGTCGATCGCCCTGGCTATTTTCCGGAGCCATTGTAGAGTGCCATCAATGCTGGCGGGCACCAGGGTCAGGAGTTGCTGGAATTGGTCCACAAAGGGGGGAATGATCAGAGCCACTACTATTACTAGGGCCAACAGTAGAATGATGACCGCTAGGGGAATGGATAATTGTTTTTTGACGCCCCGTCGCTGGAACCATTGGGAAAGATGGTTGAAACCGTTGGCCAGCACCACCGCAGCAAACAGCAGTAGCAATAATTGGCGGATCTGCCACAGGACTGCCCCCATCAAAAGGAGACTAATAAAACCAGACCATTGGGCAAAGGTCATGGTATTTTCCTCCCCTGCCATTCCTGTAGCCCTAACCAAACGGCGATCGCCAGCACTGGAGTGAACACCAATAGTAAGACCCAGGGCAACTCCGGTGGGGGAGCAAAGGCAGGCACAATAAATTTAATGCCCCAGGAGATTAAGAATGAGGGAAGTAATACTTTTAGAGTCAGTAATGCCAGAGAATTTAAATGGGACATGGGTAATGGCTCAAAAAATGCTCAACTGCGACTTTCTCCCTGGACAATTTGCTTGGGGGTCATAAATGCTTCTAGCCCAATTAAGCCGCGCCTTTGACCCTTTTGGCTCGATACTCCCAAAAATAATGATTCCCCATGGCGGGGATTACGACAAAAATAGGGCGGAATATTCACATAAACCAGGGCGCTGTCCACCCCCATGGAAAATTGGCGACTTTCCTGGTAGGAATCCGTGGCAATACAGTCCCCGTGGCCACTGCTATGGCTATTGATCCAGGCGATCGCCGTTTTCAGGTTTTGGGTAGTGCGAAAGGCCACTGTCCTGTCCAGGTAAGCTTTACCCCATTCATTCTCCTTAGCTAGGGTGAGATGGTCGGGAAATTGCTCACAGAGTTCAGCGTCCCCCCGGAGCTTAAAGCCCTTGGCCTGCAAGTTGTTCAATAGGCGTACCAAGGGCGCTGGATTTTGCCCCGGACTAACCAAAACTTTTTCAATGGCATTGACCGGATCTGGATGGCCCACATGGCTGTCAATGATCATCTGGCGCACCATTTCCAAGTCCCCTTTACTAGACCAGTAGAGGTAACAGTTGCCCATGGCGGCCTTCAAGACCGGGGGAGTGCATTGTTGGCTAATTTGTTCCACAAAACTGGGGCGGCCATAGGGAATAACCAAATTGAGCTGGCTGGCATTGCCTACCAAGTCCTGCACATTGGGTGAGGTTTCGCTGGGAATATGGCTAACGCTATCCACTGGTAAATCCGCATCCAGTAAACCTTCCCGCAATATTTCGCAAATAGCCGCCGTGGAATGGCTCGAAGCACCGCAACTTCTTAGAACTAGACTGTTCCCCGTTTTCAGGCAAAAGCCCGCGGCGATCGCTGCCAATTCAGGAAAGGATTCATAGACCAGGGCCACCACCCCCAAGGGCATTAACTGGCAATAGGTCTGGGCCAGGTTAAATTGGTAGGGGGAAGCCATAACTCGCTGGAGGGGATCCGGCAGGGAAGCCAAACGCTTCAGGATAGTCACTGTGTTTTGCAACCTTTCCGGGGTGAGCTTGAGCCATTCACAGAGACAATCCGCCACGGACATTTCCCGACTCACCACCAAGTCCAAGGTATTGGCTTCCAAAATTTGGGCAAAGGAACGTTCCAACGCCTCCGCCATGGCCAACACCGCCCGACTCCGATCATTACCGCCATAGGAATCGAGGGCAAGGAAAGCTCCCTGGGCAGCATCGAGAACCCTTACTAAACCGGCCGCGGCATCGTCGCTAGTCATCGAAAATTATAGGGGGCAAAGCCCACCCGCAAAGATGGATTTATTTCGGACAGTTTGTTTGACGGACACCCACCCAAGTAACAAAAAGGAAAGGCTAGGGGTTTTGGAGGTTAGAGGTAGCCAATCGCCGGATTGACAGTTACAAATAATTAAACAATCAAAGCCCAAATTTAGTCAAAATGGCGATCGCCAAGGGACAGTCAGCCAGGGTGGATAATCTGGCTAATCATTAAGAAAAATTGCAAAAGAGTTTCGTTGTGTAACGTTGCGGTTTGGAAATAAAAAAGCTTCGTTAGGATGAAAGCACCCAGAATATTTGGCCGTTATCGCTCCAGGGACGGAGATGGAGTTGTTGGCCAGTCCGCCATTATTGCTAACCAGTTTAAAGCCAAATTTGCGGCCTCGGTCGTGATTGGTATCAGCCTCTCCCCATAGACAGTTAAGGGAAAAACCCATGGCCACCACCGTACAACTCAGCGACCAATCCCTCCGTCAGCTAGAAACCCTCGCCATCCACACCGCCCACCTGATTCAGCCCCACGGTTTAGTGGTGGTCCTGCAGGAACCAGACCTCACCATCAGCCAAATTAGCGCCAACTGCACCGGCATTTTAGGGCGATCGCCAGAGGATTTGTTGGGCAGAACCCTAGGGGAAGTGTTTGATAGCTTTCAGATTGATCCCATCCAGAGTCGCCTAACGGCCGGACAAATCAGCAGCCTCAACCCCAGTAAACTTTGGGCGCGGGTCATGGGGGACGACTTTGTCATTTTTGACGGGGTTTTTCATCGCAACAGTGACGGTTTATTGGTATGTGAACTAGAGCCAGCCTACACTTCCGATAATCTGCCCTTCCTCGGTTTTTATCACATGGCCAACGCTGCCCTGAATCGGTTGCGCCAACAAGCTAATCTACGGGATTTCTACGATGTTATTGTCGAAGAAGTCCGCCGTATGACTGGCTTTGACCGGGTGATGCTATACCGCTTTGATGAAAATAACCACGGTGATGTCATTGCCGAAGATAAACGGGATGATATGGAACCCTATTTGGGCCTGCACTATCCCGAATCGGATATTCCCCAACCCGCCCGTCGGCTATTTATCCACAACCCCATTCGAGTAATTCCCGATGTTTATGGTGTGGCGGTGCCCCTGACCCCAGCGGTTAACCCCAGCACCAACCGAGCGGTGGATTTAACAGAATCCATTCTGCGCAGTGCGTACCATTGCCACTTGACCTATCTGAAAAATATGGGGGTAGGAGCGTCTTTAACCATTTCCCTAATTAAGGACGGCCATCTCTGGGGGCTCATTGCCTGCCACCATCAAACCCCCAAAGTAATTCCCTTTGAACTGCGTAAAGCCTGCGAATTTTTTGGTCGGGTGGTGTTTAGCAACATTTCCGCCCAGGAAGATACGGAAACCTTCGATTACCGGGTGCAGTTGGCGGAGCATGAAGCGGTTTTATTGGACAAAATGACCACGGCGGCGGATTTTGTCGAAGGATTAACTAATCATCCCGATCGCCTGTTGGGATTAACGGGCTCCCAGGGGGCGGCCATTTGCTTTGGGGAAAAATTGATTTTAGTAGGGGAAACCCCGGACGAGAAAGCAGTGCAATATTTACTGCAATGGTTGGAGAATCGGGAAGTGCAAGACGTTTTCTTCACCTCTTCCCTCTCACAAATTTATCCTGATGCAGTGAATTTTAAATCCGTGGCCAGTGGCTTATTGGCCATTCCCATTGCCCGTCACAACTTTTTGCTCTGGTTTCGCCCTGAAGTGTTGCAAACGGTTAATTGGGGCGGTGACCCAAATCATGCTTACGAAGCTACCCAGGAAGACGGTAAAATCGAGCTCCATCCCCGCCAATCCTTTGACCTCTGGAAAGAAATTGTCCGACTCCAATCTTTGCCCTGGCAATCGGTGGAAATCCAAAGTGCCCTGGCCCTGAAAAAGGCGATCGTCAACCTCATTTTGCGCCAGGCAGAAGAATTGGCCCAGTTAGCCCGCAACTTGGAACGCTCCAACGCTGATTTAAAGAAATTTGCCTACATTGCTTCCCATGATTTACAGGAACCGCTCAACCAAGTGAGCAATTATGTACAACTGCTAGAAATGCGCTACAGCGAAGCTCTAGACGAAGATGCCAAAGACTTCATCGATTTTGCTGTGACAGGGGTTTCCCTGATGCAGACTTTGATTGATGATATTTTGACCTACGCCAAGGTAGATACCCAGTATGCCCAACTAACTTTCACCGATGTGCAAGAAGTGGTGGACAAAGCTCTGGCTAACCTGAAGCAACGGATTGAAGAAAGTGGAGCAGAAATTGAAGTGGGTTCCATGCCCGCAGTAATGGCGGATCAAATTCAGCTCATGCAGGTATTCCAGAACCTGATCGCCAATGGCATCAAGTTTGCCGGGGACAAGTCACCCAAAATTAAAATCTGGGGCGATCGCCAGGAGGATGCCTGGGTGTTTGCGGTCCAAGACAACGGCATTGGCATTGACCCCCAATTCTTCGAGCGGATTTTTGTCATTTTCCAACGACTCCACACCAGGGATGAATATAAAGGCACCGGCATGGGGCTAGCCATTTGCAAAAAAATCATCGAAGGCCACCAAGGGCAAATTTGGCTAGAGTCCAACCCAGGGGAGGGCTCCACATTCTACTTCTCCATCCCCATTGGCAACTAAAAAGGTATTGAACCATGTCCGACGAATCTAATCCCCCCAAGGTCATTTTGCTGGTGGAAGATAGCAAAGCCGACAGCCGCCTTGTCCAGGAGGTGTTGAAAACCAGCACCATCGACCACGAACTGATCATTCTCCGGGATGGTTTGGCGGCCATGGCCTTTTTACAGCAACAGGGAGAATACGAAAATTCCCCTCGCCCCAACCTAATTTTGCTGGATTTAAATCTTCCTAAAAAGGATGGCCGGGAAGTGTTGGCGGAAATCAAACAAAACCCGGACCTAAAAAGAATTCCCGTGGTAGTGTTAACCACTTCCCACAATGAGGATGATGTGATTGCCAGTTACGAACTCCACGTTAATTGTTATTTAACCAAATCCCGCAATTTGAAGGATTTATTCAAGATGGTGCAAGGGATTGAATCCTTTTGGCTAGAAACAGTCACTTTACCGGCAGCTTAATTGGCATCCTCCGAATGGCTAACCCAGCCATTGTCCACCAGATTGTCGTTGTTTGGGCGGATAGGAATCTCCTTGCTTTTGGGATGATGATGATATTAAAGCCCCTGAAGTAGGTTCCAAAAAAGCCAACCATTTTGGCGATCGCCGTTTCCAAACCATTGATGCCGTAAAGCGTTTGGCGCGGCCAATTTACTTTTTGTGGCCCAAAAGCCGATCACGCAAATGTTGAATGCGGTCTCGGTAGATGGCAGCTACTTCAAATTCCTGTTTTTTGGCCGCTTCTTGCATTTTTTCCTCCAATTGTTGAATTAAATCGGGGATTTTTTCTAGGGGTAAATCCTGGGCTTGTTCATATACTTCCTCCAACTGTTGACTGTTTAAACGACGGGAAATATCAAGAAATTGCAAAATGGCATTGTTAGCCCGTTTATTAATCGGTTGAGGGGTAATACCGTGCTTTTCGTTATATTCTTGTTGGATTTTCCGCCTCCTTTCCGTTTCGGCGATTGCCTTTTGCATACTGTCGGTGAAATTATCAGCATATAAAATCGCCTGTCCCCGAATATGACGGGCGGCCCGGCCAATGGTTTGAATTAAAGAACGCTCTGCCCGCAAAAAGCCTTCTTTATCTGCATCCATAATAGCTACTAGGGAAACTTCCGGTAAATCTAACCCTTCCCGCAATAAATTTACCCCAATTAACACATCAAATTCCCCGTCTCGTAAAGCTTGTAAAATCTCAATACGTTGAATAGATTGAATCTCGGAATGGAGATATTGAACCTTGATGCCCCGTTCAGAAAAATAATCGGTTAAATCCTCCGCCATCCGTTTAGTTAAAGTTGTGATTAATACCCGTTCTTTCAGCTTTACCCTGGTTTGAATTTCCCCGTATAAATCATCCACCTGGCCGGTGGTGGGACGGACAAAAATTTCCGGATCAAGAACTCCAGTGGGGCGAATTACCTGCTCAATTACCCTTGCTTCCGATTGCTCTATTTCCCAAACTCCCGGAGTGGCAGAAACAAACACACACTGTTTAACTTTTTGCCAAAATTCTTCTGCTTTTAGGGGGCGATTATCCGCCGCACTGGGCAGACGAAAGCCATGGTCAATTAAAACTTTTTTTCTGGCCTGGTCGCCATTATACATACCCCGCAATTGGGGAATAGTCACATGGGATTCATCAATTACTAATAACCAATCTTCGGGAAAATAATCCACTAAACATTCCGGTGGTTCCCCCGCCTGGCGATCGGCTAGATAGCGGGAATAATTTTCTACTCCGTTGCAATAGCCCACTTCTCGGAGCATTTCCAAGTCATAACGGGTGCGTTGACTTAATCTTTGAGCTTCTACCAACAGATTATTTTTTTCTAAAAAAGCTACCTGTTGTTCCATTTCCGTTTGAATTTGCTGACAGGCTTTTTCTAGGGTTTCTTCTGGGGTGACAAAGTGACGGGCGGGATAAATGCTGATTCTGTCTAAACTTTGCAAAATTTCGCCGCTGACCGGATCAATTAACCGTAGAGCTTCCACTTCGTCACCAAAAAATTCGATGCGAATCACCCGATCTTCATAGGCCGGCACAATTTCCAACACATCTCCTTTGAGGCGAAATCGTCCCCGTTGTAATTCCACATCGTTGCGGCTATATTGCACATTGACCAAATCCCGAATTACTAGGCGGGGATCATATTCGGCACCCACTTGCAGAGGAACGGCCGCTTTGAGATATTGGCTGGGAATACCCAAACCGTAAATGCAACTGATGGAAGCTACCACAATTACATCCCGTCGTTCAAACAGAGAACGGGTGGCGGAGTGACGCAACATATCAATCTCATCGTTGATAGAAGCCGTTTTTTCGATATAGGTATCGGTGACGGGAATATAGGCTTCTGGCTGGTAATAGTCGTAATAACTAATGAAGTATTCAACCGCGTTTTCGGGAAAAAATTGCCGCAATTCATTACATAATTGGGCCGCCAAGGTTTTATTGTGGGCTAATACCAATGTTGGTCGTCCCAACTCCGCAATAACCGAAGCCATGGTGAAGGTTTTCCCCGTTCCCGTTGCCCCCAGCAGGGTTTGAAACTTGTGCTCTCCCTGCAAAGACTCGATCAAACTGGCGATCGCCGTGGGTTGATCTCCGGTAGGACGAAAGGGCGCATGGAGGGAAAAGAGGTCAGAAGTCATGGCGGCAAAGGAGCTATAGTCTGGGATAATAGGGCTGATTAAAGATAACTATCGTGGCTGGCCATTCAGCGGTGTATCTTTGAAGACAAGCAGAGTAATGCTAACAAAACACGGTGGGTGGCCTGTCTGTCTCGCACAGTGCTTTATTGTTGATCAATTAATCGAATATTTATATTAAGGAGATAAACAGCATGACTGAGGAACAGCAGGGGCCCAACACCACCCCCAACGAAGAAACCGCCAGCAAAACCACTGCCGCTAACCGGAGCCGTCGTCCTAGAGCCGGTTCCAGCAAAGATGAGTCCGCCTTGGTGAAGCCCAAGCATATCGGTGGTCTTGATCTACTGCCTACCCCCAAGGGCATGCCCACTAATCGACCGATTGAAGCCAGCAAGATCCATGTGGTAAGTACTTATGGTTCTATGGGAGCCACCAGACCAGTGGGGGCCAGCACCATGGAAGTGAGCAGTACCATGACCGTTTCCGGTAATCGCCCCATTGCCCTGAGCCATCTCCACATCAGCGAAATCACCGCTGGCAATCGTCCCGTAGCTTCCAACGAGATTGATGATCCCAACACCCTGATGGGCTACCTGGATTAGTCTTGCGGTGGGAATTTTTGCTTTGTTCCCTTACCCTGAACTCCCATCTAGGCGATCGCCAGGGGCATAGTTAATCAAAACAGGTCTACTAAAAATGAGCCTCCAGCTTCGGAAACTATGGCCGACTGGAGGTTTTCACTATCTAAATTGTCCAGGGAAAAACCTAGGAACGGGTGATTTTGTCTTTTTGGCTGATGAAAATTAACCCGACGGTGGCGGGGATCAGCACAATGGCAGCCCCTAAAACCAGGCTCCAGAGAAAGTTTGCTAAAGAAGGGGTCATATCGCGTTAACCTCATTTTATAAAGACATCGCTCCCCATTCTATCGCCATCGGATGTCAAAGTTAGCCCGTTGAGGGCAGGATTGCTCCGGGGCCCAAGCCCCTAATTTTTAACCTATGTCGGCTATGTCAGATTTGTCGAATAACTTGAGTTTTATTTCCCCCCCCGTTGCTTTAGGGAATATTCCCCAACCCCGCTGTTTATCCCTTGGGATAATGGCATCCGGTAGTGGTAGTAATTTTGAGGCGATCGCCAAGGCCATTAAGGAGGGAAAGTTAAATGCAGTGGTGAAACTGGTGATTTACAACAACCCTAATGCTGGGGTTAGGAAACGGGCCATGGACCATGGGGTGCCCCACCGATTACTCAACCATCGGGACTACGACAGCCGGGAAGATTTGGATCAAGATATTGTTGAGCATTTTCGCCAAGCAGGGGTGGAATGGGTGATCATGGCCGGGTGGATGCGTATTGTCACTCCAGTACTATTAGATGCTTTTAGCCGTCGGGTGTTGAATATCCACCCCAGTTTATTGCCTAGTTTTCGAGGTGTGCGGGCTGTGGAACAGGCCTTGGCGGCGGGGGTGAAAGTGAGTGGTTGCACAGTCCATTATGCCGAAGCAACGGTGGATAGTGGCCCCATTGTGGCCCAGGCGGTAGTGCCCATTCTGGCTGATGATACGGGGGAGACTCTCCATCAACGCATTCAAGTCCAAGAACATCGCCTCTTTCCCCTGGCGATCGCCCTTGCCGCCCAGCAAAGCCCATGACTGCCCCCTATTTTTCCCTCAGCCAAGGTCACCTGCAACTGTTGAGTGTTTGTCCGCCCCAATTTCAACGGCGTTATTGGGAACAGTTGGGCGGTTTACTAGAACCCCAGCGCCAGGTCAAAACGGAATGGGGCCAAAATTTTCACCAACTGGTTCAACAATGGACTTTGGGTTTGCCCTTGGAAACTTTAGCAGCCCAGAGCCTTGACCCCCAGGACGTTAGCCTACTGGATTCCCTAAAAAATTTAATTGCCACAGTGCCGGCGCTCCACCTCCCCCCCGGCCAAAGGCAGGCTGAACATCAACGCACCCTAGCCAGGGATGATGTTTTATTGACAGTAGTCTATGACCTGTTGGTGCTCACCCCGGAGCAGGGGGAAATTTTTGATTGGAAAACCTATCCCCAGCCGGCCAAACCGGAAAAACTCCACCACCATTGGCAGACTAAGCTTTACCTGTACGTGTTGGCAGAAACTAGTTCCTATTCCCCCGAACAGTTATCCATGACCTATTGGTTTGTGCAGTCACCGGAAAAAATTCAGCACTATACCATTACTTACAACGAAGCTCAGCACCGGGCCACTGAAAGGGAGTTAACCGATTTGCTCCAGCAATTTCGTCAAGGATTAGCCGCTTGGCATCGACACCGTACCCCCCTGGCCCACCGACATAATTGTAACCGTTGTCCCTACCACGACCAGTTTTTTCCACCAGACTAGTTATTTGCCCATGACTTTTAGTGAAGAATTTGAATTACTATTGCGGGCCTGTTATCCCCTGCTCTACATTCCCACCCAGGAAGAAGAACGACTGGAAATGGCGATCGCCAGCAGTGCCCAGAGGTTGGGCAATCGCTCAGTTTACTATTGGGATTTTGTAGAAGGGTACCAGGGCAACCCCAACGGAGCCAATGTGGGCCGCCGCAATCCCCTCCAAGCCTTGGAATTTATCGAAAAATTACCCGCCAGTAGTAATGGCATTTTTGTCCTGCGGGATTTTAATCGTTTTCTAGACGACGTTTCCATTTCCCGAAAACTACGCAACCTTGCTCGCCGTCTCAAGGCCGAAGCTAAAAATCTTGTCATTGTCGCACCCCAAATCTACATCCCCAATGAGTTGGCCGAAATCATTACGGTGATGGATTTTCCTCTGCCCAGTAGTGCCGAAATTCAAGGAGAAATTGAACGGTTGTTGACGGGTTTGGGACAAAAAGTAGAGTCTTCCCTGCGAGATGAGTGGAGTCGCGCAGCCCAAGGTTTATCCATGGAAAGAATTCGGCGGGTGTTGGCCCGTTGCCTAGCAGACCATGGCCAGTTGGGGGCAGACGATGTGGAATTGATGCTAGAAGAAAAACGTCAATCCATCCGCCAAACCCAAATTCTTGATTTTTATCCCGCCAGTGAACGCATCAGCGACATTGGAGGCCTAGATAATCTCAAGGACTGGTTGCTCCGGCGGGGAGGAGCCTTTAGTGAGCAAGCCCGTCGTTACGGTTTACCTTATCCCCGGGGTTTACTACTGGCCGGCATCCAAGGCACTGGCAAATCCCTCACCGCTAAGGCGATCGCCCACCATTGGCATTTACCGTTGTTAAGGTTGGATGTGGGCCGATTATTTGGCGGTTTGGTAGGAGAATCGGAAGCCCGCACCAGGCAGATGATCAACCTCGCGGAAGCGTTAGCCCCCTGTGTGTTTTGGATTGACGAAATTGATAAAGCCTTTGGGAGCATGGACAGTCACGGGGATGGGGGCACCACCAGCAGAGTGTTTGGGGCTTTCATTACCTGGTTGGCGGAAAAAACTTCCCCCGTCTTTGTGGTGGCCACCGCTAACAATGTCCAGAGTCTGCCGCCGGAACTGTTGCGGAAAGGTCGCTTTGACGAAATTTTCTTTGTGGGACTGCCCAATAAAACAGAAAGGGAGGCCATTTTTTCTGTGCATCTTAACCGTTTGCGACCCCATAAAATGGCTGATTACGATATCCACCGCCTGGCCTACGAAACCCCAGACTTTTCCGGAGCAGAAATTGAGCAAATTTTGGTGGAAGCGATGCACATTGGCTTTAGCCAGAATCGGGAATTTACCACCGATGACATTCTTTCCGCCGCGAGCCAAGTGGTGCCCTTAGCTCGCACCGCCAAAGAACAAATCCAATTTTTGCAGGAGTGGGCCGCCGCTGGTAAAGCCCGTTTAGCCTCCAGGGACAGCGGTTTTCCCGCCATTAGTTAACCATTCATCCCGTTATTACTTGCCATGGCCAGTTCCCCCAGACCCACTGAACAAACCAAACAATTTTTTCAGCAATGGCAAACCTATCAGCAGTTGGTTGACCACAATTACATGGCCCATCGGCAAATTCACCAGGCGGTGGGGGCTTTGATTCAACAACAGTTCGATCGCCCGTTTGATTTTTTGGACCTTGGCTGTGGGGATGCCCAGGCGATCGCCAAAACTTTGACGGGGAGTAAAATCAATTCCTATACAGGGGTAGATTTATCCCCCAATGCCCTGGCCCTAGCCCAGAAAAATTTGGACCCTTTTCGACAGGTGGAGCTAAGGGAAACGGATTTTTTGACCTATCTGGGTGAAGCCAACCAAACCGCCCCAGCCAGCTTTGATCTGATTCACGTCGGTTTTTCTTTGCACCATCTGCTCCCAGAAGAAAAGGAACAATTTTTTGCCCATTGCTTTTCTCTGCTGCGCCCTGGGGGATGCCTAGTTATCTACGACGTTTTTCGTCAGCCCGAGCAAAATCGACAGCAGTATATTGAAGCCTATTTAGCTAAGGCCGAAAGTCAATGGACTGCCCTTGCCCCCGACCAACTCCAGGCGATCGCTGCCCATATAAAGGAGTGCGATTTCCCCGAATTGGTGGCTACCATGGCAGAAATTGGCCAAAAAGTAGGATTTATACCACCCCAAGTCCTCTTTACTGAGCCTAGGGGTTTCCACCACTGCTTTGCCTTTGCCATTAGTCAAAGTGGAAAAGCCCTGGCCCAAGACGGGGTGTAAAAAGCAATTTTCCGATAATATGGGCAGAAGCTAAACAGTGCCCCAATATGGGAAGCTGTGGGCCGTAAACATTCAATCCGAATAATAAAGGACTGGTTGAAGATGGAAGAACAAAAGACAGCAACTGCCGGGATTAAAACCGATGTAGGACCAATCACTACTCCCAATCCCCAAAAGTCCCCAATCACCGACCAGGCTTGGCAGGAATGGCTACAACCGGTGTGGGAAGTGCTGGGTAAAATTCCTCAAATGACCGGGGAGTTTTTCGAGGACAACAAGCAACCCCTCATTTCCCTGGGCATAATCCTGTTGGGCATTATCAGCGTCAAAATCTTGATTGCTGTGCTCGATGCCATTAATGATATTCCTTTATTGGCACCAACTTTACAGTTGATCGGCATGGGCTACACCGCTTGGTTTATCTGGCGTTACCTTTGGAAAGCTGAAAAGCGCCAAGAGTTGGCTTCCGAATTTGGTGCACTAAAGGAGCAAATTTTTGGCGGTTAGTGTCTCCAGACCGCCCCAGCCTCTTTTTCCTGCGCCTATCCTCCGGGTTTGATGTTCGGGGGATTTTTTCTGGCCCATGACCAACCGTCCCGTCCCATCGGTGTGGGATAGTTCTCCCTTCATTGGTATTCTAGGAGTTAGTTTTTCGCCATTCTTCCTCCCCTTTTTTCAGGAGCGATGAGCAACTCCCCGTCTGTTCTTACAGAGCTATTGCAGGCTTTACCCAATCTGCGGGCCCAAACCTACTTCAAGTCTTCCCTCACGGCCTTGTCCCACGCCATGGAAGACCAGGTACTAGCGGAAAGTACAGCGGGCAATCCCCTGATCATTGCGGCTTTTCAGCGGGAGAGATTTTATCGTCAAGAAGCCCACCGTTATCGACGTATTGCCGATAAGAGCAGTCAGGTTTACGTGCTCTCCGCTCCGGAGACGGAATTTAAACACAACTCCGGCATTTACGAAACCATTGCCTTTACTCCTGAAGACAGCCTCGCCCAGGAATGGCATTTGATTGTCATTGGCGATCGTTATGCCAGTTGTCTAATTTGTCGAGAACGACCGACCCAGGATAAATGGGATAGTAACCGCCGTTTTGAAGGTGTTTGGACCTTTGATCGCCAGGTGAGTCGAGTTGCAGCCCAACTATTGCTACAACGGATTTTAGCCTACCGTCCAGAGTTACAAGCCAAAATCGAGGAGGCGACCCAAACCTGGCTCCAGCCTTCCTGCACTGTTCCCCCCCGGGGCATTGACGATAACCCTGATCCCTTTGTACAACGGTTAATCACCTATCTCCAAGCTGGACAGTATAAGTTAATCAAAGCCAATCGTAATTTGCAGGACAAAGAAGAGCGGGAGAGACTGCTTAACTCCATCACAGGGGCGGTGCGACGTTCCCTTGATCCCGAGGAAATTATGCAGGTGGCGGTGGAAAAACTAGGCCAAGGTTTGGGCATTTGCCGTTGTGTGATTTACCGCTGTAGTGCTGATGATACAGTGGCGACCATTAACCATGAATTCCTCGGTAGCGGTGTTGGTTCCATCAAGGGTTATCCCTGGCCCCTCAAAGATAATCCCCTTTTTCAGGAGGTGGTGGTCCTCAAGGAGGCGATCGCCATCGACAACATCGACCGAGATCCAAGGTTAGGGGAACCGGAGCCTTCTACGGGGGAAGTGAAAACCCTGGTGAAGAGTTGTGCCATTCTGTCCTGGATGTTAGTGCCAATTTTTTATCGGGAAAGGTTGCTGGGCATGATGGAATTTCACCACTGTGGTCCTGCCCCCACGGAGTGGGAGGACGATGCCCTTACCCTAGTGGAAGGGGTGGCCACCCAAATTGGGGTAGCACTGATCCAAGCAGAATCCTATGCCAACCTACAGGAATTGAATGAGCAATTAGCTGCCCTAGACCGCACTCGGTCTAACCTGGTGGCCATTACAGGGCATGAACTACGCACCCCCCTTTCCACTATCCAAGTGTGTTTGGAAAGCCTGGCCACGGAGCCGGATATGCCCCAGGAATTGAGACAGGTAATGTTGAACACTGCCCTGGAAGATGCGGAGAGGATGCGCAAACTGGTGCAGGACTTTCTCACGCTATCTCAACTGGAAAGTGGACGAGTGGAATGGAACGCAGAGCCAATTTCCCTAGAAGAATGTGTGGAGCTTTCCTTGAGCCATATCCGAGCCCACAATCGGGGCCAGGAAGTACCTGTCATTGTCAATCAGGTGAATGGCGAAACTCCCATGGTGGAGGCGGACGGGGAATGGTTAGTGGAATTGTTGACCAAGCTTTTGGATAACGCCATCAAGTTTACCCCCACCAATGGTAGGATTTCCATCGCTGTCGATCGCCCGAATCCGTCCCAATTGGAAGTCACCATCACCGATACAGGGCGAGGTATTGAGCCTAACCGCTTGGAAACCGTGTTTGACCGTTTTTACCAAGAAGAAGGAGCTTTACGCCGCAGTCGGGGGGGCACTGGCATTGGCCTGGCCATCTGTCGCCAAATTGTTAGCGGTTGGGGAGGGGAAATCTGGGCCGCTTCCGATGGCAAAAACCATGGCACCCAGTTCCATTTCACCGTTCCTATTGTTATGCCGGAAAATCCAAATCTTGGCGTGGAAGAAGTTGCCCCGAAAAAGCGTAAAGCAACCTCCCCCCGCATTGCATCCCGGAGCAAAAAGAAACAGAAGTTTTCCTGATTTATCCTAAAAAATAGCCCTTACCTTTACCGAATATCTGCCATCCCCCGACGATGGCACCAGTTTTAGTCCCCGTATGGAGTTTAAAAATTTTTTCGATGCTCTGCCCCTTGGTGTTTTCGTTGTCGATGCCCAGGGACGACCAGTCTATGCCAACCTCGCCGCCATTGAGCTCCTAGGCAAAGGCCTCTGGCCCGAAGCGGCGATCGACCGGTTAAACGATATTTACCAAGCCTATCAAATCGGCACAAATCAACTTTATCCCCTCACAGAACAACCTTTGCTTAGGGCTCTCCAGGGAGAATCCCATCAGGTGGATGACATGGAAATCCGCCAGGGGGGACAAATTATTCCCTTGGAGGTGACGGGAACTCCCATTTTTGATCAGCAGGGCCAACTGCAATACGCCATGGTGGTGTTAAGGGATCTACGCGATCGCCAACGGAGAAATGAACGGCAGATTGCTTTGCAACAGGATTTACTGCGGCGTAACCAGGGGCTGGTGCAAGAAAATGCCACTCTGAAGCGTAAATTAGCGATGTTGGAGGCTCGATTGGAAGCCAGTTAAAACCAATGCAGTTGCAAGCCTGACAACCCAAGCCGAGCTTATGGAGTCCTTGCTATCCCCTTTGATTGGGGAAACATTAGGCCGTGCCACCGTTCTTCCTAGATAATGGCCCCTTGATCTATTGGAATCTAGCCTGTGTCTCCGTCTGGTAAATCGTCCCGTTCCTTAGCTAATATCGCTGGCATTGTGGCGATCGCCACCTTGATCAGTAAGGTTTTTGGTTTATTGCGTGAACAAATCATCGCCGCCGCCTTTGGGGTGGGGACGGTGGTGACGGCCTACGCCTATGCCTACGTGATTCCGGGTTTTCTCTTTATACTTCTTGGGGGCATTAATGGCCCATTCCACAGTGCCTTGGTTAGTGTACTGTCCAAACGAGATCGGGAAGAGGCGGCACCCTTGGTGGAAACCGTTACCACCCTGGTCAGTGGGGTGTTGCTTGGGGTAACCATCATTTTGGTACTGGGGGCGGGCATATTCATTGACCTGCTGGCGCCGGGGTTAGAACCGGAAACCAGACGCATGGCGGTGCAACAGTTACAAATCATGGCTCCCATGGCCCTACTTTCGGGGTTAATTGGCATTGGCTTTGGGACTTTAAATGCGGCAGATCAGTACCTATTGCCCAGTATTAGCCCTTTGCTTTCCAGTATTACCGTCATTCTGGGTTTAGGGGTCGCAGTCTGGCAATTGGGACAGCAACTAAACACAGAACCCTATTGGCTATTGGGTTCTCTCCTATTAGCAGGGGGAACCACCGCTGGAGCCGTGTTGCAATGGTTGGCTCAGATTGTGCCCCAGGCCAAAGCGGGTATGGGTAAATTGCGGCTGAGGTTTAATTTTGCCCTGCCGGGAGTAAAGGAAGTTTTGCAGGTGATGATTCCGGCCACCCTGTCTTCAGGGATGTTGTATATCAACTTTGCCACCAACCTGTTTTTTGCTTCCTTTATTCCCAATGCGGCGGCCGCCATGCGTTATGGCAATTTTGTCGCCCTCACTCCCCTGGGCATTATTTCCAATATGATTTTGGTGCCCTTTTTGCCGGTATTTTCCCGCTTAGCCGATCCCCAGGATTGGCCAGAATTAAAACTCCGTATCCGCCAGGGCATCATGTTAAGCGCCCTGACCATGTTTCCCCTCACAGCTATTTTGGTGGGGTTAGCCATTCCCATTGTCCAGGTTATCTATGAGCGGGGGGCTTTTGATGCAGAGGCGGCGGCAGAGGTGGCTCCAGTGTTGGCAGCCTACGGTTTAGGCATGTTTTTCTACCTTGGTCGAGATGTTTTGGTGCGGGTATTTTATGCTCTGGGCGATGGGAACAGTCCTTTCAAAGTAAGCCTATTTAATATTTTTCTGAATGGTTTATTGGATTACCTCTTCTATAAGCCCTTTGGCACCGTGGGTATTGTCATGGCAACGGTGGGGGTAAATCTTTTTTCCATGACTATTTTTATTTGGATGCTGAACCGTCGCCTAGCCGGTCTAAGTTTGGGGGGCTGGGCCATGGACCTGGGTAAACTGGTGGGTGTTACGGCGATCGCCAGTGTGGCTGGCTGGCAGGGGAGTGTGCTGTGGCAGAGACTTTGGGGGGTGAATAGCCTGGTGGAGAATATCCTGGAAGTGCTCACCATGTCCAGCATTATCCTAGTAGTGTTCACTGTGGGAGTGGCCTTGGCTAAAGTACCGGAGGTGGATTTACTAGGCGATCGCCTGTGGAAAAAATTCAAAAGGGTTTAGGCAGCAAAGAAATTTTCCCAAGGGCAATGAAAGAGTTAGGTTTTTTAGATGTTCCAGCACAGATCAATATTGTTACTATCAACCTCTCGGTCAGTACTATCTGCTTGAAGTAGCTAGAATGATGCCATGGCAACCTTCTTGGCCCTATTACCCCGCTCCCTAACCACATTTCTGTATGCTGTAGCGGCATTATTGAGGTTTTATGGCAACATCGACACCACCCCCTTCCAACTCATCCCCTTTACCATCCTCGAATGGAGTTTCTGGGCGTTCACTTTGGGCACAGCGTCTTTGGTGGTTAGTCTCGGCCTTGAGTGGAACGCTGGAAATCGAAGCCGATATCAAGCGGCTCAAGCAAGAGAACGAGAAACTCGACGAGATGATCTTGCAAACGAGGAACGAGAAAAAGCAGATCGAGAAAGAAACAGAGCAGATCAAGAAAGACAACGAGCGGCTGGCCGAGCTAGAATCCAAAATCGATTCTTCATTTCGCAAATACGGCATCAACTTACCCCTAACCCAGATACCAGATCAGCCCTGACGGATTTTCTCAGCTTTCTCCAAGAGTATGGCGAGCCCTAATTTATTGCCCGTGGATATGAAGATTAAGGTTTTTGTTTATGGCACCCTCATGCCGGGGGAATGTAATCA
The DNA here is from genome assembly GCF_014698595.1 of Synechocystis sp. FACHB-908. Taxonomy (NCBI): domain Bacteria; kingdom Bacillati; phylum Cyanobacteriota; class Cyanophyceae; order Synechococcales; family Merismopediaceae; genus Synechocystis; species Synechocystis sp. FACHB-908. The sequence continues at coordinate 298,834 of NZ_JACJTH010000011.1, read as the reverse complement.
CCAAGCCTACTGCCACCGTCAGATTGAGCCCCCTACCCTGGGCTATGTGCTCGGCCAAATCTACCATCTGCAATATTTTGGTTATCCAGCTCTGGCGATCGGAGAGGACCGGGTTTGGGGCTATTGCCTCACCTTTCCCCCTGGGTTTTCCCTAGAACACCTGGATAGTTTGGAAGATTATCAACCAGGGCGATCGCCCCAGGAGAATGTTTATGACCGTTGCTGGGCTGAGATATTTGATCCCCAGGATCAGGTAATGACAGAAGCGTGGCTTTACCGTATGGACTCTCGCAAAATTGAGCAGTATGGGGGAATTTACCTGCCCCATGGCCGTTGGTCTGGAAAGCTATAATTCACGGCCTGATGTCTATGCAATTCATGGAAACTGGTATGCCGGACCTACTGAATTCCCCCCAGGCGATCGCCTCAGCCTTGGAATTTTCTTTAAAAAATGGCTTGGGAATTTTAGGGCAAGAATTACCCCTTGATTGGCAAATATGGGAAGAAGAATACGAGCAAAGTTTGACAGGAATTGAATCTCCCCAGATTTTGTTAGCGGAGACAAATGTGGGCAAATTTTGGGCAGCGGTGGTGGCTTTTTTGCGGGTCGGCCGGGGGACGTTATTCATTGCTAATCATCAATGGCAACAAAGGGAATGGCAACAAGTGGCCCAATTTTTGCAACCCGATCGCCTCTGGGGATCATTAATGTGGCAACAGCAGTGGTTAAAGCTCACCGATAGTAATTCAGAATTAACTTCCGTTCACCACAAAACTAACACTCCGAAAAACCAACTAGAAGGGAAAAGCCCAGAACTATTAATTGGTTTTCCCACCGGCGGTTCTTCAGGCACAATCCGTTTTGCCCTCCACAGTCCCCAGACTTTGACCATGGCAGTGGACGGTTTAAAGCAGTTCCTTGGCCCCCTGTTACCTAGGAATGGCCAAATTAATAGTTTTTGTCTGCTTCCCCTGTACCATGTGGGGGGCTTTATGCAATGGTGGCGATCGGCCTTAACTGGAGGGAATTTTAGCCCTCTGGATTACAGCTTAGTGAAACAATCTGCCCCTCCTTTTCCCCCCGATTATGTCACCTCTTTAGTGCCCACCCAGTTGGAGTATTTGCTCGATCGCCATGGTGCCTGGTTAAAAAATTTCCGGCTAATTTTTTTAGGGGGAGCTCCGGCCTGGCCCGCACTCTTGGCCAAAGCAAAAACGGCAAGCCTTAACCTAGCGCCCACCTATGGCATGACGGAAACTGCGGCCCAAATTGCCACCCTTACCCCGGCAGAATTTCTGGCCGGCCAAACGGGTGTCGGAAAGTTGTTGCCCCATGTTCAATTGACCATTACCAACTCCAAAGATGAAATGGTTGCCCCCGGCACAGTGGGCCTTATCAACATCCAATCCCGTGCTTTATTCAAAGGTTATGTCCCCCAGAATGAAAACTCCAGCCGGGAAATTTTCACCACCGGGGATTTAGGTTATTGCCACAACGGTTATCTTCATATCACCGGTCGTCGGGGTCGGCGTCTCATCAGCGGCGGAGAAAATATTGATCCAGAGGACATAGAAGCTCTCTTGCTCGATCGCCATTTAGTCCAAGATGTGGTCATCGTCGGAGTTGGCGATCGCCATTGGGGAGAAATGTTAGTAGCAGTCTATGTACCTAACCCGGGTCCGGGGAATGATGTTTCCACCCTGAGCCAGTGTGTCAAAGCTCAGTTAAGTAAACCGAAATGTCCGAAGCATTGGTTGCCCGTTTCGACCCTACGGCGATCGCCCTTGGGCAAATTAAACTACCAATTTTGGCAAACTTGGGCTACGGAGCAACTAGGGGTCGAAGAGGAGGAGTAACAGCAATAACCTGTGAGTATGGTTTATTTACCGACTTTGCCTAGGATTCAAGTAAGTCGGGGTAAACAAATTTTTGACGTTGATTGGTGCTGTCCCCATAGGAACCTAAACCCTAACTAAGCCGTTGTGTTAGCCTGGGTTAGAAAAAATTGTCGATGCGGTTAATTGTTGTTGAGGAAAAAGATTAATGATTGCCACTCCCCTTGCCCAAGCTGCCACCACCCCCAGTCATTTACCCACGGAAACCAGACCTTGGGGTTCTTTTACCACCCTGGAGGAGGGCAACGGTTACAAAATCAAACGCATCGAGGTCAACCCCGGCCATCGTCTCAGCCTACAAATGCACCATCATCGCAGTGAGCATTGGATTGTAGTCTCCGGCACCGCCCGCATCGTTTGTGGAGATAAAGAAGAACTTTTGGAACCAAATCAGTCCACCTATGTGCCCCAATGCACTGCCCATCGTCTGGAAAACCCTGGGGTAATTAAATTAGTTTTAATTGAAGTGCAGAATGGGGAATATCTGGGGGAAGACGATATTATCCGTTTTCAGGATGACTACGCCCGCGGCTAATTACGACCAGTGGATTTTGGGCTAGCGGCCATCAATTCGGCAATGGTTTGGCAATGGGCCGGTAAGCCTAACTGGGCTGGAGCAACGGGGTTGGGATAGGTGAAATGGCGATAATCCAGGCAAAACCTATCCCAGTCCGCCATTTGAATGCGGAACAGCTTGATGAAAATATTGGCCAAGGTAAGAGAGAGGGGAATTTGAAAGTAGATTTTCTGGCGATGATACTGGCAAACCTGACGGATACCTTCCGTGGCGGTGAGGGGAGCATTACCTAGCACCACATCAATTCGTTTCTGGGGGGGATTGTCAACGTAATAGGCCACCACCCGAGCTATATCCCTACCGTGGATGAAGTGGAAGCTTCCATCGGCCCGGAACCAACGGATCAGGGGTAACCAACGCAAAATTTCCCCCAATCCGCCGGAAAGATGGGAATAGGGTTTACTGGGTTCGCCGCCAAAGACCAGGGTGGGATAAACCACTGTGATTTTGTTAGCCATGGCTTCGGCAATGGGGGTGACTTCCGGTGGAGAATCATGGTGGGATTCCAACGCCTGATGACAGAGATATTTGGTGCGGATATAGTCAGTGCCCAAACTTCCTGCTTCTGGTAGTGGTTGCCCTTGGCGGTCCAAAATGCTGGCGGTGGAAAAATAAATTACCTGTTCGCACCGTTCTGGGTTGAGTAAATTAATCAAAGTCAGGGTTTTGACCACGTTAATGTTGTAGGTCTCCTGGCGATCTCCCCAACTGGTGGCAATGAGAATGGCGCAGTCCATGGTTTGCAGCAAGTCTGCGTGGGCTTCAATGGTGCCCATGTCACCGGGGATTAAATGAATATTACTCCTCAGCTTGGGATCAAATTGGAGTTTATCGGGATTTCTCACCAGTAGGAATAGCTCATGGTCTGTGCCTTGGATTAATTCATCCGCTAAATAGTGGCCAATGCAACCACTGATCCCGGTGATAAAAATGCGTTTTAAACTAGCCATGCCCATACACTCCCCAGAAATAAATTAATTTTGCTCACCCTAACCAAAAAAGGCGATCGCCAAATCCTTGCCATTATTGTTTTGCAATCAACATTGGCTTTAGGACAGCACCCGGATCACACTAGGAATTTCCTTCACTGCTTCTAGTTGGCTAATTTCCTCCAGGGCGGCCCGGTAATCCCCTTCCCGCACATCATGGGTAACGACGACAATTTCTGCACAGCCATCGGTGAAGCCAATTTGCACTAGGGATTCTAAGCTAACCCCGTGGTTGCCAAAACCCATGCCTAAATGGCCAATTACCCCCGGCACGTCAGCACAGAGGAAGCGGCAATAAAAACGGGTAACTAGATCTTCAATGGGGGAAACCTGGCAGTAGTGTTGGTGGGTGCAACTGAGCAGGGGATCAAGGGCAGGATTTTCGTCACTGCTGGTAATAATGCCAACAATGTTAATTACATCGGATACCACCGCACTGGCAGTGGGGCCAGCTCCCGCTCCCCGACCGTAGAACATTACTTGCCCCAGGGGATCTCCAGTCACCAACACACCGTTGTAAACTCCATTAACGCTGGCGAGGGGATGATCCTTGGCGATTAAAGTGGGATGTACCCGCAGTTGCAATGCTTCTGAATCTTCCCCCGCATTACCATCGGCGATCGCCAGTAGTTTAATCACAAAGCCCAGGCGATCGGCGTAGGCAATATCCACCGCACTAACGGATCTAATGCCTTCACAGGCCACATCTTCCCGTTTAACCCGGCCGCCAAAACCGAGGGAAGCAAGGATGGCAATTTTGTCCGCCGCATCCAATCCATCCACATCGGCACTGGGATCCGCTTCGGCATAACCCAATTGTTGAGCGGCCGTTAATACCTCGTCAAAATCCGCCCCCTCACTGGTCATGCGGGAAAGAATATAGTTAGTGGTGCCATTGAGAATACCGACGATACTTTGGATGCGGTTGCCTCCCAGGGATTGCTTGAGGGGCTTAATGATGGGAATGCCGCCCCCCACCGCCGCTTCCAGGAGGACATAAACGCCGTGTTGATTGGCCGCTTCGTAAATTTCTGGGCCGTAACGGGCAATGACCGCTTTGTTGGCGGTGACAATGTGTTTTTTATGGGCGATCGCCTGGAGAATGAGGGATCTAGCGGGTTCCAATCCTCCCATCAACTCCACCACAATGGCAATGTCAGGATCGGTGACAATGGCTTCTAGGTCGGTGGTCAAAACCTCCGGCGGCAAATTTACTTGGCGGGGTTTATCCAAGGAACGCACCCCCACTGCTTTAACCTCAATGGCTTTGAGCAGGGGACTACGACCCTGCGGATCCTGCAAAATTTCCACTGTGCCACTGCCGACGGTACCTAGACCGAGTAAACCAATTTTAACTGTCACAATTTTCCTCCCGTTGCCTTTCCTTTCTTTAGGTTACTGGCGATCGGCTCCCCATTCTATCTGGACTTGGGCAGGGAAAAGAATACTGAAACTCTTTGATTGTTCAAAACGCTGTTTAAACTGACCTGTGCTCCCCCAGCCCCAAATTTGGCTTTGTCCCACCGATCGCCCCTTAATTCCGGGTTATCAAGCCCTATTAAGTTCCGAAGAAATGGCCCGGGGGGAACGCTACCAACGGCCCCAGGATAAGCAACGATTTTTGACTATGCGGTTAGCTTTACGCATACTCCTAGCCCGTCAGCTTGACTGTTTGCCCCAGCAATTACAGTTCACCTATGGCCCCCAAGGTAAGCCGGAGTTAGTGGACAGGGAGCGGAGATCGCCATGGTTTAACGTGGCCCATAGCGGGAATTATGGTTTGATTGGCTTAAGTACAGAGGGGGAAATTGGGGTTGATTTGCAAATTATGCTCCCTAAACCCCACTACTTAAAATTAGCAAAGCGTTTTTTTGCTCCCCAGGAAGTTCAGCAATTGGAAAGTTTAGAGGGGGAAAAAAGAACTAAACTGTTTTACCAACTTTGGACAGCGAAGGAAGCATTTTTAAAAGCTACAGGGAAGGGCATTAGCGGTGGCTTGAATCAAGTTATACCAGACGAAAATTTAGCTAAATATCAGTACTTACCGGATAGCGGAGATACAAACCATTGGCGATTATCTAGTCAACCTTTGTTAGCGGATCAAGGGAGCAACGATAATTATTGGATGGCGATCGCCTGGTGCACTAACGAGGTCAACCAAGTTGAGTCTAATTACTTACCCAATATTCAGCCATTCCAGTGGCCCCGTAACCTTGATTCATTGCCCTAGTTTCGTTACCTTGGGCCGACGGCCTTAATCCTGTGAAACCATGGAAAATCCCCTGCAAAAAGTGGAAGCGGCCATTAACCATCAAGTTAATGAAACGGTGCGCCAAACCAGCGACAAATTCTATGGCCAGCTAGAAAAAATTGTCCATAAAGAATTGACCAGCGATCATTTGGAAAGAATCATCGCTGATGCGGTGGCCCAAACCTTGCGAAAACTGGCTTGGCAGTACTGGTACTTGCTCATAGGGGCCGCCTGTGGGCTGTTGGTAATTCAGGCCTTACTGCTGAGAGTGGTACTTAAAGACACTAATTCCTGTGTGGAGTCTGCGCCGAGATCAGCATCACCATCCCTGAATGTTCCCCAGCGCTGAGAATCTGTTTGAAAAGTTTTATTTTGTCCCCTAAATCTCCTCATTAAATCTTCGACAATGCTGGGGCACTTTTATTTTTAACTTCCCCCCAAACTTGGGGGCCAGGGGGGCTTTTCAAACACGCTCTGAGAGTTAATTAGTTGATCAATTTTAAAACATTAAAACTGCCGCAGAAACCGCAGATCACTGTTATAGAGCCGACGAATATCGTCAATTTGGTGCAACACCATGGCAAATCGCTCTACCCCAAAGCCTGCGGCAAAGCCAGTGTAAACTTCCGGGTCATAACCCACTGCTTCCATTACGTTGGGGTCCACCATGCCACAGCCCATCACCTCTAGCCATTTACCCTGCCATTGCACATCCACTTCCGCTGAGGGTTCGGTAAAGGGAAAATAACTAGCCCGAAAGCGAATCGGCAATGCTTCCCCAAACATTTGTTTGATAAAAGCCTGAATGGTGCCTTTCAAATGGGTGAAAGCTAAACCTTTATCGATCGCCAATAGTTCTACTTGATGAAATACAGCAGAGTGGGTGGCATCCACCGTATCCCGCCGATAAACTCGACCAGGGGCCACAATGCGGATGGGGGGATCATGCTTCTCCATGTAACGGATTTGCACCGGGGAAGTGTGGGTACGGAGCAGACGACCATCTTTTAAAAAGAAGGTATCCTGCATATCCCGAGCGGGGTGGTCAGCGGGAATATTTAACGCTTCAAAGTTGTAATAATCCGTTTCCACTTGGGGCCCCGTAGCGACGGTGTAGCCCAAACCGACAAAAATATCCAACACCCGGTCAACGGTGCTGTTGAGGGGATGGCGACGGCCCTGGGGACGGTAACTGCCCGCCATGGTCACATCTAAAGTTTCCGCCGCTAGCTGAGCTTCGATCGCCGCATTTTGTAGATTGGCTTTGCGGGATTCCAAATCATGCTGGAGTGCCTCTTTTACCTCATTGGCGATCGCCCCAAATTTAGGTCTTTCCTCCGCAGAAAGTTTACCCATACCTTTAAGAATCAGGGACAATTCCCCTTTTTTCCCTAGGTATTGCACCCGCAATTTATCCAACCCATCCAGGTCGTCACAACCGCTGATCGCCGCCTGGGCAGACTGTTGCAGGGATTTTAAATCGGCTTCCAAAGAAATAGTCATGGAAAAATGGGTCTCTCGTAATTCCGCCCTAGCAAAGGCCTTGTTTATGGGGATGGATCAAATACTGATTAGCGCTGGTCAGGTTGATCAACAGGGGATAATTGGTCTTTCCTCGGCCATGGTCAAGGCCAACATCGGCTAAACCTAGGAAAAATCGCCCGTTACCGATTCTACCCCAGCAGAGAGCGCAAATCCTTTGTTATCAAGAGCTAATCCTTGGCACCAGGGGAATCTGCCGCAACTTAATGCCGGGAATGGTGAACTGTTGTTCGATCTGATTTGGCTCTAGGGGAATCGTCTCAGTAAACTTGGACTGGCTTGTGGATAACACCCCCAACACACTCAGGGGCACCTGCAAAAATAAATTGGCCATCAAATAGGCGATCGCCGCTAGCCCAACCCCTGCCAAACGAATCTGGGGCAAATCCGTCACCCAAGGATAGGCGATCGGAGCGTAGTAATACACCAGCCACAATAGACCCAGACTAATTATTCCCCCAAACAAAGTAATCCATCGTTGTTGGCTCCGTTTAAACAAACTTAAAATTCGCAGTTGGTCTTCCCCCAAACTATCCTGGCGCAGAGCAATGATCAGCAAACTAAAAATCTCAAAGGGCTTAAACCATTGCATCACCATCACTGGCAACCAACCCACTGCAATTAAGAAAATTAGTTCCAGGCCATAAACAGAAAAAGGGGTTCCCAGCGCTAACCCCAACATCATGGTTAACAGGGCCAATGGCACCACCACAATCCCCGCCAAATGAATCCAGAGAAATGGTTCTGCCCGAAAAGATGCGCCCATGGTTTAAATGCCTAATTGCTGATCTGGTAGTTGTACCGCACTGCGTCTAATAATACCAAATTGCCTTGGCCCAGAGCTTTTGAGTTAGATTATTTTTTCAAGATTATTAGAAATACTGATTGGAGTAGTGATGGATCAAAGCCAGTTTTCAACGGACAGACCAGGCATCCGTTTAAACTCTCCAGTATTGTCAGTTACGAGAATCAAATTAGCGTAAATAGCTTGACTAGCAATTAAAAGAGCATTGCCACCTATGGGAGTTCCCTGGTGTTCTAAAATAGCTCTGATTTTGCCATACACTTTCTCCATGCCCGCAAGCATTGGCGCAATGGGAACCAAGTCTAGAATTAAGTTAACCCTTTCCTGTAGCCTTTTTGATTGTTTTTTCTCCGCACCAAAAGCTAATTCACAAGCCACGATAATACTTGTGGAGATGTTAGCTTCCCCTACCTCTTTAATTTTGAAGAAAATCGTTCCGTTAGGATGACGAATCAAATTAGAAAGTATATTTCTGTCTAGCAAATAAGGATACTGCACACTTATAAATTAATATTATCTAGAGGAAGATTGTCAGTAAAATTTTCGGGAAAACTTTCTTCTATGTCATCCAAAAGAACCAGTTTGGCCAATAGAGAGGGTTGGGGAAGAGGCTCTATAATTAGGCGGCCATCCTGGCAATAAATTTCCACTTCGGTGGCATTGAGACGAAGATCTTCTGGTAGTGTTAGACTCTGACTTTTGCCACGGGAATCCAGTTTAACAACATAGGTTGAAGACATAGTTACAGATCTTTTCATGGAAATAATTTTAGCTCAGCCTTGGGTAGTTAAAATTTTCTTACTAGGTCAGTTTGCGAGGTGATGGGAGCGATAATTCAAGGGGAAAATTATGACTCTATAGTCTTAGGAATCTAAACTTAGTCTAGTCATACCTATCAGTCATAATTCTAGCAAGGGTTTCTACCCAAAGTAAGAATCCCCGAAAAGCTTATCAGGGAAGCCTCGAGGACAAAAAATGAATTTAGGATAAATCTAAATCTGGATTGCGATTAACTAATCTGGGGTGGGAACTGGTTTTTCCGGAGCTTCCTCCTTTTTGGCCCCTTCAAACACAGCCCGCAACCAAGGGGGAGCCACAAAGGTAGTAACAATGACCATTACGATGATGGCGGCATCGGTGGCAGGATCCAACGCTCCACTAGCGGCCCCTACCCCAGCAAAAACTAGACCCACTTCTCCCCGGGGAATCATGCCTACCCCGATCGCCAATTTGTTCAATTCCGACTTACCAAACAGGGTAAAACCGGTAACCACCTTACCCACGATCGCCACCAGGATTAAAAAGGCGGCAATAATCAAACCTTCTCGGTTAGCAGGTACGGCGGGGTTCAGCACACTGACATCGGTTTTGGCCCCCACACAGACAAAAAATACCGGCACAAAAAAGTCTGCCAGAGGCAAAATTTGTTCTTCTAAATCTTCCCGCTTTTCCGTTTCCGCTAGGATTAACCCCGCTGCGAAGGAACCCAAAATCGCCTCTAACTGAACAATTTGGGCAATGTAGGAAAGGACAAACGCCACACAAATGGATACCAAGAGCAACTGACCCCTGGTTTTCATGCGGTTGACTAGGCTGACATAGAAGGGGCTGAGCAGGCGACCAATTAAAATTGAACCCACCACAAAACCGGTGGCACTAAGGATTAAGTAGATAATATTGCTGATTTGGATCTCCCCAGTTTTTACCAAGCTACCCACCACCGCCAGCACAATAATGCCGAGGATATCGTCCAATACTGCTGCACCAATAATGATCTGCCCTTCATTGGAACTAAGGCGGTTGATCTCAGCCAACACCTTCGCAGTGATGCCGATACTGGTGGCCGTCAGGGCCGCCCCCGCAAAAATTGCTGGAATGGCCGCCACCCCAAAAATGGTCATCAAACCGATGGTGCCCAAACTAAAAGGAGTTACTACCCCCACCACCGCCACGATCGCCGCTTGGGGACCCACCCGAATCAGTTCCTTGAGGTTAGACTCCAAACCAATTTCAAATAGGAGAATAATTACCCCCAACTCGGAAATGACGGAAATCACTTCACTCTGGGCACTGAAAACGGACTGGGCCGCTTCCGGGGATAAATCCGCGGATCCCATCAGCAGTTGAATAACGAGGGAATCTTCGGGGGCCAGACCTCCTTCGGGAAATAATAATAGTTTCAGGGCCGAAACCCCCACTAACACGCCCCCCACCAATTCTCCTAGCACTGGCGGCAGATTGAGTCGGAGACAAACTTCCCCGCCCAACTTACTAGCAAAATAGATCACCACCAGACTGAGGAGCACCCCAGCCAATACCAATGGAGCTATTTCCGTTTCTGTTTCTACGGCAGTGGCGATCATTGGCCACAGGGGAGGGAGCAATGGGTTCATAAACATTTACATTGGATGTCATCTCTAAGCAGGATAAGGCAAAAGCTCCCCAATTTTTAGTGGCGTAGGACTCTGAAAATACAATCCAAACCATTCACTGAGATAGATATTTTCACTGTAGACCAGGGGCAATGGTCAATAGAAGTTGTTATTAACTATAATTCTAGTTTTTGAAATTTATTTGAAAAATTGAGGTGTGGCAGTTAAATCTCCCCCTTGTTTGAGTAGGGATTTTAGTGGGGCGATTGAGCGGGATGATCCTATCTTTAATTGACTTAAGTTTAGAACTAAAAAGACTGATCAAAGGCTGCTAGATAGATGATTTTAATTGTGTCAAACGTCCCTAGCTCAAGATTGGAAAGGCGTCTGTTGGCCTTGGATCACCATTTCTCCCCGGGGTTGACGGGCAGAAACTTCTTTTTCCTCTGTGACCATCACTTCCGAGGCAGACAACCATTTTTCAAAAGGAATCTCTAGCAAAACTTCCCCTTGGGCATTGGGTAGAAAAGAACGACAGGGCACTTTTTTGCCATCAATCACAGCCCAAAGTTGGTAAACCTTACCGTCCTTAATCGGAGGTACATCCCTTAGCACTAATAGTGCTGATGCACTTTCTGCGCCCACAATTAAACTGCCCGTTGCTTGGGATTTAGCCTGGGTGGCCCGCAGGGTTAAAAAGTTTTTGTTGGGTTCCTGAAGAAGATTAACTACCTGACGATAGGCCGACAATTGTTCAGTCTGCTGTTGATCCCCTTGGGAGTCAAGCACCTGTTGCAATGTCTGATTAGTTTGCTCAATGGTGGCTAATTGTTCCTGTAGTCGATAATTTTGCCAGCTTAAACCGGCGATCGCCGTGGCCAGTACACCGCCCAAAGCTAGTTTTCCCCAGGTAAACTTGGGAGTCGATTTAATTACGGATGGAGAAAATTGATTAACTGAAGATTGGGAAAGCAATAGGGGCGGTGGAACATCGGCCGAGGATAGTCCCAAGGGCAAAAGGTTGAGGGTAGCCCGCAGTTGCTCAACTTCCCTTACCAGGACTGGATTTTGGCTTAATAACTCCTCCACCTGGGCCTGCTCCCCTGGATTTAAATCTTCTAGCACATAGCCCGCCAACAATTCCTGCAGGGAGATCGGGTTTAGGGATTCCATCGGTTTACTCCACAAGATCCTGTAATAAATTTTTTAGCTTTAATAACCCCTGACGGGAACGGGTTTTAACCGTACCAAGGGGAATGGCTAATTTTTGGGTAATTTCCGACTGACTCAGCCCTTCATAGTAAGCCAGCTCCAACACCTGCCTTTGGTTAGGGGGCAAAGTCTCCAAGGCCGATGCTACCCGTTGGGACAACTCGGACAAAGCAGCGTTTTCCATAGGTAAATTGGGAACATTCGTTAAGTGGTTGTGTTGACAGGCTTTTAACAGTCGCCCTCGGCTCCGACCCTGGCGAATTCGGTTCAAGGCCCGGGAACGGGTGAGGGTAAGCAAAAAATTGAGTAAATTCCCCCGTTGGGAGTTGTAGGGAGTGGTGGTCTCCAGGCTAAGGAAAATTTCCTGGGTTAAATCCTCCGCATCCTGGGAGCGCTGCAATATGCGTAGGGCTAAACGATAAACCACCGCACCGTAGCGGTTATAGAGAACTCCTAGGGCAAAGGAATCTCCCCGTTGCACCGCCGCCATAATTTCTCCGTCATCCTGCACCACGACTTGCATACTAGAAAAACCAACCCAGTCCTGTCAGCAGATAATATCCCCCTGCTAACATCAACAAGCCACTACCAAGTCCCGTAACCCAATGGGAGTTTTTTAGTAAAACCCGGCTCTGTTTGATCAAACCAGTGAACAGGCTAGCGAAGAAAATAACGGCGGTGTAACCCAAAGCATAGAAAACCATCGCCATCACACTTAAACTCTGGGAACCGGTGGTGGAAGCCGCAGCTAACACGGCAAATAATACCGGACTGGCACAGGGAGAACTCACCAAAGCAAAGGTCATACCCACCCCCAGGGGCCCTGCCACAGGCAAATTAATTTGGGTTTTGGGTAGGGGTAAATGAACTAGTCCGGCAAAACTCAATCCCATGACCAGAATGATGGTGCCGATCGCCACATGAACGTAGCCCTTAAAGTCCACAATGACGGCGGTGGCAAAGGCGGAGACCAAGCCAAATAAGCTGAGCACAATTACCGTACCTAAGACAAATAGGCTAGCTTTGCCCAGGGCTTGGCGGCGGGAAGTAACTTGCAGAGTGCCAATGTAGCTCAGATTCACCGGCAATAGGGCGAGGATACAGGGGGAAAAACTAGCAAGCAGTCCCCCCAGAAAAGCCAGAGGTAGCAATACCAGGGGATTGCCGGTGTTTTGCTGGTCAAACCATTGCTGGTAATGATTTTCAACCGCGGCAATGAAATGATCCAGGCCCGCTGTCAGGGAGGCCCATTGACTAGTGAGCACCACTAAGGACAGGGCTCCCAAAAATAAAATTAGGCAAAATGCCCAGGGAGCCATGGAGGAAAAGGAGCGACGGGCACGATTTAACATGGCGATTTCAGAATTTGGTCAACGAGGAGCGAAGCAGAGGCTGACCAAACCGCCTGCGCCCCGGTGGGGAGGAAATATTTTGATAAAACCTCCAAGGTTGCTAGAGCTTAAGTGGCCCCGGGTCGGAAAATGGACAAAATTATGCAAAAAGAAATGGGGCGATTTCGGTAACAAACCCCCCGGCGTCAACTATTTTTTCGCCATTCTGGAAATTTCCCCATCAATTACCTTGGCGTAGTCCCCAGCATTGGCATTTTTACGAAATTGCTGGACAACCATCCCTGTGGCGGGATCAATGATGGCAACGGTGGCGGTTTGGGTTTTATTGGCTTCAAAGAAGGTTGTTAGCCCCAACTGCTTGGCTTTAGCTTCCGCCGCTTTGGTTGTGTTCTTGTCTGAAACATCCAGCACCACAAAGTTCACTTTGCCCTGGTACTGCTTCTTCAACTGACTAAGGGTAGGAGCAATGGTCTGACAGCCGGGGCACCAAGTGGCATAGATATCCACCACCACTGGTTTGCCTTGGAGGGAAGGGGACAGGGCTTTGGGGGCCTGGGTCTGCATCATTTGGGCAACGCTGACTTGGGGAGAGGAAAGACTCACCGAAGCCACGCCGAGGGCACCACCAAGAAAGGCGATCGCCAGAGTAGATGTTAAAAAGGAGCGGGTAGTTTTCACAGAAAGTGCCTCAATGGAAGGTTCACTTTCTATACACCTCTGACCCGGCTTTTGGATTTATTTAATTTCACCAACTTGATTTAATTAGTTAATTGACAGTTAATTAACCGAAACGACCACTGACATAATCCCGAGTCGATTCCTTGAGCGGATTTTGGAAAATTTCTTCCGTGGGGCCATATTCCACTAAGCTGCCCACTTTGGCACCTCTGTCTACCGATTCCACATTGAAAAATGCCGTGTAGTCCGACACCCGGGACGCCTGTTGCATGTTGTGGGTCACAATCACAATGGTGAATTGCTCTTTGAGTTCGTGCATTAACCCTTCAATCTTCAAGGTAGAAATGGGGTCGAGGGCCGAACAAGGTTCATCCATCAAAATTACTTCCGGCTGAACGGCGATCGCCCGGGCAATGCAGAGCCGTTGTTGCTGACCACCGGAGAGGGAAAAGCCACTGGCTTTCAATTTATCTTTCACTTCGTCCCAGAGGGCGGCCCGACGCAGGGAAGTTTCCACCAATTCGTCCATATCCCCTTGGAAATTGTTTAGCTTAGCTCCCCAGGCAATGTTTTCGTAAATTGACTTGGGAAAAGGATTGGCTTTCTGAAATACCATGCCAATGGAACAGCGTAAACCCACCGGATCAACGCTGGGGGCATAAATATCCGAACCGTGGTAGGTAATGCGTCCCTCCACCCTGGCGATGGAAACCAAATCATTCATGCGATTGAAGCAACGGAGCAGGGTGCTCTTACCACAACCGGAGGGACCAATAAAAGCCACCACCCGTCTTTCGGGAATGGAAATATTGCAATCTTTGACTGCAAGGTGGGAACCGTAATAAACGTTAACGCCCTGGGCTTCTAACACCCCCTTCGTGGCCACGCCGTTGGAAACTACCATAACTAATATCCTCTTGAAAATTTAAAAATAATTGGTTACTAATAACGGAAAAGCTTGGGTTGTTCTAGACCGAGGGACTTCCCAGGTTTGACAGAGTAAAACAGAGAGAACCATTTAACCAAAGCGCCCACTGACATAGTCCTTGGTTTCCTGTTCCTGGGGGTCACCAAACACCTTGCCAGTTCGGTCAAATTCCACCAGATAGCCCACTTTATTGCCTTTGTCCGTGGCTTCTGCGTTGTAAAAAGCAGTGTAATCCGCCACCCTGGTGGCCTGTTGCATATTGTGGGTAACGATGATGATGGTGTAGTTTTCCTTCAACTCATTCATCAACTCTTCCACTTTCAGGGTAGAAATGGGGTCTAGCGCTGAGCAGGGTTCATCCATTAACAATACTTCCGGTTGCATGGCGATCGCCCGGGCGATGCAAAGTCGTTGTTGCTGACCACCGGAAAGGGAAAAACCACTGGCTTTTAATTTATCTTTCACTTCGTCCCAGAGGGCGGCCCGTCGGAGGGAATCTTCCGCCAACTCTTCCAAATTGCCTTTGTAGCCATTGACCCTGGCACCGTACACCACGTTATCGAAAATGGTTTTTGGGAAAGGATTAGGCTTTTGGAAAACCATGCCAATATATTTCCGCACCGCAGTGACATCAATATTAGGCGAGTAGAGGTCTTGGCTATGGTAAAGAACCTTGCCCTCTAGTCGGAAACTTTCAATCAGGTCATTCAAACGGTTAAAGCAACGCAAAATGGTACTTTTACCGCAACCGGAGGGGCCAATGAAAGCAGTAATTTTATTTTTAGGAATAGTCAGGGAAACGTCCCGCACTGCCCGGTGGCTACCGTAATAGATATCTAGGTTCTGGGTAGTAAAGACGGGGATGGTTTCAGTTAATGGTTGCGCCGGGGATTCGTTCATGGGGGATTCCTCATTCAATTAGTATCTAATAAGCCTTCTTCCGGGTAAAGAAGCGGGCGGTGATGTTGGTAATCAGCACTAGAAACACCAGCAATAACGAAGCCGCCCAGGCCAATTCCTGTTGGGATTTGTAGGGCACCGACGCAAAGTTATAAACCAACACAGCCAGGGTAGCGATGGGTTCTTTTAGTCCCCGGGGCCAGAAGTTGGAGTACAAAGCAGTGAAAATTAGGGGAGCCGTTTCTCCAGCGGCCCTGGCGATCGCCAATGTGACCCCGGTGATAATGGAGGAAAGGGCAGCGGGCAGAACCACAAATAAAACAGTTTGGTATTTGTAGGCCCCTACCCCCAGGGCAGCCCAGCGAATATCCTGGGGCACAATCTGTAAAGCTTCGTCGGTGGTGCGGATAATGGTGGGTAACATCAACACCGCCAGGGCAACCCCCCCCGCAATGGCCGAAAAACCAAATAGCCCCGAAGACACCAAGGCACCGTAGGCAAATACCCCGGCAATGATGGAAGGAATACCGCTCAACAGGTTAGTGGCAAAACGTACCGCCCTGGCCACTTGGTTATCGCCGCTAAATTCGGAAAGATAAACCGCACTCAAAACGCCGATGGGTACAGCAATCACCGTGGCGATCGCCACCACAATGAAAGTCCCAATAATGGCGTTACCTACCCCACCACCGGCCAAACCGGGAGCCGGAGGTAGTTTGAGAAAAAGGTTGAGGTTAAGGCTGCGGAAACCCTGAATGGCAACAAAAATCAGCACCGCAAACAGGGGAATAACGGTGGCCAATAGACAGGCCGCCGACACGGCAGTCATGGAGTAACCAAAGATAGCTCTCAGGTCAGATTTCTTCTTTTGGAGGTTAACGGCGGTCATGGGTTTGGGGGGCCAGGGCCTAGGAGAATAAGCAAAAATATAGGTTTGGGAAGAGTTTGAGAGTTCGAGATTCGTCTTTTAAACTGACTGGCTTAATCCAGAGCTTTGATTTAAATTTCGCCCGTAATTGTCAAGTCAGGGAAACGGCTCAAACAGCCCCTAAGTAAAAATAATTGCAGCAAAAACTAATATTTAGCTTTGACTTTGTTCACAATCAGTTCTGCCAAAATATTGACAATGAAAGTAAGAACAATCAGCACAAAACCGGCATACATCAACGCCGAAACCTGCATCCCCGAAGCTTCAGCAAACTGGTTAGCTAGTAGGGAAGCAATGGTGTTGGCAGGATTCAATAAAGACCAACTCAGACGGTTAGAGTTACCAATGATCATGGTCACGGCCATCGTTTCCCCCATGGCCCTTCCTAATGCCAGCATAATCCCCCCGACAATGCCGGAGAAAGCGGCGGGAATCAACACCCGAAAAATGGTTTCCCACCGGGTAGCCCCCAGTCCCAAGGAAGCTTGTCGTAATTCCGGCGGTAAGGAAGCCAAAGAATCCCTGGCGATCGCCGTAATGATCGGCAAAATCATAATGGCCAAAACAATACTGGCGGGTAACATACCGGGGCCAGCAGGCGGGGTGCTAAAGAGGGGAATCCAACCAAAATATTCGTTTAACCACATCCCCACCGGTTTAATCAGGGGAATAATGACGAAAATGCCCCACAACCCATAGACCACACTGGGAATGGCCGCCAGCAATTCCACCATAAAAGTGAGGACAGTACGAATTTTACTGGGAATGAAATCCTCACTTAAAAACAACGCCGTACCGATGCCCAGGGGAATAGCCAGTAGTAAGGCCAAGCCGGAGTTGACCAATGTGCCCACCATAATGGCCAGGATTCCATACTGGCTGGTAACAGGATTCCAAGTATTATTGGTGATAAAGCCCAGCCCAAAAGCTTTAATTGCCGGCACCGACTGAGACAAAATCAACAGGGCGATCGCCAGCAAAATCAGCCCAATACTGACGGCAAAGGCTAAAGTTAAATACTTAAATCCCTTCTCCAAATTTTTTTCAAGATCGGAGCGGGAAGCCAGGGGCTTTGTCCGGGAATAGGGCGCAGTGGTCATGGAAAAATGGGGAATTAGGAAAGGCAAATGGGAAGGAAGATCAATGGCGATCGCCTCCCCACTCGGATATTTGCGACTGAACTATTTCAAGGTAATGGTGTAATCGGGGGAGATTTTGTCAGCAGCGGCGGCCACTTTTTCCCGCACATTTTGAGGTAAAGGTACATAACCCAAAGTGGGGGCCATGGTTTGACCTTCATTCAGACCAAATTCCACCATCGCTTCGATACCTTTAGCCTTTTCCGCATCAGCGTACTGGGGATAAAGCAACATCCAGGTGTAGGTAACAATGGGATAGGAATCAGCCCCAGCGGGGTTAGTGATGAATTCCCGCAGGTTTTCCGGCAGTTCGACTGCAGCCAGGGTGGCCGAAGCATTTTCATCGGTCGGCACAACAAACTGTCCATCCTTGTTCTGGAGGCTGGCCATGGTCAGGTTATTGTTGGTGGCGTAGCCATATTCAACGTAGCCAATGGCTCCCTCATTTTGTTGAATACCAGCGGTTACACCTTCGTTACCCTTACCACCGATGAATTTACCTTTACTGGTGGGCCACTCAACGGTTTTACCGTCACCGATGGTTTCCTTAAATTCGGGACTCATGGCGGCCAAGTTCATGGTGAAAACCGCCGTGGTACCGCTACCGTCGGAACGATGCACCACCGTGATAGGGCGATCGGGCAAGGTCAAATCGGGATTATCCGCCACTAATTTGGGGTCATTCCATTTAGTAATATTGCCCAACATGATGCCCGCCAAGGCTTCCTGGGATAACTTCAACCCTTCCACCCCAGGCAAGTTGTAGGCCATAACAATGCTACCAGCGGTCATGGGAAGCATTACCACTTCACCGTTAACCTTGGCAATCTCTTCGTCGTCCATGGCCACATCGCTGGCACCAAAATCCACGGTCTTACTCATGAATTGCTCAACCCCAGCACCACTACCCACGGACTGATAGTTAACTTCTAAGTTAGGCACAGCTTGATTGAGGGCCACAAACCAGCCTTGGTAAAGGGGAGCAGGAAAACTAGCACCGGCACCGGTCAAGGAAACTTTACTGGCAAAGGCATCTGCGGCAGTAGTTGTAGTTGCATCACCACCACCGGTTTGGGCTGTGTCACCACCACCACCACCGCCACCACAGGCTGCCAGACCAACAGTTAGTGCCAGGATAGAAGCTGTGGGCACTAAATGCTTGGACAACTTTTTAATCTGCTTGAAAGTAGTCATTGATGTGTTCTCGACGCGGATTTGTATAATCTGGCTAAACAGTTGCTCATGATACAGTCATTAAGCCAGACCATGGTAAAGGGAAGGTTAAGGTCTATGGAATTGGGATTTTCTTCCTGGGAATCCCCAATACTTGCCCCTTGAGAAAGTGTTTGGAAAGTTCTGTTTTGGCTGTTTAATCCCCCCTAGCCCCCTTTGGAAGGGGGAAACTGTTACACAAGTCCCTCTTTTTAAGCCGGAGCTTTAGTAAGGAGATTTAGGGGGATAAATCCTTTGATTTTGACTTTTCAAACAAACTCTGACGGCTTCGCCCCTTGTTTATTATTCAAAGGAGGCTTGTTTCTTTAACAACTCACCAATGGTCAGATCCATAACACTTTCGCCACCGAAGACCGTGCCCACTTCCCCTTTGTTGAAGCTAATTTTGCCTAGGTTATAGGCTTCCTCGGGCAAGGGAATATAACCAACCTTGGTGGCAGTGGCAGAGGCGTTGGCCAGATAAAAATCGACAAATTCCCGTAGGGCAGGATTATCTTGGGCTTTGGTTGCGTTGACGTAGATAAATAAAGGGCGGGACAGGGGTTGATACTCAGATTTTTCCACCGTTTCTCGGGAAGGCAGCACTGGTCCTCTACCGTTATCGACCCCAATGGCTTTCAAGTCAGCAATACGACCTTCGTAGTAGGCAAAGCCAAAATAGCCTAGGGAATAAAGGTCTTGGACAACTCCCTGCACCAAAATTTCATCGTCTTCACTTTTTAGGGTATCGAGACGACTAGCTCCAGCTTGACCAACGATCGCCTCGGTGAAGTAATCAAAGGTGCCAGAATCCTCACCGGGGGAGTAGAGGTTAATAGGTTGGTCGGGAAATTCGGGCCGGACTTGGTTCCAGCGGGTCAAGGTTTTTTCGGCGGCAGGTTCCCAAATGCGCTTTAGCTCTTCGACAGTCAAACTTTTCAGCCAGTCATTTTTGGGATTGCTGACCACAGTAATGGCATCAAAGGCAATGGGCAATTCCACATACCGCACCTGGTTGTCATTACATAATTTCATTTCCTGCTTGTTAATGGGGCGGGATGCGTCAGCAATGTCTGTTTTACCCTCGCAAAATAGCTTAAAACCGCCGCCAGTGCCAGAAAATTCCACATCAATGTCGACCCCTTTCTTACCCCCAGAGAAATCTGCAACAATCGCCTCGGTAATGGGGTAAACCGTACTCGAACCATTAATGGCGATCGATTGACTGGTCTGGGATGGTGTACAGGCAGAAATTCCCAACAAGAGCAAAGCCATAGGGACAATGCCCCGGCTCAATCGACTTAAATCAAACATTTTTACTTCTCCGCCCCCAGGGTGGTCGATTGTGATTAGCCGTTGACGGTAGCTTTAGGGCATCTATCAACATTTTTGTATATTAAAGTCGCCCCGGCTGGTTGAAGGTTAAGCCCTAGTAAAGGTTTGGTTAAAGGGCTGGAGAGGTTGATCGTGCCGTATTTTTCGTCCCTAACATTTGTAAACCAAGGGATATATTCTTCGAGCCGTAATTCCAGTCTTTCAGGAAAAATTAATGGGACGGGACTCCATGAACAATGCCACAACGTCTGCCCAGGGGACTTTTTGCCCCGATTAACCTAGACTTGAGAAAAAAGCTGATTTTTGTGACTATGGCGACCTTTTCCTCCCTCGAAATTTTTAACCCCCATCTTTCGGCCATGGCTTTGGGGGCGGATTTCCATTGGCAGACCCAGGGAGAAAAGGGCCATCTGGCTTTGACTTTAATTCCCCAAGCTGACGGTCAATGGTTATCACTGTTGGGGGGAAAACTGCGCTTTTGGCTACGGGGCATTAGTTTAACAGTCCAGGCTGAAGGCGCGACCACTGACCATGGGCAAAAATTTTTTAATGTGGGGGAGATAGTTTTCCCGTCAGAAGCTGTTTCTCCCCAAACTGTAAATGTTGAACTTGCCCTAACTGGACAATGGGCCCGACTCCAGGCAGAAGTTAAAGCAGAAGCTCGGCAGGTGGCGATCGCCGAAACCCAAGGCCTGTGGCCACCGGATTTGAGTCCGAACCAATTGGCTATTGCCGATCGCCTGTTGGCTAAGTTTATAGCGGAAAATTACCTAACTCCGGCCCTTTGTTGGGGTCAATGGCTCCTGAGCAAATCAGTCGATGCCGATCCTCAAATTATCTGGCAACCTCTATACAATGTCGAAAATAATCGCACCGTAACGGAAGCAGACACCGGGAACCTTGGCGATCGCCTGCAATTAATCATCAACTCCCCCCAGTTGGATTGCCTTACCCTGGGGAAGTTAGTCGGTTTGGACCCGCAACGGGATTTGGCGGGAGGCAAATTTGTGGGTGCTAACCTCAACAGCATTGACCTTAGTAATGGCCAACTAATGGACAGCAATTTCCGGGGAGCTATTCTGACCGACAGCGATTTGAGTAATACCGATCTCCGCCGGTCCAATTTTCGGGGTGCAGACCTGAGTGGCGCTTACCTAGAAGGGGCTAATCTCAGCCAAGTTGATTTTCGTAAAAGTAGTTTAGCCCTAGCAACTTTAATCGGCACAGACCTACGGGAAGCGGATTTGCGGGGAGCCACTCTCCAAAACGTCAATTTCAGTGGCGCAAAGGTGGAAAATCTCAGTTTTGGTGACAATCCGGGGTTAGCTCCCAGTCAGGAAGCTTGGTTACTGGAAAATGGTGCCCAGTTAGCTTCCGAATCGGTGCAGGAAATGTTACGCTGATAGCTGGTGTGAATTCTTTTCGCAAGATGAAAGGGTCAGCCCAAGTCTGTCCTGGACACGTAGCTCAGTGGATAGAGCATCAGGTTCCGGTCCTGAGGGTCGGGGGTTCGAATCCCTCCGTGTTCGTCTAGTTCCATTACCTTTCATAAACCTTTGTGTCCCCAAGCAGTGTGATATGATGGGGAGTGCTCAATTTTTAGACTAAAGAAATAAAGTTAAACCCCGATGGCAAAAAAATCCATGATCGAGCGGGATAAGCGTCGTAGCCGCTTGGTAGCAAAGTATGCTGCTAAACGGGAAGCGCTCAAAGAAGAATTCCGTCAAGCTGAAACCCTAGAAGACAAATTAGCTGTTCACCAAAAATTGCAGGATTTACCCCGCAATAGCGCCCCCAACCGTCGCCGTAACCGCTGTCAGGTTACAGGTCGTCCCCGTTCCTACTACCGTGACTTTGGCCTTTGCCGCAATGTTTTACGGGAATGGGCCCACCAGGGTCTTTTGCCCGGTGTAACCAAGTCTAGCTGGTAATATTGCCCAGTTCTGGCTGTGGGTGATCGAGGCTTTGATTGCTTCCTGTAGGGAAACTCGAACCCCTAATCATAGTTGCTGGAGTCTGACCCACTAGCATTTGTAATTCAATCTGATCAATTTCCCCCAAAACCTAGGTTAATGGGGGATTTTTACTGGCTGAGTTAAACCAATTACAGATTATTTAACCGACGACGTAGGTCGTCCAATTCCTGGTCAATCACCGCATCATCTTGACTGGCATTATTAGCTGGTACTGAGGAATCAACAGGAGCCGCTTCGAGTTGGGGCGTAGCGGCAGAGGTTCCCGGTAATGCTCCACCGGCCATGGAAGCTTTCAGGGCGGCCAACTCGTCTTCTACCCCACTGCTGGCTTCCAACTGGGCAAACTGGTTCTCGATGCCAAAGCCGGCTAACTCCCCTGCCGCTTGGGAAGTGGCTTCCATATCCAGTACCTTGTTCTCCATCCGTTCAAAAGCACTAGTAGCACTGCTAGTACCTAAGCCCCCGAGGGTTTGCTGCAGTTCAGCATTAGCCTTGGCCGCTTTGGCCCTGGCCTGCAACATATTTTTCTTGGTTTTAGCTTCGGAAATTTTTGCTTCTAGAGCCGCGAGGTTGCGACGGAGATTCTCCGACATGGTCCTCTGTTGGGCTAGCTGGGTTTGGTACGCCGCCGCCGTATCTGTCAGACTTTTTTTGCGGGCCAGGGCTTCCCTAGCCAAATTTTCTTCCCCATTGGTGAGGGCTAATTTTGCCCGGTCTTCCCATTTCTTGGCTTCCTGGGTGTCTTGGTTAAGACGTTGCTCTGTTCGTTTTTCTTCGGCGATCGTGCGGGCAACGGCCTGGCGGAGTTGCACCAGGTCTTCCTGCATATCGATCACGGCCTGTTCCAGAACTTTTTCTGGATCTTCAGCTTTACTGACGAGGTCGTTGAGGTTAGCCCGGACGACGCGGCCTAAACGGTCAAATAATCCCATGTCTTACTTATCCTCTCAAAATCGCTGGGGGTTAACGAATGGGGGTCTGTACAGAAGTCCGCATAAGGGGGACTAAGGAGTTGGCCCTATGTTGATCCAGTGTAAACCAAGCCCGCAGACACTAGACAGCCTTGGAGTTGGTTTTAGTGGCTTTCGCCATGGTGCCCTACCCTAGAATGGAAACACAGGTAGTCCAATCGAGATTTGATTGTGGAGGCATAGCGTTATGGCAAGTCTATTTAAAATTTTGCGCTCCCTTGCCATTCCAGCGGTGATTGCTGGTCTGGCTTTTATCAGCATCGGTGATATGTTTTTGCCCGATCCCTGGGCTAGTTATAGCAAAAACACCAGGGAACAAATTAATCAAAAATTATTGGGGATGGCTCCAAAGCCAAATATTAAAAAGCCCAGTGAAATGAGGGAAAAACAACTTGAACAGTTAAAGTAGTTGGGCTTGGGCTTAATTGCTATTCCTAGTCTGCTGACAAGATTTTGCCCTACCCGCCGAATCCTTTCGTTATCCTTCCCTACCCGTAACCTATTTTTCCATGGCGATCGCCAAATTACCCCGTCAAATTCTGCCCAACCTGTATCGTTTTGCACCCAATCGGGACACCCTGGGGGGAACAGCCTATTTATTAATCACTGGGGAGGGCAATGTGTTGATCGATTGTCCGGCTTGGCATGAAGACAATGAAGCATGGTTGGGGGAACAAGGCCCGGTGCGTTGGCTATGTCTGACCCATCGAGATGGCCATGGCCCCAAAGTGAAAACAATCCAGGAAAAGTTAAGCTGTCAGGTGGTGGTACAGGAACAGGAGGCTTACCTTTTGCCCGGGGCAAGGATATGTCGTTTTCGGGAACAATTGGCGATGGCCCCGTTCCTCACGGCCATCTGGACTCCTGGTTATTCTCCCGGTGCTAGTTGCTATTACTGGGGAGAGAACGGCGGTATTCTTTTCACCGGCCGTCATTTACTGCCCGATGGGGAAGGTAATCTAAGGGCCATTAAGCAGGCTAAAACATTCCACTGGCCCCGTCAGCAAGCCAGTGTGGAAAAAATTCATCGCTATTTGGATGAAAAAAATCTGCCCCTCAGAGCGGTTTGCCCAGGGGGAAATGTGGGTTATTTGCGGGGAGAAGATTGGTGCTTAAATCCGAGGGAATCACTGGAGTCAATGCTCAGGGAGTTTCAGGCAAAAGTCTAACGGCAGTTAAGACCATGTAAGCCCCCAATCAAACTGGGGAGGTGGCATTTGCCTAAATCCAAATCTCCCCTTCCGCACAAAACTTGACTGACTAGGACTAGGGTTAAACGGCCTGGGGTTGTTGCTGGGGCTGGAACTGGAAGAGAGAATAAACCACGTTGCGGCGGATATCGATCATCATTTCCAGGAACATTTCATAACCTTCTTGCTTATATTCAATCAAGGGATCTTTTTGTCCATAGCCCCGTAAACCGATGGATTCCCGGAGAGCTTCCATGGACTGGAGATGCTCCCGCCAGAGATTGTCGATCTGTTGGAGGATAAAATACCGTTCCGCCTCCCGCATTAGTCCTGGACGCACCTTATCTACCTGGGTTTCTTTCAGATCATAGGCTTTGCGGACTTCTTCGTGGAAGAAGGTTTTCATTTCCCACACGGTCATATCCCCCAAATCTTCCACCGTTAGGTCTTCGAGTAAATAAACGAACTGCTTAGCCTTGTCGAGCATATTTTCCACGTCCCATTCCTCCGGGGGCAATTCCGGGTTGACGTATGCATCGACAATTTCATCCATGGTTTTTTCGGCATAAACTAGCACCTGCTCTTTTAAATCCAAACCTTCCAGCACCCGCCGCCGCTCTGCATAGATAGCTTTCCGCTGATTATTCATCACCTCGTCATACTCAAACACCTGCTTACGGATGTCGTAGTAATAGGTTTCCACCTTCTTCTGGGCCCCTTCTAGGGAACCGGTGAGCATTTTGGATTCAATAGGCATATCTTCTTCCACCCGGAACATATTCATTAGTCCCGCCACCCGATCGCCGCCGAAGATGCGGAGTAAGTTATCCTCCAAGCTGAGGAAAAAGCGTGTGGAGCCCGGGTCCCCTTGGCGACCAGCCCGCCCCCGCAATTGGTTATCTACCCGACGGGATTCATGGCGTTCCGTGCCAATGACGTGCAGTCCCCCCAACTCTACCACTTCTTTATGTTCCGCTGAGGTTAGAACTTCGTATTCCCTGCGAATTTGGTTATACACCTCCCGCAGTTTGAGAATCACAGGATCATCGGTGGGGCCCTTCTCCGAGGCGATCGCCAATTTGTCTTCTGCTTCCAGTTCTGTTAAACTTTGCAGACCGTACTGATCCACTGCAAATTTAACAGCTTTTTTGAGTAAGTCTTCCGTTTCCTGGCTAATGGTAGTGGGGTAAATGTCCGGCGATACTTGCCAGGTTTTCACCTTTTTTTTGCCATTTTGATTGCCAAACCCCTGGGGTTTTTCTCGGCCACTGACCCAACCTGTTACCCCAGCCCCCAGTTCGTCATCTTCCGGGCGGACAATTTTCGGCATTAAATATTCCCGCACTTTCAGGCGAGCCATATAGTCCGAGTTCCCCCCCAAAATAATGTCCGTACCCCGACCAGCCATGTTGGTAGCAATGGTTACCGCCCCTTTGCGTCCTGCCTGGGCCACAATTTCCGATTCCCTTTCTACATTCTCCGGCCGAGCATTGAGCAAGTTATGGTGAATGCCGCTGGACTGCAACAGTCGGGAAATAACTTCTGATTTTTCCACGCTAGTAGTACCCACCAGGATGGGACGACCCTGTTGGTGCAATTCTTCGCATTCCAATGCTACCGCTTTCCACTTTGCTTCTTCGTTTTTATAGACCACATCGGGCCAATCCTGACGGCTAGAAGGACGGTTAGTAGGGGTAATGGTTACCTGGAGGTTATAAACCTTTTCCAATTCCGTTTCTTCCGTTTTGGCTGTCCCCGTCATGCCGGAAAGTTTGGGGTAAAGCAGAAAGAAATTTTGGTAAGTAATAGTGGCCAAAGTTTGACTTTCCTTTTGGATTTCCACCCGCTCCTTAGCTTCGATCGCCTGGTGCAAACCGTCACTCCAACGGCGACCGACCATAATCCGACCGGTGAATTCATCCACAATCACGACTTCCCCATTACGAACAATGTAATTCACATCTTTGAGGAATAATTCCTTCGCTTTGATGGCATTGAAAATGTAGTGGGCCCAGGGATCATTCTTGTCGAATAAATCCGTGGTTTGTAACAATTGTTCCGCCTTCTCAAAGCCTTCATCGGTCATGAGCACGTTACGCTGTTTTTCATCCACTTCATAATGAATCTCCGGCTCCAACTGGGCGGCAATGTCCGACGCTTGCAAATATTTCTCTGTGGGGCGCTCCACTTGACCAGAAATGATCAAAGGAGTACGGGCTTCATCAATTAAAATCGAGTCAACTTCGTCAATGATGCAAAAATTAAAGGGGCGCTGTACCACTTCAATCATGGCGGTGGACATGTTGTCCCGTAAATAGTCAAACCCTAGTTCGCTGTTGGTGGTGTAGGTAATATCGCAGGCGTAATTCTTTTTCCTTTCCTCAGGATTCATGCCGGACTGTACTAGACCCACCGTTAAGCCCAAAAAGCGATGGATTTGCCCCATCCATTCCGCATCCCGCCGGGCCAGGTAATCGTTCACCGTCACCACATGGACCCCTTTGCCCGTTAAACCGTTCAGATAGGAAGGTAGAGTGGCCACCAGGGTTTTTCCTTCCCCAGTTTTCATTTCCGCAATTTGCCCTTTGTGGAGAATAATGCCCCCCAACAGTTGCACGTCAAAGTGACGCATACCCAACACCCGTTTCCCCGCTTCCCGCACCACGGCAAAGGCTTCTGGCAAAATTTCGTCTAGGATTTCTTCTGTTTCCGCATCGCTGCGGGCCTTATCCAACGCTTCCCGAAATTCGACGGTTTTATACTTCAACTCATCGTCAGACAGCTTTTCAATGTCCTCTTCGTAGAGGTTGACCTCCGCCACGTAGGGTTGAAACTTTTTCAGTTTGCGGGTATTGGGATCACCAAAGAGGGCTTTTAACATGGGACTTGGGATAGGGAACCGATGGGCAGTCTAACTGGGGAATTTAACGGTCAGGCGATCACCATTCTCTGGCTTTTTTGGGCACAGGAGTTAGCAATCCTTCAACGACTTATCTTAACATTCCGTATCGTTCCGGTCGGTAGGGGAATTCAATCCCGTCAGTGACTAGTGGTTGATCTGCAAATCCGAGTCCTATGCAATCTTGGTCCACCAGGAAACCACAGCAAATAGATAGAATAAAAGCCCACCAATCAACGTCACTGTTTTCTCAGAAATACGCCCTGCCACAAATTTTCCTCCCATCACCGCAATCACCGCACAGATGGTATGGCCAAGAATGGCACCCGCCGACACTCCCCAGGCATTATTAGACGCTGCTAAAGCAATGGTTGCAATCTGGGTGCGATCGCCCCATTCCGCCACAAAGGTGAGGGCAAAGCTTTCCACCACAATGCCCCATCCCCGGGGCACAATTTTTAACTTTTTCTCGCCGGAGGCAATGGCTTTTTCTGCATCTTCCATTTCCTCCAGATTTGCCGTGGCTTTTATCCGCCGAGCGTCCCACAATAGTTTTGTGCCAAAAATCAAGAAAAGAGCTACCTCGGCATAGTTGATGTATCTAGTGGGCAAAAAGGTGAAAATTTGTCCCATTAATACTGACAAAATAGTCATTGCCGCCAATCCTCCCACTACTCCGACTAACACCCAACGGCGGGGATAGCGCATAGCTAAAATCATGGCAATAAAAAAAGTTTTATCCCCTAATTCCGAAACAGTTATCAACAATAATCCGGCAGTAAAAGCGGTCAGCATAGATCAGCCAGGAACAGAGCAACGCAGTAAACACCTGCCCAATTTATCATGATCTAGGTTATTTCTCTTTAAATAAACTCAATTTTTTTCATCAACTGTTTAGCCCACATTAATTCATATTTTATTCATTTTATCTTCATTTTTATTTCATTGTTTTTTGAGTTGCTGTTTAGTATTGACATAAAATAAAATTCTGTTGGTCAATTTATTTGAACTATAAATATTTAGTCTTTTATGCACTCTATTTGTATTGATGTATGTTTGCAAGGCGATCAGATCTAAAAGTCTGTTCAGAGAGTTGAGTTTTGGCTGTTTAATCCCCCCTTGGAAAGGGGGTAACTGTCACAAAAGTCGCCCTTTTTAAGCCAGAGCTTTAGTGAGGAGATTTAGGAGGATAAATACCTAGCCTGGCACGTTTCAAACACTTTCTAAACGATCAAACCTAGTCCCACCAAAGGGCTACCCCTTGGTCTTGGCGCAGGGCATTTTGCAGGATGGTTAACCCAAAGTCGGGATCATCCCAATCCACTCCCTCTAGCAGGTTTTGCAAATCGGGGGGGATTTCTTCGCCAGCTTCCTTGCCCATCGCGAGAATATCATCAAAACAACCAAATCCCTGGTCAATGACATCGGGGCAGAACTCGTAAATTTCCTCGGCTAGGGCTTTCAAATCCGTGGGTAAGTTCTCAAAGCGGACTATGAGGCTATCAAAGCTCACTTCACCGATTTCAATGCCATATTGCCCATCCCATTGCTGAAGCTTAGCAATCAAATCTTCGGTGGTGATGTCGTAGTTAATGCCGTTGGTTTGTTGCTCAATAATTGCCGTTGGATCAAACATAAAATAAACGAATTTTTTGACTACGCCTTAACTTTCCTTCCAAGGTAGCAGGGGAGTGGGGGGAGTCAACCCTAGGTGTTCATAGGCGGCGGTGGTGGCAATGCGGCCTCGACTGGTGCGGGCCAGGTAACCAATTTGTAGCAGGTAGGGTTCGTACACTTCCTCAATGGTTTTGGCATCTTCCCCTGTGGCAGCGGCGATCGCCTCTAGGCCGGTGGGGCCTCCCTGGAATTGTTCAATTAAAGTTTGTAAAACTAAGCGGTCTGTCCAATCCAAACCCCGTTTATCCACTTGGTATAAATCCAATGCTTCCGACGCAAGGGCAGGGTCAATTTCCGGCTGTTGTTTAACCTGGGCGTAATCCCGCACCCTTTTCAGTAAACGGTTGGCAATGCGGGGAGTTCCCCTGGCTCTCATGGCGATCGCCTCGGCCCCTGTGGGGGAAATAGATACGGATAAAATACCAGCGGTGCGGAGGATAATTTGTTGCAACTCATCAACCTCGTAAAATCTCAATCTTTGAATTAAGCCAAACCGATCCCGCAGCGGCGAAGTCAAAGAACCTACTTTGGTGGTAGCCCCCACAAGAGTAAAGTGGGCTAACTTTAAACTGCGGACTTTGGCGCTTTGGCCTTTGCCCATAGTGATGTCCAAACGAAAATCCTCCATGGCAGGGTAGAGCAATTCCTCGGTTAGGCGATTTAAACGGTGAATTTCGTCGATAAACAAAATATCCCCCGGTTGCAGAGCCAATAGTAGCCCCGTAATATCCCTGGGACGTTCTAACGCCGGAGCCGCAGTAATTTTGCAACGTACCTGCATTTCCTCCGCCAAAATTAGAGCTAGGGTGGTTTTGCCCAACCCCGGTGGGCCGTATAACAGCAGATGGTCGATCGCCTCTTGCCTACCTTGGGCCGCTTGGATAGCAATGCGCAACACTTCCTTGAGATCCCGTTGGCCAATGTAATCCGCTAACCGTTGGGGCCTGAGGGATGCCTCTTGCTGTTCTAACTCTGGGCTGGTACTGCGTTCCTGGGGAATAACTTCCGGGGAAAGGAGATCGGATTTAACGTTGGGAGAAAGATTATTGTTGCCGGAACGTTTAATGGCCATGGCGCAGGGAAAAGGAAAGGCTCAGCTTGAGTCGGTTCTAGTCAGTATCCCCCCATCCTACATTGGCGATCGCCGCCGGGTTGTTCGGAACATCCCAGCAAAAAAGCCTCCAGCCCTCGATAATCCGCTAACCTGAAATTAGGTACTTCTCCCCCATTTACCCAAGGCGTTAAAGCATTCAGGGGTTGATTTTTTAAGGTTATGCAAACAACCAGTGACGTTCTCATTATTGGCGGTGGCATCATCGGTTTGGCGATCGCCGTGGAACTGAAATTAAAGCAAAAGCGGTTGCAGGTCACAGTGCTGAGTCGGGATTTTGCCCAGGCGGCCAGCCATGCGGCGGCGGGAATGTTAGCCCCCCATGCGGAACAAATCGCCCCAGGCCCCATGCTGGATCTATGTTTGGCTTCCCGCTGGCGTTACGGGGAATGGGTGGAAAAACTGGAACAGTTAACAGGCATGGAAACGGGTTATAACCCCTGTGGCATCCTCTCCCCCGTGTTTGAAGCGCCCCATGGCAATAGTTCCACTAATTCTGCCTGGTTAGACCAGGAAACCATTCGATACTATCAACCAGGGCTGGGGGAAGACGTAATTGGTGGTTGGTGGCATCCCGACGATGGCCAAGTGGATAACCGCAAACTGGTCAGTGCTCTGCGGCAAGCGGCCCAATCCCTGGGAGTACAAATTCAAGAAGGGGTCACCGTCCAGGCGATCGCCCAACGTCATGGCCAAGTGACTGCGGTGCTAACGGATCAGGGTTCTTTCCAAGCAGATAGCTACGTGTTGGCCAACGGCTCCTGGGCCAAGGAATTACTGCCCCTGCCGGTATTCCCAGTTAAAGGTCAAATGATGGCCCTGCGGATGCCAGCGGGAACTCACCAGCCCTATCCTTTGCAACGGGTACTTTTTGGTCCCCAAACCTATCTGGTGCCCCGGCGGGATGGCCGCTTAATTGTGGGGGCAACTTCGGAGCAGGTGGACTGGCAGCCCCATAATACGCCCCAGGGCATTCAAACCCTATTAGGTCGAGCCATTAGACTTTTCCCGGCCCTAGGCGATTGGGCCATTGAGGATTTTTGGTGGGGATTTCGCCCCGGCACCCCCGATGAACAGCCTTTCTTGGGCTATGGCCCCTGTGATAATCTCATTTTGGCGATCGGTCATTACCGCAACGGCATTTTGCTCGCCCCCATCACCGCCGCTTTGATTAGCGATTTAATCCTCGACCAGAAGGTTTCTCCCCTCATCCATGCCTTTAGTCCCCAACGTTTTCTAACAACTACCAATCCCCCTGTACTGTCCTGCCGCCCTATGACTGCTGTATTTCCTTCCATTGCCAACCCTTCCCTGCCCCATGCCGCTGAAAATTCAGAGGGCAGTAAAGATTTGCTAGAAATTGCTGGCCGTAAATTCCACTCCCGCCTAATGACGGGCACCGGCAAATATCCTTCCCTCACCACCATGCAGGAAAGCGTCGCTAGCAGTGGTTGTCAGATTGTCACCGTGGCAGTGCGCCGAGTACAAACCAATGCCCCAGGCCACGAGGGATTAGCGGAAGCCATTGATTGGTCCACCATTTGGATGCTCCCCAACACCGCTGGTTGTCAAACGGCCGAGGAAGCTATTCGGGTAGCCCGGTTGGGAAGGGAAATGGCTAAGTTACTGGGCCAGGAAGATAATAATTTCATCAAGCTAGAAGTCATTCCCGATACCCAATACCTCTTACCAGACCCCATTGGCACCCTCGAGGCGGCAGAACAGTTGGTTAAGGAAGGTTTTGCCGTACTGCCCTATATCAACGCTGATCCCTTATTGGCGAAAAGGCTGGAAGAAGTGGGCTGTGCCACTGTGATGCCCCTTGGTTCCCCCATCGGTTCTGGGCAGGGTATCCGTAACGCCGCCAACATTGGCATCATTATTGAGAATGCCAAGGTTCCCGTGGTGGTGGATGCGGGCATTGGCACCCCCAGTGAAGCAGCCCAAGCAATGGAAATGGGCGCTGATGCGGTGTTGATCAACAGTGCGATCGCCATGGCGGCCAATCCCGTGGCCATGGCCCAGGCTATGGGAATGGCTACCCAAGCAGGGAGGCTCGCCTATCTGTCGGGCAGAATGCCCATTAAAGCCAAGGCCAATGCCAGTTCTCCCCTCACGGGCCTAGTGGGTTAGGAGATTTTCCGGATCAAAAGTCCCAAACTCTTAGAGCGTGTTTGAAAAGTCGGCATAATTGGGAAAAATGGTGAAGAATATAGAATTTTCACCATTTTCCATTCTTCACCCTACTTTTCAAACATATTCTTAACTAATGAGAACTTTTAAAAACAGCAACAAAAAAATACTCAACAATTCAGGCACAGGAAATCCCAACAATAAAGCGTTCATTAGCCACTAAAATTACCTTGCAGCTATCGAAACTTGCTTTGCAAATCGGCGAGCTGGGGCGATCGCCAAGGACAGGTGGCGACCCGTTAAACTTGAGTCAAGACAAATAATCCCGAATAACTATGGCAACTACCGCTGATGAAGTTTGGCAATTGCTTGGAGAACTGATCCAGTCCCAGAAAGAAACGGAACGGCGTTTGCAAGAAACTGAACGTTTACTGAAAGAACAGTCCCAAAAAACTGATCGCCAAATTCAAGAGTTGAGTAAACAAATTGGTGGTCTAGGCAAAAAATTCGGCAGCTTTACTGAAGGGCTGGCCTTGCCTTCCATGGAAACTATCCTCTACGAAAAATTTGCCATGGAAGTGGTGACCCCCAGCGTCCGAGTGAGCAAGCGGGGCAAACATATTGAATTAGATGTGCTGGCCTATGCCAATGGAGAGGTGAACACCGCCATTGTGGTAGAGGTTAAAAGCCATGCCCGCCAGGAATCCATCGGTCAATTAATTACCCACCTGCAAAGCTTTCGGGAATTTTTTCCTGAGCATGGAGACAAAAAACTCTATGGCATCCTCGCCGCCGTAGATTTGTCCAATGCCCTGCGGGAAGAAGTGTTAAAAGCTGGATTATACGTCGCCCGCATTCGGGGAGAAATTTTTGAACTCGATACTCCCCCCACTTTTCAGCCCAAAGCTTGGTAGGGAGAATTTCTACCTCTACCCATGGATAACCGCCATAAACTTTCTGCCCCTAATCCTGCTATAGAATTCAGTAGTAGAATCAAATTTAGATTTATTTATTCATGGCCCTTCCCTTTGACCTGGAGCAAACTTGGCTCTATCCCCTGCCCGAATTTAGTTTGATTGCATTACAAGGGGAAGACCGGCGGCGCTTTTTACACAACCAAACCACCAACGCAGTGGAAGCTAGGGCTGTGGGGGAATGGTTTGAAACCGTATTCGTCAACTCCACCGGCAGAACCTTAGAACTTGCCACGGTCTATGTACGTCAAGACTCCCTTTGGCTTCAAGTGGAAGCCGGGCAAAAAGATTTCCTCTGGCAATGGATGGACCGATTTATTTTCCCCTTTGACAAAGTGGAACTGCGGGATTTATCTGCCCATTATCGGGCGGTGGTGCTGTTGGGGGAAAAGGTTGAAGAGCATAATTTAGGTTGGCAATTGCCCACTGGGAACCAATGGTTAGCCCAATCGGTGCAGGGAGTTGAATTGCTCATTTCCGCCCAAACGGGGTTGGATTTGCCCGGTTATACGGTGATTTTTCCTGCGGATCAACAGGAATTGGTTAATCAACTTTGGGGGCATTTACCCCTAATCAACCCAGACCAATGGGAAAGTTTGCGTATTTACCAGGGCAGACCCCAAGCAGGGAAAGAATTAACAGAGGACTACAATCCCCTCGAAGCGGGTTTGTGGCGAGCGATCTCTTTTACTAAAGGTTGTTACATTGGGCAGGAAACCATTGCCCGTTTGAATACTTACCAAGGCGTCAAACAAAGGTTGTGGCGCATTACCCTTGATCGCCAGGCGGAAGCGGGAACGGTGATTACCCTAGAAGGACAAAAGGTGGGCATTTTAACCAGTGTGAAAGGATTGACGGGGTTGGGTTACCTCAAAACTAAGTTGGTTGATCAGGGCATGACAGTGCAGTTGGGAGAGGCGATCGCCACGGTAGAAAAACCACCCTACCTGAGCCACCAATATTACCAAGGGCCCAGTTAGATCCCAGCACAAAAGTTTTTCCGCTCAAAAGTCAAATTGATCGGGCAAGTTTGCAAGGACTAGAAGCCTGTCAAAAGTCTTCTTGGTCAGTCTGGACATCAAACCTGGCTGCTAACACCTCTGCTACCGCTTCTTCCAAATCCAGAGGTATAAGTTGGCCATGATTTTCCCTTGGGCTGAGCCAACCATCCAAGGGCATCAGTCGTAACTGCCGACTTTCTTGCCAGAGGTCCATAACAGTTTTTCCCTGGTTATCAAGGCTAATTTCCAGATAATCAAAGCTGTTGACGTTGAGATAAAGGGATTGATTGGTAACAACGGTAGCCTGTTGAGCATCGCTAAACACATCTAGGATCCAACCCTGGCCTTCGGCCTGGGATATGCCATCCAATTGATAGTAGTAATTAACCTGTCCTAAATCGTTTAGGGCCCGTTGCATATCTTCTTTGTTGACCAAAATACCCTGTTCTATCACACAGGGAGCCGGCAGGGGGAGGGGATGAAATTCAGGATTCATGGGGGTGAGGGCGGGGTAAAAAGCTTGGTCAGTCGGTTGAAGCTAAATATTTACGATTATTAATTCCACCAGGATTACTAACAAAAATCACGTAAAAGTATTAGTCTAGATGGGGAATTTTAGTTTTGGGTTGCCAAGCCGTCGGTGGAGCGATTTGATTGATCCCCGCTTCAATTTTGATCTTAGCCCAAGAATTCGTAACTAGATTTTAAGTTTTTGCTGAGTGGCAACTTCTTACCCTGGGAATGGTGATTTATGGAATGGTGGCGTCGCTGGTATTTTCTCTGGGGCGGAGATAGTGTGGGGGCGGCCATTCTGTTTTACACTCGTTTGCCCTGGCCTCCGAGCTGGCCAGTAAATTTTGACCGTATTGCCCGTTGGATAACCCTAATGGGACTTTTGCTGTCCCTAATTTTGCTGGCGTTAGATCGAGGCTTACATTGGTTGGGCATGGACAACCTATTGCAATCAGCCGTTGTGGTTAGCCTTTGGTTAGCTTTGACCGGGGGGCTCCATTTGGACGGGGTAGCGGATACGGCCGATGGTTTAGCGGTGACCAATCCCAGCAAACGCTTAGCGGTAATGCAAGACAGTTATACGGGGGCCTATGGCGTGATGGCGATCGCCGTGGTTTTATTGCTAAAAACCTTTGCCTTGGCTAGTTTTAGTGACCATGGTTTAGCAAGCTGGGCCCTTATCATGGCTTTGGGGTGGGGCCGTTGGGGCCAACTGTTGGCGATCGCCCTTTATCCTTACCTGAGAGAAAACGGCAAAGGTGCCATGCATAAACGCAATTTAAAATTAAGGCCC
This sequence comes from Synechocystis sp. FACHB-908, assembly GCF_014698595.1. Lineage (NCBI taxonomy): Bacteria > Bacillati > Cyanobacteriota > Cyanophyceae > Synechococcales > Merismopediaceae > Synechocystis > Synechocystis sp. FACHB-908. The sequence goes on along the minus strand of NZ_JACJTH010000011.1, from coordinate 263,480 downwards.
GATTTGCTGCTGGGCACAATGATTATTGTCTTTGGGGGAGTGGGCATGGGTTACGCCCTAGCCATTGAGCCTTGGTTGATTCTGGGGGCTACGGGGAGTTCGGCACTAATAGCCTGGGCCGTGGGGCGGTGGTTTGCTCAACAATTTAAAGGTCACACGGGGGACACCTATGGCGCAGTGGTGGAATGGAGTGAAGTATTGATTTTGCTAGGTTTGTCCTTGGTTTAAAGGTTTGAGCCATCTCAATGGCGGTTAATTTTGCCCCGCCATGGGATTATGACCAGTATCAAAGTGAATCGGCGATAATTGTCCTAAATTTTGCAGGAGTAGACATTGGCAGAAAAACGGAAAAAACGGCGATCATCCTCTTCTTTGTTTGGAAAACCCCTATTGGGTTTGGTAGGATTGACCCTAGCGTTATATTTGTTGAGGGGCTGGGGGATTATTACCTTTTTACCTGGGGGAATCTTCCTTGGCATGGCCGCCCTCACGGTCTTGGTGGCCCTGTTGTACGGCTGGGAATTGACTAGCCGTTAGGTCAATGTTGGTAATGCTGGGGTAAAATTCAGACCGCAAACTGTTGTGATCATTGCCGCAGGTTTGTTCGTTTTTGCTTAACATTTAACTCTGTTTCCGATTCGATTCATCTAAATCTGGTTCAATTGCTGAGTTGCCATGACTGGAAAAGTTGCCGAAAGTGATCCCAAAGGACTGTTAGTACTGATTCTGCCCCTGGCCGTGGCGATGGTTTTTATCTACAAAACCTGGCGGTGGATTTTGTTCGGTCTCACCTTGGCGATCGCCTGGGTGGCCTGGGACAATTATCAATGGCAACAGAAATGCATCGCCATCGACCCCCTGTTCAATCAACTGGTGCAAAAAAATCAGGGCATCATCACCAAGGCAGATTTGATTGATGCGGGCATTGCCAAAGGTCGGGCAGCCCAACGTTATCTGGATGACAAGGTGGCGGAGTATGGCCCCTACGAAAAACAGGTGGGGCAAGCGAAAGTTTACTACTTTATTTCTTCCTCTACCCTAGGCGACATTTTTGACGACAGTGAACCGGAATTGGAAGAGCCTGCCCCCAGCTCTCGCCAGTTAGCCGCTACCACCGCTCCGGTGGTGGACCATCCCCTAGTACCTCCCCAGGAAGAATTGATGGCGGCCCCGGTTGGTCAAAGTCCTTTCTCCCAATTGGCGGAAATTAAGGAAGCCCGTAAGCACCAGGAAGAGGAGAAGACGGCCGAAGCCACGGAATCCACTCCAGCAGAAACTACCCCAAGCAATTCCGCCCTGACCTTGATCCAATCGGAATTAGCCAAGCGCCTAGACACCACCTCCAGCACCCTAGCCCGGCGCAAAAACGAAGATAATTTTGCCGACTGGAGTCAAACTAGGGACCCCGATGGCCTGGCTTGGAGCTATGATCCAGAGTCCAAATTATTCGTCACCATCTAGTCCTTTAGTAATCATTTAGCATCAAGTTGTTGGCTTTCTATGACCATTACTTTCCAAGCTGTTATCGCCAAGTTGAACGAATTTTGGGCCCAGCAAGGTTGCCTCATTGCCCAACCCTTTGACACGGAAAAAGGCGCTGGCACCATGAATCCCCACACCTTTCTACGGGCGATCGGGCCGGAACCTTGGTCAGTGGCCTATGTGGAGCCCTGTCGCCGGCCCACCGATGGCCGCTATGGAGAAAATCCCAACCGGGTACAGCACTATTTCCAGTATCAGGTGTTAATTAAGCCTTCCCCGGACAATATTCAGGAAGTGTATCTTGATTCCCTACGGGCCCTGGGTATTCAGCCCGAGGATCACGACATTCGTTTTGTGGAAGATAACTGGGAATCCCCAACCCTGGGGGCCTGGGGCGTAGGCTGGGAAGTGTGGCTCGACGGCATGGAAGTGACCCAATTTACCTATTTTCAGCAATGTGGTGGCATTGACTGTCGCCCCGTTTCCATCGAGATTACCTATGGCTTGGAACGGTTGGCCATGTATCTGCAAAATGTGGAGGCGATCGACCAAATTCAGTGGAATGAAAAGCTCAGCTACGGGGATATTTTCTGGCAGGGAGAAGTAGAGCAGTGTACCTATAATTTTGAAGCGTCTAACCCCGATTTATTATTTCAATTGTTTGCCCTTTACGAACAGGAAGCAGGGCAGTTAATCGAACGGGGTTTAGCTTTGCCCAGTTTGGAATATGTCCTGAAATGCTCCCATGCGTTTAATTTACTCGACGCGAGGGGAGTAATTGCCGTGACTGAGCGCACCCGTTACATTGGTCGCATTCGTAACTTGGCTAGGGAAGTGGCCCATATTTATTTACAACAACGGGAAGCCCTAGGTTTTCCCTTGGATAAAAAAGTAGATAAACCAATTTCCCTCGTATAGGCTGATTTAAAAACTTAAATTACCGCCCAGCCTGTCCCCTACACCATTAATGGTGAATTTGTTGTTTCTTTTTTTCATTATGTCCTTTTTCCCAAATAATATTTTCGATTATGATCAACAAGCAATTACTGATTTACTAATTACTGCTTCTCTGAAAATTCTCTTTGCGCTAGCAATTTTATTAATTGGCTTTTGGTTATCGAAAAGACTACAAAAGCTAATTATTAGAGCCTTAAGAAAATCCAATCTGGAGCCAACTTTTATTTCCTTTGCGGGCAATATCAGTTACTACCTACTTTTGGTTGTGTTCTTTGTGCTCTGTTTAGCCCAACTAGGCATTCAAACTAGTTCCCTCGTCGCTCTTTTGGGGGCTTCCACCCTGGCGATCGGTTTAGCTCTGCAGGGTTCCCTCGCTAACGTGGCAGGGGGTATTTTGCTGGTGTTGTTTAATTATTTTCGGGTGGGGGAAAGGATCGAAGTTGCTGGCATTGAAGGGATCGTGGAGTCGATTGAGATACTTTCGACTACCATTTGTACCTACGACAATCGCTTGGTGACTATTCCCAATAAACAAATCATTGAAAATAATATTATTAACCATGTGGGTAAGCCCGAGCGCCGCATAGATTTAGTCATTGGGGTGGGGTACGAGGAAGATATTGACCATGTACGGTCTTCTTTACAGTGGGTAATTGATCAAAATAGTGAAGTTTGCACAGAACCAGCCCCTACCATTGCCCTGGGGGAATTAGGAGATAGCAGTGTTAATTTCTACGTGCGTCCCTGGGTAAAATCTGAAGATTACTTCCGCCTCAAATTGCAATTAACCGAAGCAATTAAACGGAAGCTAGACGAAGAAAATATTTCCATTCCTTTCCCCCAGCGGGACGTACATTTAATTCAACCAGAAACAAAGGAGTTGGATATTAAAGCGGCTTAAAAGTTAGCTACATTTCTAAGGTTACTAAGTAATTAGGGGGAATGACTGAATTTCCCCCATGGTCTCAGTGGGGGATGATAATCGAGGGAGAAAACTTAGTTATTCTGCCCATCTTTATCAGTGAAACTCCGGTAATTGACAAGTTCCATACAATTTCCCCTTACCATCTGGTACCCAAGGATTTTTGCCACCTCGTCCCAGGACAATTAACGCTATGTTTCAGGCCACCCGTCGACGTTTAGCTTTGTGGTACACCTTGGTAACAGCGGTGTTATTGTTGCTATTTGCTAGCGGGGTTTATTTCTATGTCCGTCAAACCTTGGTAGAAAGAATTGATGACACCCTTAAGCATGTGGTGGAAGTGGTGAATCGTTCTCTGGTGGTACAAGGCCTAGACCAGGCGGAATATGGGCTGAATGTGTCGGCAAGTTTTCGCGATAATGACGCTTCCGTGGACGATGACCACATTGATTTGGAGTGGTTCAGTGCGGAGGGTCGCTTGCTGTGGTCCACCATGGGCAACAATTCTCCCCTTTCCCTTGCTAGCCAATCTAAGACAGAGACAGTTTCTTTTTCCGGCGATCGCCAGTTGCGCCAAGTAACGAAAAGAATTCAGGAAGGGGGCATGGTATTGGGCTATCTGCGGGTGAGCCATCCTTGGTTTGAAGTGACTAAACCCATTCAGCAATTGGCCTGGGATTTAAGCTTGGGGCTAACTATTTTGGTGAGTAGTGCGGCGGCCATTGGTTGGTTTCTATCGGGGTTAGCGATGGAGCCGATCGCCGAATCTTACCAGAGCTTGAAACAGTTCACCGCCGATGCCTCCCACGAACTTAGAAACCCCATTGCGGTGATTCAAACCAATGTGCAACAGGCTTTGGAATATCCCGAAGCGGACCCCCAACAACAACGCCAACAACTCCAGGTCATTGAACGACTTACCCAACGGCTGGGCAATTTGGTTAATGATTTGCTCTTCCTGGCCCGTTCTGACAGTGGGACCCTCGGCCGGACTTGGCAAACCATTCCTTTGGATGCGTTGTTGATTGAGGTGATTGAAGAACAACGGCTCACCGCTGAACAACGGGGAATTTTTCTTTCCCTTAGAATCGAAAGCCGGGGAGAGGAACTGGAGGAAGATTTCACTGTGCAAGGAGATTGGGACCAGTTGGCTCGCCTATTCACTAACCTAATTACCAACGCCTTTGACCATAGCCGGCCCCGGGAACAAACGGAACCTTCCGTAGCCCTCACCCTAGAACACTGTACTGCTGACCATGGGGCCCTGCGACCTAGGCAATCTGGCTTACAGGTCACAGTGGCAGATAACGGGGTGGGCATTGACCCAGAGCAAATTCCCCATTTATTTGACCGCTTTTTCCGGGCGGATCCTTCCCGATCGCCTAATCAAGGGGTTGGCCTCGGGCTGGCGATTGTGGCGGCCATTGTTCAGCATCACCAGGGCAAAATCAGTGTCACCAGTTCTCCCCAGGGCAGTCAATTTCGGGTGCAACTGCCTAGTGCCGCTCCTCTTGGATAGGCAGTTAAATTTCCCAGTTTTAAACTTCTTACTTTGCTTTATCGTTTCCCTACGATTTCCCCTGCTCACTGAACAACAAAGCTAATTATTTTCCTGTTTTTCCGCCGATTGTCGGGCTAGACCCTGGATAAAGCCAAAAACTACCAACAGATTGGAAAGGGATAAAAATACCTCTGCACTGCCGTGGAGCCAATCTACATCGGCCAACTGGGCTTGGTAATGGCTTTCAGCGTAGAGCCCCGCAGGGATAGTTACCACAACAAACACCAATAGAACATAAAATCCCACCATTACGAGCTTGGGGGTTTGCGGCGATTGCCGTAGAAACCAGAGAAAACCCAGGTAGGGAAAAAGGGAAAGGGCAAAAAGATTTTCCTTGGCAAAAATTTGGCTAAGTTCCATCAGGGCTTGGGGGCAGAGGGCTGGGCTGATTGACGATAAATCCACCAGGCCGCCAGGCAAAGGGTAATATTGCCAATCACGGTGGTCAGGGCCTGGAGCGTCACTAACCAATCTAACTGACTAGCATTGTCAAAGAAATGCCAAGTACAGGCACAGGTGGCACTCACCAGGGCTGGCACCATCCCCCAGGCCAGGGCCCGCCAGTGGCCATAACCAGCTTTTGTAGCATAACGACTCACCAAGGCGATCGCCACGATCCATTCAATGACACTGGAAACATGAACCATCCAAGTGGGAATTGAGAGAGCATTCACTATGGGCTATCCTGGGTGACTGATTTCTATTCAGTAACGATTGCAATCAAAACAAACCAATCATACTGTTCAAAGCCACTGCCGACTGGGGAAAGCAACCTGAGCCATATCTTTTAGGCAAGACCTTTAGGCAAATGGTAACAAAAGCGTTTCGTCTGGTGTGGTTGCAATTTAGGGTTCCGAGGAAAAACTCCACTACCTCGATGATGTTAGTCCCATGGGGTGGTCGTTGCGGAAAAACGCTCCATCTGACCGATTGGTTAACTCTGGCTAATTTCGGTTAATACCTACGGCTGGCGATCGCCAGTAATTTCCGAAACCAATCAGTGCCTGGGTTGGGCTCTTGGCCGGAGGAAATGTCCTACCATGGGGAATACGTAACGAAATATTAAGCAAGTTTCTGTGCTTGTTGCTATGTCCATGACCCCGATCGCCATTTTATTCTCCACTCCCTTGAAGCGTTTCCTGCGGGAAAAGGTGCTCCTGGGCAATGCTCCCAGTTGGGAGTTACTGGCCATCCTCAGCATTTACTTTGTACAAGGGGTGTTGGGTCTCTCCCGTTTAGCAGTGAGCTTTTTCCTCAAGGATGAACTGGGACTGAGTCCGGCGGCTATGGGGGCTCTGATTGGTTTAGGGGCGGCGCCCTGGATTCTGAAGCCAGTGCTTGGTTTAATGTCCGACACGGTGCCTCTATTTGGCTATCGACGGCGATCATACCTCTGGTTATCGGGGTTAATGGGTAGTGCCGGTTGGCTATTGTTTGCTGCCTGGGTGAGCAGTGGTACTCAAGCCGGGTTAGTGTTGCTTTTCACTTCCCTATCCGTGGCGATCGGCGATGTGATTGTCGATTCCCTAGTGGTGGAACGGGCCCAACGGGAATCCTTAGCCCAAGTGGGATCTTTGCAATCCCTCACCTGGGGAGCCGCCGCCGTGGGGGGCATTATCACCGCCTATGCCAGTGGGGCTTTGTTGGAGTGGTTTAGCACCCGCACCGTATTCGCCATCACCGCCATTTTTCCTTTGCTGACCGTTGGGGCAGCTTTTTTAATCAGCGAAGTTTCCACCGCTGAGGAAGAGGAGAAACCGCAACCCAAGGCCCAAATTAAATTGGTTTGGCAGGCGGTACGTCAAAAAACGATTCTATTGCCCACTTTGTTTATTTTCTTTTGGCAGGCAACCCCCAGCGCCGAGTCAGCCTTTTTTTATTTCACCACCAACGAGTTAGGCTTTGAGCCGAAATTTTTGGGGCGGGTGCGCTTGGTCACTAGCGTGGCCGGATTGATTGGGGTGGGACTTTACCAACGCTTTTTAAAAACCTTGCCTTTCCGGGTGATCATGGGCTGGAGTACAGTGATTTCCAGCCTGCTGGGGTTAACTACCCTGATTTTAATTACCCACGCCAACCGAGCCATGGGTATTGATGACCATTGGTTTAGCTTGGGGGATAGCATTATTCTCACCGTAACGGGGCAAATTGCCTTTATGCCGGTGTTGGTTTTGGCCGCGCGCCTCTGTCCCCCGGGCATTGAAGCGACTTTGTTTGCCCTATTGATGTCGGTGATGAATTTGGCCGGCGTATTGTCCTTCGAGGTGGGGTCATTACTGACCCATTGGTTGGGGGTAACGGAAACCCAATTTGATAATTTGGCTTTGTTGGTCATTATCACTAACCTTTCCACCCTGCTGCCCTTGCCCTTTTTGGGACTGTTGCCAGCGGGAGATCCCCAAGTAAAAGACAAAACAGAAAAAGAGGATAATCCTGATGACCCAGGCGATCGCCTGGTGTTGCCTCCAGCGGAAGTGTTTGAACATCATACAGTGGGCAGTTTGAGCGACCAAAATTTCTTGCCCGAATTTTTCCCGGAAAAAAGTTCCAGCCGTCCCTAGTTTCCGGTGAGTAGGGCTACAACGCTTTGCCCCTGGAGGCAATACTTTAGACTGGAGAGGGGATTGATTGGCCTCGAACTGCCTGTTTTGCTAATCCAGGCCACCCCGCCCAGAATCTAGCTGTGACCCTGTAACCTCCGAGTTTTGTAACAATGTGGCTTCTTTTGCTCATCCTTGCTGTCATCACTTATTTTGTGGTTAAAAGCAATGCCGCCCCCATCACCCGCACCCCGATTTGGATATTGTGGTTGGTGTTGATGGCTCCGGCCACCCTCTGGACAATTTGGGCCATGATTTACGGCCCCGATGCCCCCCTGCCGCCCCTACTGCTCCTGGGGCCATTTTTGGTTTGTCCACTGCTCTACTGGTGGTTGGTGCAAAAAGGTCGCATTGTCCCCGATAAAGAGGCCCAAGCTACCGCTTCCCCTAGCACCGATGGCACCCAAGGAAAAGAGCAGAAATCATCACAGCCAACCCCTCGACCCATTGATGCGGCGGAAGAAAAATCTTTGCGGGATTGTTTTCCCTGGGGAGTGTATTACCTCCAGCAATTAGACTATCGCCCCCAAGCCATTCTGTGCCGAGGTAAATTACAGGTAGCGCCGGAAATGGCCTATGAACGGGTCAAGGGCAATGTGGAAGATGTCTTTGGCGATCGCTTTTTAGTTTTATTTCAAGAAAGTTTACAAGGCCAACCTTTTTTCGCCTTGGTCCCTAACCCGGCCCAGGCGAAGGAAGATCGCGTTAATAATGGCGAAAAGCTCCATAAACCTTGGTTAGCGTTAACCTTACTGCTGCTCACTGGGTTTACCACCACCATGGTGGGGGCGGAAATGGCCGGTTTGACCCCCGAAAAACTCCAGGCAGGCATCCAGACGTTAATGGTGGGTTTACCCTACAGTTTGGCAATTTTGACTATTTTGGGGTGCCATGAATTGAGTCACTATGGGGCAGCGATCCACTACAAAATCCGCACCACTTTGCCCTATTTCATTCCCATTCCCTTCTTTTTGGGTACCTTTGGCGCTTTTATCCAGATGAAGTCCCCGGTGCCCCACCGTAAGGCCTTATTTGATGTGGCGATCGCCGGGCCGTTGGGGGGCTTGGTGGTGGCGTTGCCAATTTTATGGTGGGGGTTGGCCCAATCCACTGTGGAACCCATGCCGGACAATACTAACCTGTTGCGGTTTGATGCCCTGGATTATCGTTTTTCTCTGCTGATGACCCTAATTACGAAGGCAGCGTTGGGCAGTCAATTAGGGGCTAATACGGTGTTAGACCTCCATCCCTTGGCGATCGCCGGTTACATTGGTTTGATTGTGACTGCCTTGAATCTGATGCCCTTTGGTCAATTGGACGGGGGGCACATTATCCACGCCATGTTGGGACAACGGGCGGCCATTGTGACAGGGCAAATTACCAGGGTGGCCATGGTGCTGCTGTCCTTTATCCGTAGTGATTTTTTCATCTGGGCAATTATTTTGTTACTGATGCCTGTGGGGGATCAGCCAGCTTTAAATGATGTCAGCGAGTTGGATGACCGTCGGGATTTGTTAGGTATTCTGGCGATCGCCATTTTGATTTTGATCCTTTTGCCGGTGCCGCCCCCATTAGCCCAGTGGTTGGGAATATAGGGTTAAAAAAAATTGCTAACTCAGCGGTTAATGGGGAAAAAATCGTAGCCGGTCACATGGCTGGGGGAAGGTTTAATTTGCACCAAGGTGGCTTGCCCTGCCCGATCGCCGTTGGGTAAAAAGCGCACTTCCCCGTTAATGGTGCTAGAAACAAATTCCGGTTCCGTCAAAACTTTTTGTAAACCTTCACGGCTGGGAGCGACGGCCAAGGCATTGGCCACGACATAAACCGCATCATAGGTGGCCGCCGTACGCCAAGACACATCTCCCCCCCAAAACTTGCGGGCCGCCTCGGCAAAGGGACGATTGGCCCCACGCTTGGAACTCCAGGGAATGGCCACCATTAAATCCACCATGCTCTGTCCCTGCTCCAACGTTTTAATCGTAGACAGGGGACTATTGCCATAGAGCTTTAACCTTCCTCGGTTGGCATCGCCCAGGGCAAAGGCACGGTCTAGACGATCGATGTGGGGCAAAATCAGCAATCCCTGGGCCCCGCTGGCAACAATTTCTGCCATTTTGGTTTGGCTGTTGAAATTAGCTTCACTCAGATCGCAGACGGTGGGGGCTAACTGGCCGCCGCTGGCCAACAAACCAGTGGTAAATTCCTGGTAAAAAGAAACGCCATCGGGAGCTTTGGAATCGTAGCAAACCGCCACTTGGTCCACTTCTTTCCCGACCTGTTGCACCAAGGTTTGGGCGGAGGTATTGATTTGGGGAATAACCCGAAAAATATGGTTGCCAACATTGGTAATGCCATTGGCGTCGCTGGTGGCGTTGACCAGCACTAATCCCCCCGCTTCGTAGGTAGGGGCCGCACTGAGGGTGGCACTGCTGGCATTGTGTCCCACCACCCCCAAAATCTGATTTTGTTTGACTAACTCCCCGGCAAATTGTTGGGCTAAAGTGCCGTCATTGGCATCATTGACAATGGTGATGTGCAGAAAACGACCGTCAATCCCGCCCTTTTGATTAATTTCTTCCTGGGCCTGGGCCGCTCCTCGCAAAATTTCCTGGGCAATGTTGAGGCTACTGCCCACCGGGGCCACCACCGCTATCTGGAGGGGATTATGGTCTAAAGCCCGCAGATTGTTCAGATAGATCCAGGCTTCCGGGTCGTTGGGGGATTTTTCCAGATATTGAGTTAACTGTTGCAACGCTTCCTGGTTTTTACCCCCGGCGATCGCCTTGGAAGCAAATAGTTTAGTTTCGTTATCCATGGTGGGAACAAGCACCTTTTCCCCCGTGCTGACATTGGCTTGTAATTCCCTTGGCATGGACCCCGTGGTGGATAAACCGGGCCCCACCGTAGCAGGATTCATTCTATTAAATAAAAACCAACCTCCCCCTCCCACAATGCCCAAGGTGACTAACAACGCACCGATTAAAATGGGAATCTCGTTTTTGTTGGACATATTGGTACTCACACTTAAGGGCAACCGACCAAACACAGCTTGGTAGGCATCAAGGGTATTCTTTCCAACATACTAGACCTCAAAGCCTGTCCCCATGGTTTCCCTCTGCTGTAGTTACCGAAAGACGATCGCCTTTTGACTACGGTTCATCGATGGGAAAATGTTCTTATCGATTCATTTCCTTGCAAACCTTGACCCCTAATTCTTTGCTTGATCACTCGCCCAACCCCACCATTTGGGCAAAACCCTTGCAAATTGGTTCCCTAACTCTCCACAGCCGGGTGCTCCAGTCCCCTTTATCGGGGGTGACGGATTTGGTTTTTCGGCGTTTGGTGCGGCGCTATGCTCCCCAGGCCATGCTCTACACGGAAATGGTCAGCGCCACAGAAATCCACCATCTCCGTACTTTGCCCCAGGTGATGGAAATTGATCCCCGGGAAAATCCCATCAGTATCCAACTGTTTGACTGTCGGCCGGACTTTATGGCGGAAGCGGCCCAGAAAGCGGTGGCCCAGGGAGCCCAATCGGTGGACATTAATATGGGCTGTCCGGTCAATAAAATCACCAAAAAGGGGGGCGGTTCGTCCCTTCTGCGGCAACCGGCAGTGGCCGAAGCGATTGTTAAAACTGTGGTGGCAGCGGTGGATGTGCCTGTTACTGTCAAAACTCGCCTCGGTTGGGATGATGGGGAAATTAATATTGTCGAATTTGCCCAAAGATTGCAGGATGCGGGGGCGCAAATGTTGACCCTCCATGGCCGCACCAGGGCCCAGGGCTATAACGGCCGGGCCCGGTGGCAGTGGATTGCCAAAGTTAAACAAGCTCTGACCATACCCGTCATTGCCAATGGCGATATTTTTTCGGTAGAAGCGGCGATCGCCTGTTTAGAGGAAACCGGGGCGGACGGAGTGATGTGTTCCCGGGGCAGTTTGGGCTATCCCTTTTTAGTGGGGGAAATTGAGCATTTTTTTAAAACTGGGGAAAAACGAAAAGCTCCCACGGTCGCAGAAAAATTAACCTGTGCCCAGGAACATCTACAAATGCTTTGGGAATATAAGGGGCAACGAGGACTTTTCCAAGCCCGGAAACATTTAGCTTGGTACTGCAAAGATTTTCCCGGAGCGGCAGCGTTACGGGAACAACTTTTTCAGATCAATTCTGTACAGGAAGGCAAAGATTTACTGGATCAAGCTATCAGCACAGCAAAATTGTGCCTGTAATGATTTTAACCATTGGGCCTCTTGGTGGCGATCGCCAATTATTTCCAAAACTCTGATGGGGCTAGAATTATTGCTTGGCCATTGTTCCTTCAAATCCCAAAGGTTAGTAATGATTTTGTGTTCCACTCCATAGGTGCGACAAAGTTGCCCAAAATCCACTCCTTGGGGGGTAGCAAAATAGGTTTCAAACACATCTTCGCACTGGGCAATGGGTAGGGTTTGGAAAATACCACCGCCGTTATTGTTGAGCAAGATAATAGTTAAATTACCTCGCATTTGGCTCTGATTTAAAAAGCCATTACTGTCATGCAATAGGGATAGATCACCAGTTAACAAAACTGTTTCACCCCGACTCCGGTGAGCAATACCCATGGCAGTGGAAAGGGTGCCATCAATGCCGTTAGCGCCCCGGTTAACAAAAATACGATGGTGATCGCCGTTGGCAGGCCAGAAAAATTCCAGCCAGCGCACAGGCAAACTATTCGCCACGAACAAATTGGTTTGGGGCGGTAAACAATGGGCTAATTGGGCCACCATTAAAGGGGTGTGGGCATCAGCTAGGGCAGAAATGATGATTGTTTGGCTTTGGCGTTGTTTTTCCAGCCAACTATGGGCATAATTTTTTTGTTCTGCATCAGGAATGAAACCCTGGTTATGTATATATTCGGCTACTTGGGCAACACTGGCAGATAGGTAAATCGTTTGTCCTTGCAGGGGGTCTAAATTTTCCCCATGGAAATTCAAAATGTAACGGGGACAATCAATGGTGCCCAACCAATGCCGCAACGCCTTACTAGTGGGTAATTCGCCGATTTGAATAATTTGTTCTGGCACTAACTGTTCTGCCCAACGGGGGCAACGGATCAGAAAATCATAATTGGTAATTAAAGCAGTCTGGCCATCGTCATAATTACGCAAAGAACAAAGGGCATCACACAATACGGGATATCCCAACCCCCTGGCGATCGCCAAAATATCAGTTAACAGACTGGGCGTTTCACCACCGGGCATAACTCCCACCAGAATCAAACCCAATGGGCTAAAGTCCAGTTGGGGTGAGGGGAAAGAGAAAATGGAAAAATTAACGGGTAGGGAAATGGCTTCTCCCCGATTCATGGTCGTAAAGGTTGTTAGCCCCCGGTAAAAATGCTCTTTGCTAAATTCTTCAGCTAAGTGCTGTAAGGACTCTCGGGCATGTTCGAGAGGCACCAGGGGTTCGTCAAAGGGACAATTAAGATGCACCACCCCCAACCCAGGCCAAAAACATTTTTGCCAACTATGGAGCGCCGTTTGCCGCAGATAATGGCAATAGTCCATGTTTGGCTCCGGTAAAGCCAATTCCGTTTGCCACTGGGGATAGTGGCCATAGAGCTTGGTTTGGTCAATGGTTTGCCCGGCCCGGCAATGACGTAATCTGGGGGGGCGATCGCCGGTTAGAACCAACAAAGGTACCTGACTGTAATGGGCTTCAATAATGGCAGGCAAAAAATTGGCCGCCGCTGTTCCGGAAGTACACACCAATGCCACTGGTTGCCCTGTGCGTTTGCCATGGCCCAAGGCAAAAAAGCTAGCGGAACGTTCATCTAAACTAACAACGCAATCAATGCCCCCATGGCGGGCCAAAGCCACCGTCAAAGGACTGGAACGGGAACCAGGACAAATCACCGCTTGTTGGAGTCCCAATCGAAATAAGGTTTCCACCAACACAGAGGCGGCCAGGGTATTGGGGTTAGTGAAATCAACCATGGCCCACGCTCAAATCAATTAGGCTCGACGATGGTTGGTTTTGTTCGCCATTACCTTGGCTGAGGTTAAGCATTGCCACCGTTAGGGTCGCAATAATAATCACCATGCCCCCTGCAATTAATAACTGGCTGGTTTTGGAAAGGGTAAGAAATTTGGCAGCCAAGCTCCTCGACCGGTGAGTCTTGTTTAGTTGTTCTGCCATGACGGTCGGAGGATCTAGGGGCGGATTGAGGGGAATTTCTTCCGGAGGCAGGGGCGGTTGGGTATCAAAGGGACGGGAAGCCAAGGATTCCTTGGGGTCCTGTTGGGGGATGGGATGCTCCGGTTCCGTTTCCTTCGGTTTGGACACTGGCCTTTGGCTAAAGTCAGGATAGGCGATCGCCTTGAGTCCCAATTCCGTATCTCCAGTAAAATCTTCCTCTGGGGAATCTCCCTCCGGATCATTTATCTCTGCTTCCGCCGCCGCTTTTTCCGCCTGGGTAGGGGTGGGGACGGAGGGGGAAATCTGACAATGAATTAAAGCCACGGAAACATTGTCATGGCCATTAACTTGGTTGGCCAATTCAATTAACCGGGGCACCGCTTCTGCCACCGGGCGATCGCCTTGTAGCACTGGGAGAAAATCATCTTGCCAATACTGTTCGACCCGATTGTAGTCACAAAAACCATCGGAACAGAGCAAAAATAGACAATCCGTCGGCACAATTAAGCGTTGAATGATGGGATGAAGTTGGGCCGAGGGCCCCAAACCCACTGCCTGGGTTAATGCCCCCGATCTGGGTAACTCCACCGCATGGCGATAGAGCATCAGTCCCAGCCGCACTTCCCGGGATGCCACATCATCGTCCACCGTCACCTGTTTACAACTGTCCGCCGTTAACCAATAGCAACGGGAATCCCCCACATTGGCCAGGAAAAATTGTTGAAAATCCGCCAGGGCCATCACCAGGGTTGTGCCCATCCGTTCCCGTTCTGTTCTTTCCTCCCGGTCATTGCGCCGATTGAGTTGCTCGTTAACTTCTTGGATGTCTTCCTTGAGGTGCTGGATGAAAGTGCGGATTTGCTCCGGCTCATTCATTTGTTTTTGAATTTTGGAAATTACCCGAACGGGTAAATGTTCAATCACCCACTGGGAAGCAATTTCTCCCCCTTCCTGGCCCCCCACCCCGTCACAAATCAGAGTCATGGTGTTGGCCAACTGTTGCCCTTCAATGGGGGTTTCACTGACGGGAAAACAAGCATCTTCGTTGTGGTCTCGACTGGGGCCCCCATCGGTCAAAGCAAAAACCGTGTAACTAAAATCGTACTGCTCTGCTAAGGACTGAATGCCCGTATCCAATACCCTCAGTAAATGGTCAGCGTGGGGAATTTTGCCCTGTTTTAGTTTTTTCCATAGGGTCTGACAAAAATCGGCGATCGCCGGATGGGCATTGGTTAATAGTGGCTCCCAGACTCCTGCCAAATACTTCATCTCATAGAATTGATGCTCATCTAGCTTTAACTGCTGGAGTAATACCTGGGGGCCTTGCACCCTCAACCAATCAAACTCCAACAGGCTAGACACCACCCCCTGCCGTTGCAGCGGTTGCCAAAGGCGAATCATTTGCCAGAGCCAAGTTAACTGCTGTAAGGGACAAGCATGCTCCCACATTTCCCCCAGGGAAGGTAACAACTGTTCATGGACAGGTTCCCCTGCTTGATCCAGCGCCACCGGGCCATAGTCCAACAGCCACACCGATAAATCCTTTTCCTCATCCCAACTAGGAAAATAGTCGTACACCTCCGGCACATTGAGACGAAAGGGCAATAGCTTTTGGTAGGGCAAAATATAATTCGGGATTTCCTCTGGCCCCTCGACCCCCAGGGCCGGCGTAGTGTCCAACAACACCTGGGGCCGCACCAACAGATAACGTTCCAGTAGCAGTTCCCCCGGTTGGTAGGCCTTGATCCAGTCCCCCACCGACCACAGATACCTTTTCAGCAGAGGAGTCCGGCAGGTTTTGCACAGGCGATCGCCTAGGTCATTGGGGGCTTGACAATCGCAGTTGGAGCAGTGGACAGTCGGCACAGCATTACCCCTCGAACAAATTTCTGATTAATTTTAAGGAAATATGCAATCTTAAGAACATTTCCAAAAAGTTGTAATAGGCTAAAAGAGAAAAAACCGCCATTGTTTGCAAAATTGCCCCACGAGGATTATGAGCGCTGAAGCTGTCATCGAAAACCGAGACTACACCCTAATGATCGATAAAAGCAGTAGCATGGCCACCGCTGATGATCCCAATGGCCCCACTCGCTGGGAAATAGCCCAAGCTTCGACCATTGCCCTGGCGAAAAAATGTGAAGAAATTGACTCCGACGGCATCACCGTTTATCTATTCTCTGGCCGCTTCCGTCGTTATGACAATGTTACCGCCGAGAAAGTTGCTTACATCTACGCCAACAATGAACCCATGGGGCGCACTGATCTGGCCGGTGCCCTCAAGGATGGCCTGGACAATTTTTTCCAACGACGGCAGGCCGGACAAACTAAACCCAATGGGGAAACTTTTCTGATTATTACCGACGGGGAACCCACTGACCGCAAAGCAGTTATCCGTTTAATTTTAGAAGCGAGCCAAAAAATTGACCGGGATGAGGAGTTAGCGATTTCGTTGATTCAGGTGGGCAGGGATAAAAAAGCAACGGCCTTTTTTCAGGCTTTAGATGATCAATTACAGGCGGCCGGAGCGAAGTTCGACATTGTGGATACCGTCACCATGGAAGATATGCAGGGCATGAGCTTGAGTGATGTACTGCTCAAAGCAATTACAGATTAGGGGAATACCCAACCATGGCGCTGGTTTTGCTGTCTCAATGGAAAAAATATCTGGACCCATTGCCGCTCCAACTGACAGGAACGGGGATTTTTTACCTCTGTCTCACTACGGGGGTAGGGGCCCAGGCCGATCGCCTCTGCGTAGGGGATTTACAACAAAAGCTGGAAAGCCATTTACAACAACCAGAATTGAGCCGAGCTCAATGGGGCATTGCCATTCAACCTCTGACAGATTCCCAGCCTATTTACCAATATCAGGCTGACCGTTTTTTTATTCCCGCCTCCAACCAAAAATTAATTACCACCGCCATGGCTCTTCAGGAATTGGGGCCAAATTTTCGCTTTACCACCCAAGTTTATCAACGGGACGGGGGCAAAAAAGTCCAAGTTATCTCCAGCGGCGATCCCAGTTTTGACGTAGATGACCTAACGGCGATCGCCAAGGGTTTAAAAGATAGGGGGGTGACGGCGATCGAAGAATTGGAACTTGTAGATACCATTGCCCCCCAGGATTACCAACGCCCCAGTTGGGAGTGGGATGATTTGCACTACGGTTATGCTCCCCCGGTTAATGGTGCAATTTTGACTGGCAATCAAGTGATCCTTACCCTCACGCCCCAAAATCTGGGGGAACCATTGACCCCCACCTGGTCCGATCCCATTGCTGGGGCACAATGGCAGATCATTAACCAGACCGAAACGGCCGTTGATCCACACCAACCTCCCCAGGTACAACAGATTTTTGGTCAACGGCAATTGGTTATCACTGGCGGCCTGCCCCCCGCAGGGGAAACCCGTTCCATCACCCTAGCTGTGGCTGATCCCCAGCAATATTTCCTCGCCAGTTTGCAACAAAAGTTAGCAGAACAAGGCATTTCTGTAAGCACTTCGATCGTTAGCGCCAACACCAAGGCGATCGCCCCGGCCCCTTTGCTGGCTCTCACTTCCCCTCCCCTGTGGACACTGATTAAAACCGTCAACCAAGACAGCAATAACCTCTACGCTGAAGCGTTGCTCAATGCCATTCAGCCCCCTTCCCAGGCTACGGATTGGCAGTCCTACGTGGAAAGACTAGGCCTAGCCACCACCACGGTCAGATTACGGGATGGCTCAGGACTTTCCCGTCAAGACCTAGTGACGCCCCAAGCCTTAGTTCAACTTTTAATTAACCAAACCCAAAAATCAACGGGGACCATTTATCAACAATCCCTGGCCGTTGCTGGGCGATCGGGCACCCTGGAACGTAGTTTCGCCGATACTCCCCTGGTGGGCAAAATGCGGGGTAAAACAGGTACCCTCACAGGGGTGGTTTCCTTAACGGGCTATGTGGAAAACCAGCAATGGGGCACAGTGGCATTCAGTTTTATGGTCAACAACAGTGACCTGGGGGCCTCCGTGCTACGGGAAGCAATGAAGCAGATGGTACTTTGGACTGCCCAGGTAGAAAAGTGTCAGCCCAGCGACCAGGGACGGTAAATATTAGTTGCTAACGCTTGGCATTCAAACAAAGATAAGAATCCACTACTCTGCCAGTACGTTGGCAGTTCACCAAGAGATAGTCACACACAGGGCAAGCAGTTTCGGTGACAACTTCTTTTTCAATCAAGCATTGTTGACGGACGGCATGGCTGCCGCAGTTGGGGCAATGGATGGTCTGCTTGGTGAGAATTTGGGGGGCTTGGATCAGTCGGGTATGCATGATCATGGTGATTGCTCAGGATACTTATTAAAGAGGATTTCTCAAAAATCGGGCTAAATAGGTCAAATTGCAGCGTTAAAAAACAATAGAATTCCTGTAGGATTTGTAAAATAAAACACAGTTATAAAGTCGAAGTAAAAGAAAGCAAAAATTACTCCCAGTAGCATTTAGCGCTGATCCCCATGGCAGTCAAGCCCATTTACGTCGTGTTGGTCCTTAGATAGCTTAGGTAATTAATCAAGGAAAACAACGCCGCTGACGAACTTTTCAGGCCGCAGTGACCTGCTGAGACTAAGAAATTAACACTCTCGACGGACTGTATCAGGTTTTCTTAACTATTAATTAAGCTTTGCTAGATAATGGCCATGGGTTAACTAATGTCGCCCAAGTCCTTGATCCCAATGGGTTTTTCCCGTTTATGCCCCAGGACAAACTGCCCAAATAATGGCGCAAAAGCTAGTTTTTCCTTCTGCGCCTAGGGCCATGGACTGTCCGGGAACGGCCTTGCAACTTGTGTTCAGACAAATACCCGATGTTGCAGCGAAGGCATTTGTTGGCGCACCTGTTTGAGGCGGTCTGGGTTAATTTCGGCGATCGCCAACCCTGGTTTTTCCCCCGCATCGGCCAGGATCACTCCCCAGGGGTCAATGATCATGGCATGCCCATGGGTATGCCGTCTTTCGTAATGACAACCAGTTTGGGCCGGGGCAATGACGTAGCAGGTATTTTCAATGGCCCGGGCCTGGAGCAACACTTGCCAATGGTCCTTGCCGGTGTAGGCAGTGAAAGCGGCGGGCACAAACAGAACATCTGCTCCTTGGCGGGAAAGGTAACGATACAATTCAGGGAAACGAACGTCGTAGCAAATGGACAGCCCCAAATTACCAAAGCTGTCGGAGTGGTACACTGGGGGATATTTTTGCCCAGCCATCACCGTGGCCGATTCCCAGTAGGTATTGCCGTCGGGCACATTAACATCAAACAAATGCACTTTGTGGTACCGGGCCAATTCCTGCCCATTGGGGGCAATTAGAGTAGCTGTGTTATAGGCTTTGCCTGCTTCCCCTGCCACCGGAAAGGGAAAGCCCCCCGCCAGGATAGTCACCTGGAACCGTTGGGCCATGGTCTGTAAAAATTTTTCCGTCGCCGTGGCGATCGCCGTTGCCTGTTCTAGCTTTTCAGTTTCATTGCCCAAAAAAGCAAAATTCTCCGGCAAACCCACCAATTCTGCCCCCTGGCGCACCGCCAAATCGATCAACTCCTCTGCTTCTTGTAAATTCTCGGTGAGGTTGGGGCGGCTGGTCATTTGCAGGGCAGCGGCTAAATACGGTTTCATGAAAATTCCTTGTCAGAAAGAAGCAGTGGGGCTAGCAGTTCATTTTATCCTGATCGGGTGTAGGGACGGAACTTGCTCCAAAAAAGAGGTAGAGGGCTTCACATCTTAAGATATTATGGAGAAAAACTTGCTTAAAGTTTGGTGTTTGCTAGACTGAAGTCCCCCGCTTTTTAAGATTGTTAATCTCAACATATTTTTAAGAGTCTATTTTTAGCCTTATTGATAAGAATTTCTAAGGACAATAACAAGGTTTACTTAACAATTCCCCTTGGGAATCTATCCTCTGGAGATTAGAGAAGTAACCGTTATCGTTGACCATTCTGAGCATGGTGGTTAACCAAACTGAATATTCTCCATAGCACTTTTACAAATTTTTTTGATCGAATGCTTGATTCTTCCGTACCCACTTTTTCCGTTACCACTCCACTGTACTACGTTAATGATGTGCCCCATTTGGGCAGTGCCTACACCACGGTGGTGGCGGACACCCTGGCCCGCTTTAAAAGATTACAGGGCTATGACGTGTTGATGATCACTGGTACCGACGAGCATGGGCAAAAAATTCAACGTACCGCCGAAGCCCAAGAGCTTGATCCCCAAACCCATTGTGACCGCACCGTAGTCAAGTTTAAGGAACTCTGGCGATCGCTCAATATCCTTTACGACCGCTTTAGCCGTACTACCGATCCCCGCCATTTAGCCATTGTCAAAGATTTTTTTCAACGGGTTTGGGATAAAGGGGATATTTATCTGGCCCAACAACAGGGCTGGTACTGTGTAGCTTGCGAAGAATTTAAGGAAAAAAGAGATTTATTAGAAGATAACCATTGCCCCCTGCACCCCAACCGCAAGGCAGAATGGCGGGATGAAGAAAACTATTTTTTTCGCCTCTCCCGCTATCAACACCCCTTGGAAGAACTGTACGCCCAACGACCGGAATTTATTCAACCCAGTAGTCGTCGCAATGAGGTGTTGAATTTCGTCGCCCAGGGATTGCAAGATTTTTCTATCTCCCGGGTCAATTTGGACTGGGGTTTCCCTCTCCCTAATGATCCCAACCATACCATTTACGTTTGGTTTGACGCTCTTTTGGGCTATGTCACCGCTCTCTTGGATGAAGATGAAGAACCAAATTTAACTAACGCTCTGGTTAAGTGGTGGCCGATTAATCTACACCTGATTGGCAAAGATATTTTGCGCTTTCATGCAGTCTATTGGCCCGCCATGTTAATGTCAGCGGAATTAGCGATCCCCGCCCAGGTTTTTGGCCATGGCTTTCTCACCAAAGATGGCCAAAAAATGGGTAAAAGTTTGGGCAACACCGTTGATCCCCTGGATTTAATTAACCGCTACGGGGAGGATGCTTTCCGTTACTATTTCCTCAAGGAAATTGAGTTTGGTAAAGATGGGGATTTTAATGAACAACGGTTTGTTAATGTGCTCAATGCTGACTTGGCCAACGACCTGGGTAATTTGCTCAATCGCACCCTCGGTATGGTGAAAAAGTACTGCCAGGGTCAAGGCCCCCAGGTTATGGCCACGGATTTAGCCCCGGATAATCCCCTCAAAGCGCTGGGCAGTCATTTGGGAGAAGAGGTGAGCAGTGCCTATGAAAGGCTGTCCTTTACTGATGCCTGTGAAGCAATTTTCACTCTGGTGAGGGCTGGGAATAAATATATTGACGACATGGCCCCCTGGAAATTATTTAAACAGGGCAGTCAGAAGGAGGTAGAAGACGTGCTGTACAGCGTGTTGGAATCCATTCGGCTCTCGGCCTATCTTCTTTCCCCCATTGTTCCCCGCCTGAGTACCAAAATTTATCAACAGCTAGGTTTTACCTGGGACTTTGACCAGTGGCGATCGCCGTTGGAGCAAGCGGAAGAATTCAACCGTCACCAATCCTGGGGCCAATTGGGTGCGAACCAAAATCTGCCCCCTGCCCAACCTATTTTTACCAAACTGGAGTTACCGGCAGAGGAGTAGAATCAAAAACTGACCCCCTAGGTCAATTTCAATCTTTTTAAGATTTTTTAACAAAAATTAACATTTTTATAACTTTCCCGCCTTTTCCCCTTGAAAAAATTTTTTAAAACCCCTTTAAATTACAACTTAGTCATTTAGGAACACCATGTTTGAGGACTTTGAACAGGATGCACTGTTTACGCCGGATCAGTTATTAGAAAACCGGGGGCGGGTAGCCATTTTCATCGATGGTTCCAATCTTTTTTACGCCGCATTACAGTTGGGCATTGAAATTGATTACACCAAGCTATTGCACTGTTTAACGGGCGGCTCCCGCCTATTGCGGGCTTTTTTCTACACCGGAGTAGACCGTAGTAACGAAAAACAACAGGGATTTTTACTTTGGATGCGCCGCAATGGTTACCGAGTCATTGCCAAAGACTTAGTGCAATTACCAGACGGTTCTAAAAAGGCTAACTTAGACGTGGAAATTGCCGTGGACTTGATGTCCCTGGTGGGTTCCTATGACACCGCAGTGGTGGTCAGTGGCGATGGGGATTTGGCCTATGCGGCCGATGCGGTCAGTTATCGGGGGGCGCGCATTGAAGTGGTGAGTCTCCGTTCCATGACCAGCGACAGTTTAATTAATGTGTCCGACCGTTACGTGGATCTTGACAGTATTAAGGAGGAAATTCAAAAACAACCCCGTCCCAATAGTGGCTATCGTAACGTCAATCCCTTGCCTATTTTTTCTCAGGAAAAATCTTCCTAAAAGTCTAGCCAATTTTTTCTATTCCTCCTTACTCACTGTCATTGATCTTTTGATGGGAGTTTACAAAGAAATTCCCCGCAGTTGCTGGTAAAGCAGAGTAGCTTGTAAATCCGTCATACCGGCAATGTAGTCGGTTACTTTCAGAATTTTGCTGTAATTATCTTCATCGGGGGCTATTTGATGCTCTGGAGGCAACATAAATTTGAGCAATTTTCCCTTCGGACGGGGTTGTTTTTCCAGTACGGAGGTCAAAAAATCGGTTAGTAGATCCCCCAGGACCTCAAAGCCAGCAATTTTAATTCTCACCACATTGGGATGGTGAAAAACCGCATTGGTGGTCATGGTTTCAATTTCCTTGAGTTGGGGAGAAAAGCGACTTAGCTCCACTAGGGATTGGTCAAATTTCCCTGCCAAAATATCCGGTTCGTGGTCAAGAAAAAGTTGAGCAACTTCCTTCACCAGTCGATTAATGGCCTTGGCCCGCAGTCGCTTGATGGTTTCTGCTGGACTGCCTTCGTATTGGTTCAGGTCAATGTCAGCAATGCTTTGGAGTTTATCTTGCACCGCTGCAAAGGGGAGATAGCCCATGTGAAAACCATCTTCCAAATCGACAATGGAGTAACACAGATCATCCGCCGCCTCCATTAAAAACGTGAGGGGATGGCGACACCACCAAGCAACCTTTGGCGATCGCCCGATGAGACCCACGGTTTCTGCCACTTCAGTGAATAGATCCTTTTCAGCTTGGAAAAAACCATATTTTTGTAAACTTTTGCCGGGATGACGGGCCAGGGTACGTTGGGGAATAAAGGATTCCCGGGGATATTTAGCAAAGGTGGCCAGGGTAGCACAGGTTAGTTGCAGTCCCCCTGGGCGATGGGGTAGACCAAGCCTAGTTAAAATCCGAAAGCCCTGGGCATTGCCTTCAAAGCGGTCAAAGTCAGCTTTTTCCAGGGGATTAATCAAGGCACCGGAACGATTTTTGCGGGCATACCATTTTTGAAAAGCGGTTTGGATGGCGTCCTCCCCCGCATGGCCAAAGGGGGGATTACCAATGTCGTGGGCTAAACAGGCCGCCGAGAGAATATCACCAAAGTCCGCCGCTTCGATCGCCTGGAGTTGATGGCGTTTAATTATTTGATCCCCCACCATGCGCCCTAGGGAACGCCCCACACAGGACACTTCTAAACTGTGAATCAGCCGGGTGCGGACATCGGCATTTTTGGACAGGGGAAAAACCTGGGTTTTATCCTTCAGCCGCCGGAAAGCGGTGGAATAGACAATGCGGTCATAATCTTTCAGAAAAGAGGTGCGCTCAAACTGATGCTCCTCCAACTGTTGTTTACCGAGGCGCTTGCGGGAGAGTAATTGTTGCCATTCCATTGGGTTAATGCTTTCGTTGGCCTATGGGGCACCACGACGAACCTGTTGCCATCGTAGTACTAACCCGAGGTTAATCTGTTTAGTGAACCAATAAAAAACACTCAGAATCACCACGGTAACGCTAATAGCCAAGAGGGGACGGTGATGGGAAAGGCTTTGGGCTAAATTTTGCCCCACATCTTTGGGATCAGTGACCACGTGCCAACTGTTTAACCGCAGAAATCGACCCAGGTAAATACCGATCGCCGACAACAAATGGGCCATTAACTCCATGGGGAAAATCCACGCGGACCATTGCCGTTGCTCCAGATAATAACCGGCGTTGAGCAAGGACATGACATAGCATTGCCAACCCACATTTAGAAAGAGAAAAAATTGGGGCGTAGCGGTGAAAATCATGACGCTAGTCGGTATCCCCTGCCGTACTAACTTGAAGTAGTGGATAATGTCCGTCAAAATGTAAGGGGCATTGGGTAAAAAAGCCACAAACACAGCAAAAATTACCCACCACAACGGCGATCGGGGCCATGGTTGGCGCTGGGAATTCTGCCAACGGAATAACCAAACGCTTAGCACCAGGGGAATAATAGCCAAAAAAGTGTTCCAGGCAATGCGATCGCCATTGATGGCCAATACCTGCCAGGACAACCGTAGCCAGGAAATGATTAGTTCCATACCCCTAATCCCTTAGTACGTAGCCCACCCCCCGCACTGTCTGAATCAAACGAGGTTCCCCCGCCGCCTCCAACTTCAACCGCAGATAACGGATATAGACCTCAATGATGTTGGAATCCCCCATAAAGTCGTAGCCCCAGACCCGCTCTAAAATTTGTTCCCTAGTCAACACCTGGCGGGCATGGGAGAGCAGATAGTCCAACAGCTCGAATTCTTTGGCGGTGAGATCAATCAGGCGATCGCCCCGTTGGATTTCCCTCGTACTGCGATTGAAACGTAGATCGGCGAATTGCAATACTTCATCGCTGGTGGTGTGGGTGCGGCGCAATTGCACCCGGATGCGAGCAAAAAATTCATCGGAGTTAAAGGGTTTGACAATGTAGTCATCGGCACCGGCATCTAACCCCATCACCCGTTCTTCCACGTCGTCCTTGGCGGTGATCAGAATAATGGGAATGCGACTGCCCATTTCCCTTAACCTCCGGCATAGCTCTAAACCGGACATGCCCGGCAGGGCTCCATTCACAATGATTAAATCGGGGGGAAATTCCTGGGCTTGGGTAAAGCCCTTTAGGCCATCCCTAGCCACACTGACATCGTAGCCTTCATATTTGAGTTCCAACTCCATAAATCGGGCTAACTTTTCTTCCTCTTCCACAACTAGAACACGGTGACTCATGGCAAACTAGGCGATCGCATAGCAAATATGTTCATCCTAAGGCCCCATTGCGGCTTTCAACCTGGGTTAAGCCAAGGGGAAGGTCTCAAAACGTTGCAACCTTTCAAAAACATGGCCCAGAAAAAATTTCCCCTGAGGAAGAAGCCATGGCAACAGCCAATGAATTTGAATGGGTTTAATCGTTTAATTACCTGTAATTACCTGGGTGATATTTTCTTAAGTGCCGTACCGATCGCGCAAGTCCTGGTTGAGGTGGGAGCGATCGCCCATGACTTCAATCAGAGGACCATGTTCGGACATGGTGACAATACTCACCGCCGCAACAGGCATACCAATGCGGTCTCGAAAACGGCCAATGTCAATGCCCAGCAAGCTACAGAGCATAATGCGGATGGTGGACTTGTGGGACACCACCAACACATTCCCCGTGGTAAAAGTTCGTTCAATTTCTTCTAGCACCTCCGAGCTACGGCGGGCAATATCAATGCCCTTTTCTCCCCCAGAAGGAGCATTCCAACCTGGATCGGCTAACCAGCGCACATAATCGTCATGGAATTGTTGATTAACTTCCGCCGGGGTTTTTCCTTCCCATTCCCCATAGGCAATTTCCTTCAGACCATCCCGTTTTTGAATGGGGAGATTAATCAATTTACTTAGGGGAGTGGCAGTGGCCATGGTGCGGTGCAGGGGACTGGCAAAAATAGCCGTCCAGCTCACATCCTTGTAGGCTTCGGCAAATTGGTGGGCCATCTGGTAACCGTGGCTGGTGAGGTCAATGTCCAGGCGGCCACAAAAGGTCCCTGTCTGGCTAGAAGTGGTTTCGCCGTGGCGCAAAAAGTAGAGATTGAGGGTCATAATGGGCGATTTTCTCGATAGCTTGTGTGGTTTACGGTTAATTGGCTTTAATACTGGCGGTTTTGCTAGCTAGACTAACTGCTTACCAAGGTTTAGGGTACAGCTTCACCGGGTAGTTATGGCTCCACCCGACGCCAAGTACAGTAGGGACAATCGTTTTCCCCCACCGCATTAAATCTCATATATTGCCCAGGCAAAATATTCTCAAATTTGATTGTTTTGGTTTCACCGTCCTTGGTACATTGGGCTGTGACCACGGTGGCGGTGGCGGAATCCACTTCACAGTCGATGGTGGTAATAACTTCATTGCTGTCAGCAGCGCTCATTTGCAATTGATTTCCGCTAATTTTCAGGGAAACCATGCCAAACATTAGATTCAGCAGTCCAGATAATGCTTCCATGTCTTCCTCTGGCTTATAGTCGGGACTTTCTCTGTGGGCTTCCATGGTTTTTTCATAATCGAATTTCCAGACGCCTTGAAAAGGTTGCAGTCCATCGCCAGCATCTATAGCGGGAGTGGTACTGGGACTATGGGGGTCACCATTGTCAGCCTTGGGGCCCATGATGGAGGGCAAACTTTCCCAACAACGGGAATTGCGTTGGGCCAGTGCCCCTATTTCAGCACAATCTAGGGCGATCGCCGGGGAGGATATGACCAGAGTTCCTAGGTAAACACTAGCCAGGGTGGGGACTACAGCAGGCCATAGGGCTGGGCTGATGAGGGAAAAATACTGGTTACGCATGGGGATAAAGGGGGAAAGGGGCGCAATGGCAAAACCGGCTAGGGGAAAGGGAAGAGAAATGGCGATCGGGAGCCGGAACGGTATGATGATGCCGATGGCTTTTGCCTATGACCTAAACAATCTCCACCCACTTTATGGATGGCCTATTCGCACCAATTCCGAGTAACCCTTTAATTGACTTCACTATTTTATTATTGGTGACCCTGATCCTGCCGCCCATTTTTGAGCGCTTGAAATTACCAGGACTGGTGGGACTTTTGTTTGCCGGCATTGTGTTGGGCAAAAGTGGTTTGGGGGTGCTGAATGAAGATTCGGAAAGCATCAAACTCTTCACCGACATCGGCAAAATTTACCTGATGTTTGTAGCGGGGCTGGAAATTGACATGGTGGATTTCCGCCGGACCAGGAACCGTTCGCTACTGTATGGTTCCCTCACCTTTGCGGTGCCATTGCTGACGGGGTTGGCGGTGGGGTTGACCTTTGGCTATTCCTTCAATGCGTCTGTGTTGCTCGGCTCTCTGTTTGCTTCCCATACTTTGTTGGGTTATCCCATTGTGCAGCGATTGGGCATAGTCCGAAATCAAGCGGTGATGGTCACCATTGGGGCCACAATTTTCACTGACATTGCCGCTTTATTGGTTTTAGCCATTTGTATTTCCATCCACAGTGGCAGTTTTTCCCCAGCGGGTTTGGTGGTGCAATTGGTGGCGATCGCCGTTTACAGTGCCTTGGTTTTAATTGGTTTTGATTGGGCGGGACGGGAATATTTTCGTCGCACCGGGGATGAACAGAGTAACCAATTTCTCTTTGTGTTGCTGGCGGTGTTCCTCGCTTCAGTGGGGTCAGAGTTAATCAATGTGGACAAAATTGTCGGCGCATTTCTGGCGGGGCTAGCGGTAAATGATGTGCTGGGCAACAGCCCCGTAAAGGAAAAGGTGGAATTCCTAGGAACTACCCTATTTATTCCATTCTTCTTCATTGGCATTGGGCTGCTGTTGGATCTGCCGGCTTTTTTGGTGACTTTGACCACTCTATTCCCTTTGGTGGTGGCCATTGTGGTGGGGTTAATTCTCTCCAAAGGGGTGGCGGCGATTTTAGCCCAATGGAAACTAGGTTATACCTGGGTGGAGGGTTTAACCATGTGGTCCCTCTCCATTCCCCAGGTGGCGGCTACATTGGCGGCAGCGGTGGCCGGATACCAAGCAGTTAATGCCGCTGGCGATCGCCTGGTGTCGGAGACGGTGTTAAACACCATCATTGTTTTAATGCTGATTACGTCTATCGTTGGCCCGTTGATGACGGCTAAATTTGCCCCCAAAATTCCGATTCCCAATACTCTGTCCAGTTTGACAGAAGATTTAGACGACCCCGAGGAAAATGGGGCCGTAACCCTAATCCCCCCCAAGGCTTCTACCTTCACCGTATTGGTGCCCACCCAAAATCCCCAAACCTTGAGCTATTTGTTGGAAATGGGAGCCCTGATCGCCCGCCATGAAAGTGGGGTGGTGATTCCCCTGGCGATCGCCAAAGCGCCGGTGCACATGGATGATCCTGGGTTAACCAGCCGGTTAGCTAGAAATGAGCTGTTACTGCAACAGGCTACGGAACTGGCCACCAATCTGAAAGTCGATGCCCACCCAGCCCTCCGCATTGATGATGATGTGGCCCGGGCCATTAGCCATACTGCCAGGGAAAAAAATGCGGACTTAATCATCATGGGTTGGAGTCAACAAACCCTTGGTTTACGGGCTAAATTATTCGGTAGCACCATTGACAGTGTGTTCTGGTCGGCCCATTGTCCCGTGGCGGTGATGCGGTTATTGTCTGACCCCCGTTCTTTCCATCGCATTCTCTTCCCCATCAAAAATCTCACCCCCCAAACGTTGGAGTTATTCCAGTTCACCCAGCGCTTAGCGGAAACCAACGGAGCCATTGTTACCCTGCTCCATGTTTGTCCCCACAACACCTCCCCACAACAGGTGCAAGCGTTTAAAACGGAAATGGAACGGTTTCTAAACCAATGTCGGGCCACGGCGGACTATCCCATTAAAGTCATTTGCCATGACGATGCCGCTAAGGTGCTTGTGCGGGTCTCCCACACCTTTGACCTGGTGGTGCTCCGTTCTTTCCGCCGGCGATCGGTGGGGGGAGTGGCCCTGGGGGAAGTGACCGATAAAATTTTGCGGGAAATTACCAGTTCCTTCGTCTTGTTTGGCGATCCCTACGCCTAGCCTGCGTTATTTGTTGGTCTAAATTCAGATAGTTAGTTTATGGGAGAAAAGCAATGGAAGAATTGTTAGAACTGAAAACGTTATTGTCCCAAGGGAATGTTTCTGATGCTCTGGTGTTGGTGGAGGAAATGACGGAAATGAGTAGGGACGATAAGATTAATAAAATTAGTAGTTATGCCAAGATACTTCTACTACATTTGATTAAACGACAGGCGGAAAAACGCAGTACCCGCTCGTGGGATTTATCGATCGCCAATTCAGTGGACGAAATCCAAAAAACTAATCGACGGCGCAAAGCAGGGGGCACCTATTTATCTTCAGAAGAGTTGAGGGAAGCCTTAACTGATGCCTATCGAATTGCCCTGGCCGGGGCGGCGGCGGAAGCTTTTGAAGGTCGCTATTCCAGTGAAGAATTGGCTAAAATGGTCGATTACAGTGCCCTAATCAATGATGCTTTAGATTTAATTACATCGACTTTACCTGACAAAAACTAGGTTTTATTTGTGTTGATCGCCATTTGACTTCCAACAACCAAAATCAGATAAGGGTGGTAATTATTTAATTGATTCACCATGGCGATCGCCAAGTTTTTTTCCCATAAGAGATAATTTTTCAGAATTTGTTTGCAGAGTTTTATTCTGTCCTCTAAAACGACCCACGGAAGCTCGGGCAATACTAGGTAAATTTCAGGCGGTTTCCCCTTAACGTTGAGGAGGGGACTTTTCAAACAAACTTTAGAGTGAAAATTGAGGAGCAATCGGAGAGGGCATTAGGGCTGTGGAGGCTCCCACCCTGGCCAATGGTAGAATAGAGGCTGTTTTGAGCCCTGTTATCTGTTCCCCTTGGGGGGAATTGGAGCCCAACTCAAACCTTTCAAACTGCCTTGGAGTAATTGCATGACTGACTCGCCCGATCGCCTGATTGCGACTGACCTCAGAAACGAAATGTCACAGTCATACCTGGAATATGCCATGAGTGTGATTGTTGGGCGGGCGTTACCCGATGCACGGGATGGGTTGAAGCCAGTCCATCGGCGCATTCTCTATGCCATGTACGAGCTGGGGCTGACCCCCGATCGCCCCTTTCGGAAATGTGCCCGGGTGGTGGGGGAAGTGCTGGGGAAATATCATCCCCACGGTGATACGGCGGTGTACGATGCCTTGGTGCGCATGGCCCAGGACTTTTCCATGCGGGAACCGCTTATTGACGGCCACGGGAACTTTGGCTCCGTGGATAATGATCCCCCGGCGGCGATGCGGTACACGGAATCTCGCCTTAGACCCCTTTCCACCAACTCGTTATTGCGGGACATTGAGGCGGAAACCGTAGATTTCATTGATAACTTTGACGGTTCCCAACAGGAACCCACCGTTCTCCCGGCCCGCATTCCCCAACTATTGATTAACGGTTCCTCCGGCATTGCCGTGGGCATGGCCACCAATATCCCCCCCCATAACCTCGGGGAAGTGATCGACGGAGCGATCGCCTTAATTCGTAACCCCGAAATCACCGAACAGGAATTAATGCAGATTATTCCCGGCCCGGACTTTCCCACCGGGGCCCAGATCCTCGGGCGATCGGGCATTCGGGAAGCCTATTTAACCGGCCGGGGCTCCATCACCATGCGGGGGGTGGCCTCCATTGAAACCATGGAACATCCTGGGCGGCCTGACCGGGATGCCATTATCGTCACCGAGCTACCCTACCAAACCAATAAAGCCGCTTTAATTGAACGCATTGCGGATCTGGTTAACGATAAAAAAATTGACGGCATTGCCGACATCCGGGACGAGAGCGATCGAGATGGTATGCGCATTGTCATTGAACTGAAGCGGGATGCCTACGCTCGGGTGGTGCTCAATAATCTTTACAAACAAACTCCCATCCAGAGTAACTTTGGGGCGAATTTGTTGGCGCTGGTTAACGGCACTCCTGAAGTTCTCACCATTAAAAAATTCCTCACTGTCTTTTGGGAATTTCGCATTGAAACCATTACCCGCCGTACCCGCTACGAATTGCGGAAAGCGGAAGAACGGGATCATCTGCTCCAGGGATTGTTGATTGCGCTGGATAACCTGGATGCGGTCATTCGTCTGATTCGGGGAGCGGCGGACACGGCCTCTGCCAAAACGGAACTGGTGGAAGGCTTTTCCCTCTCCGAAGTGCAGGCCGATGCCATTTTGCAAATGCAACTGCGCCGGTTAACGGCTTTGGAAGCGGATAAAATCACCGCTGAACATGATGAACTGCAAACCAAAATCGCCGATTTCCAAGATATTTTGGCCCGCCGGGAAAGGGTTAATGCCATCATCGAAGAAGAATTGGAGCAAATTAAGGCTATTCACGCCACTCCCCGCCGCACCGTCATTGTCCAAGAAGATGGGGAATTAATTGACACGGATTTAATTGCCAATGACCAAGCCCTAATTTTATTGACGGAACAGGGTTACATCAAACGGATGCCCGCCAGCACCTTTGGTACCCAAAACCGTGCCACCAGAGGTAAAGCCGCCGCCAAGATTAAAGATGACGATGGAGTGGAGCATTTCCTTTCCTGCTGTGACCACGATAAAGTGCTGTTCTTTAGCGATCGGGGGGTGGTCTATAGCCTCAACGCTTACCAAATTCCCATTGCTTCCCGCACGGCCCGGGGGGTGCCCATTGTGCAGATGTTGCCCATCCCCAAGGATGAAAAAATTACCTCCCTAGTGTCTGTTTCAGAATTTGACGATGATACCTATTTCATCATGCTGACCAAACAGGGCTACATCAAAAAAACTGCCCTCTCGGCTTTTAGTAATATCCGGGCCAATGGGTTAATCGCCATTTCCTTGGTGGAAGGGGATCAATTGCGTTGGGTTCGTTTAGCCAAAGCGGAAGATAGCGTCATTATCGGTTCCCAAAAGGGTATGGCTATCCATTTCAAAGCGGATCAGGATGAACTGCGGGCCCTCGGTCGGGCCACCAGGGGGGTTAAATCCATGCGGCTCCGGTCTGGGGATGCGCTGATCAGTATGGATATTTTGCCGAGCCAGGTGGTGGCCAATATTGCCGTTGGTTCCGAAGATGAGCCGGATGAGGACTTAGGGGGCGATACCGATGCCATTTTGGAAGAAAGCGACAATCCTGGCCCCTGGTTGCTGGGGGTAACCATGAAGGGTTTCGGCAAACGGGTGCCCATTGGTCAATTCCGCTTGCAACATCGGGCCGGCCTGGGAGTGAAAGCGATCCGCTTTAAATCCAAAGATGACCAGCTAGTGGCCCTCCATGTGGTCAACGCCGATGACGAGTTGATGATTGTCACCAACCGGGGCATTATTATCCGCCAGTCCGTGAACGATATTTCCCCCCAATCCCGTAGTGCCACTGGGGTGCGGGTACAAAGGTTAGATGCCGATGATGCGATCGCCGCTGTGGCCCTAGTGCCTCCTTCTGGGGAAGAAGAATTGGCAGAAATGTCGGAAAGCGAAGAGAGCTGATGGCCCCCCAACCTACCGCAACCACTACCCTGGCCGTTGTGGGGGATATCCATGAACAATGGGAATTGGCGGACCACCAAGCTCTCCAGGCGATCGGCGTAGACTTGGCACTATTTGTGGGGGATTTTGGCAACGAATCATTGCCGGTGGTCAGCTTGATTGCCTCCTTACCCATTCCCAAGGCAACGGTATTTGGTAACCACGATGCTTGGTTCACCGCCTCCGATTGGGGGCGCAAAAAGTGCCCCTACGATCGCCAAAAAGAAGACCGGGTGAAAGCTCAGCAGGAACTCCTGGGGTTGGCAGATGTTAGCTATGGCCGCCGGGATTTTCAGCAATTTAGCCTCTCGGTGGTGGGGGGCAGGCCTTTTACCTGGGGGGGCAATGAATGGAAGAATAAACAGTTTATGCGGGAACGATATGGCATGGAAAGTTTTGCCCAGTCCCAAACCCACATTGCCGCAACGGCCCTGGCTAGCCCCCATGAAACGTTAATTTTTCTGGCCCACAATGGTCCCACCGGCTTAGGAAATCATGCCGAATCCATCTGTGGTCGGGATTGGAATCCCATCGGCGGCGATTTTGGCGATCCGGATCTGGCCTGGGCGATCGCCTCTGTGCGGGAGCAGGGTAAACAGGTACCATTGGTGACCTTCGGCCATATGCACCATCGCCTTAGACATCGTCAGGATCGTCTGCGGGAGAGGGTTTATGTGGATCATCAAGGAACGGTATATCTGAATGCGGCCTGTGTACCCCGCATCCAAACGGAAAAAGACGGTTTGCCCGCTGCCCGTAATTTTTCCCTGGTGACTTTGGTGAATGGCACTGTGGAAAAAATCACCCTGGTGTGGTTACGGAATAACGGAGAAATTATCAGCCAGGAAACCCTTTGGATTAGTGCCCATTAACTTCTCTCGACCCGGTCTATCTGATTATGCAGGAATTCTAGGAAGCCGGAGCTGAGCTTTCCCCACAGTTTGCTGATCGCCTTTAACGGAGAGAATAGGGTTTTTCCAGACCATGGCTTTCCATCAGGGTTTGGTCGGCCATAATTTCCTGGGCCGGGCCGTCGGCGACAATCTGCCCTTGGTCAATGATTATGACCCGGTTGCAGACTTCCAGCACAAATTCCAGATCGTGGGAGGAAATTAGTAACGTTTGCTGGAACTGCCCCAAAAAGTTAATCAACTGACGGCGGGCTTTAATATCCAGACTAGCGGTGGGTTCATCACAGAGTAAAATTTTCGGGGCCATGGCTAACAAACCGGCGATCGCCACCATTTGCTTTTCCCCCCCGGATAAATGTTGGGGTAGACGATCTAACAAAGAAGTAATGCCAGTTAACTCCGCCGCTT
The DNA here is from genome assembly GCF_014698595.1 of Synechocystis sp. FACHB-908. Lineage (NCBI taxonomy): Bacteria > Bacillati > Cyanobacteriota > Cyanophyceae > Synechococcales > Merismopediaceae > Synechocystis > Synechocystis sp. FACHB-908. The sequence goes on along the minus strand of NZ_JACJTH010000011.1, from coordinate 229,992 downwards.
GGTTAACCCTCTCCGTCACTTGAGCCGGGGATAAGCCCATATTTTGTGGCCCAAAGGCAATGTCATCCCAAACGGAGGTAGCAAATAGTTGGTCTGTGGGATTTTGAAACAGGAAACCCACTTCAGGCAAAAATTTTCCCGCTTCCAGGGCCTGGCCCAATAACTGGATGGTGCCAGCGCTAGCTTTTAACAGTCCGCAAAGCAGTAAAAATAAGGTAGTTTTGCCACAACCGTTATGGCCAATAATGCCTAGCCTTTCCCCTGGGGCGACTTGCCAAGCTAAATTGTTTAGTACTGGAGTTTGTCCGCCATAGGCAAAGGATAATTCCCGCACCCTAATTGCCGGTGGTATGGGTGACTTAATTGCTTCCTTTTCTTGGCTCCGGTCCATGGCCCGCACATTGGTTCCCGTCACAGGCTCACCTCCGCCACCACAAAACCAACGGCGATCGCCAATACGATTACCGTTAAACCTAAACCCGTTGAACATTTTCCCTCCGTCCTAGGGCTAGGCTGGGGAGATACAGCTTGGCCATAACCCCGCAGGACCATGGCCTGGTAAACCCGTTGGGACTGTTCATAACTCCGTAGTAAAAGATTGCCCAACAAAAAAGCCCACTGTTGTATTGATCGCCGTTTTTGCTGTTGTTGTCCTAGGCCCCGCAGTTGCATTGCTTGGTGCATGGTACGGAAAGTATTACCAATGTCATAGAGGTAACGGTAAGCCAATAGGGCCATATCTGCCATCAGGGGAGGCAAACCTAAACGGCGCAGGGAATTAACCATGGTTAAAAAAGGAGTGGTGCCAAAGAGAATAAAACCCAGGGTAAGAATGGAGAAAAACCTTCCCGCAATGAGCACCATAGCCGTCAATCCTTCCTGACGAATGGTGAGCCAGCCCCACTGCCCCAGCACTGTTTCCCCACTGACAAAGGGGAGGAGAATAACCGCTGTGAGAATAAATAAACCGGGGTAACTCAACCGTTGCAGTAAAAAACTCAGGGGTAAGCCAGACAACCAATAAAGCAAGACAGTGACGCTCACCATGGGCACCATTAACCAAGCTTGCTGCACCATGGCCAAAGCAAACATCAACGCCATCAGACTAAACAGTTTTTGTCGAGGCTCCCAACCATGAATTGGCGATCGCCCAGGCACATAGGTTTCCAACGTCATTAAACCCATTGCTAACTCTCCAGTAATTCCGGTTTAGTCCGTTGCAGAAACAAAACCACCAGGGCAGTGAATATGCCTTCTAGCACAATCAGAGGTACATGGCCCAACGCCAGCACCATAATCGCTCGGCGCTCAGCGGTGGCATCCAAACCCGTCGGTAAACTGGTGACAGTGAGGGCAATGAAAATTAGCACCGTTAAGGCTAAACCACTGCTACCCCCCAAAAAAGCAGCAATGCCCATGGCCCAGCGCTCCGGCAGAAACTTTTCTAGCCCATGGCGCAGTTGAAAAATATGATAGGCCGCCAACGTTGGCAAACCCATCAAAACACCATTAATACCCAAGGTGGTCAGCCCCCCATGGCCCACCATCAAAGCTTGGAAAAAGAGGCCAATTAAAATGGCTGGCAGAGCAAAATAGCCCAGCATTACCCCCAACAGACCGTTGAGAATTAGGTGGACACTCACCGGCGGCAGGGGAATATAGATAGAGGAAGCAACAAAAAAAGCTGCGGTCAGCAAAGATGCTTTGGGAATATTTTCCTGGGCATGGCCTTGACGATTAATTTGCCGCAGACAGTACCAAGTGGCTAACCCCGTCACTGCATAGCCCCCGGCCACGATCTGGGGTGGCAATAGACCATCGGGAATGTGCATCTAGGCCCTGCCCTCACCTTTGCTTCTGCTGAAAAATAGGGCAGTACCCACAAAACCCCAAATTACGGCCCCTAAAGTGATACCCCGTTGAATGGGAGATAGGGCAGCATTGGCATCCGGTACAGAGGCTACGGTAATTTCTGGAGTGCCTTGGTTGACACTAGAAGTAAGGGCATTGGCTGTATCGGTGCTATCAACCGCTGTTGTTTCTGGTTGCCAAGGTATGGTGATCATATTTCCGTGGCCCCCTTGCCGCACTGCCACTTCCCAATTGCCAGGGCGATCGCCTGCTGGAGTAAAAATAAATTTGCCCTCTTTGTCAGTAACCCCCGTTAACCAAGGTTCAGTGGAATTATTCGGGGCATAGACTAATACTTGGGCTTCGGCCATGGGTTGCCCGGAGTCATAATGGGCCGCCACGGCGATCGCCGCCACCGAATGATGTTCCACTTTAACTCCGTGGGCAAGGACGGAGACCGTCTGGGTAAGTATGCCTCCCGCTAAACAAAATAGAGCTAGGTTAAATTTCATCGGATTTACAGGTTGAAGGAAGTGATGGTGGTGAATGCCTTGGTTTGTCGGCAATGGCCTTCCCCCACATGGCCAAGGTTGGCTAAAACTTGTAAAAAGGTTTGATAATCTGCCGCCCCTAATCGAGCTTGCAAGTCCTGACTATTGAGATCAATGCCCTTTTCCCCGGCCAGGGCTGCTAGGGGATCAAAGCCAAAAGCACTAAGGTTAATGTCGCTATCGACGGGTTCTTGTCCGTCCCCAAATAAATGATCTAAATGAAAGGTGGCTTCCAAGTCTGCCTTGCCGCCAGCGGTGAGAATTCCCTTACGTTCATCGCCCACAAAATCACCGCAGACAAAACCCAACTCCTTCTTTACCCCTAGTTTGAATGGAATAGTCTGACCATCTTTAGTGGCCATTCCCTCCAGTAAAATTGAGTAACCTTGGGCTGGGCCTTCTGTGGCCAAGGGCATTTGCCAAGATAAAGCGTTAAATTTCCCCGCTGGAGCCGGAGTTTCCCCCACTAAAACCGTTTCTGCATCTTTTCCCGTCATTGCTAAGTCCACCACTGTAGGTCCTGGCATGGCGATCGCCACGGCGGTTTCCGGCAATGAAGCATCCGTGCTGGCATCAAAGGCCGACCCTACCTGGTAAGCATTAATGTCCGCCAGGGAAACATAAACGTGATTAAAGTCCAGAACCCAGCCATCCTTGGTGGTCAGACCTTCCCGGGCCCGTTCTTCTCCGTTGGCTCGCACCGTTAAAGTGCCTTGATTTGCCGAGGGAGAGGCGTTCATTTCCGGGGAGGAAAGATTTTCACCACCACAGCCCGATAGCAATACGAATAGCAATGATACTAAAGACCACCCACTTTTAAATGGCGATCGCATACTTTTCCTTGGAGGCACAAACAACGCTCCTAATGTTTTCTTCCCATGGTCAAAGGTAAAAAAATTTATTCAACATTGGAAAAATTAAAAGCACAATTTCTACTTAACCTTGGCCGCTTGAAAAGTACAATACCCTCTGGGGGGAAGGGGGATATGGATTTAACCATTATTTCTTGACAGTACAGCAGGGCAGTTGGACAAACCAAAAGTTATTTAAAACCAAGACCAATGGGGAAGCTCGAAACTTCTTATCGCACCGGACTTCCAGGGGAAGAGTTTAGACCGCGATCTCTATTCCTAAGGGTAGATTTTGCCCACGGTGGAAAAACCGCTTTTTCCCAGGCTAATGCCTCTTCCGTTCGGATTCCTGCCATACATTTTTGTTAACTTCAGTAACAATAGATACCGTTCTGGAAATTACCTATAATTTTATGTTATGTTGAATGTAAATCTAAATGTAAGTTTTTCACTGCCTTTCGGAGGGTAGAAGTAATGAATAATCGTAAACGTGTTTTGACTCAAACGGCGATCGCCCACAAAGAAACCCTGCGTCAAAACCTCCAGCACCGTTTAGAGCGGGCACGGGCCGCCGGCAATCAGTCCTTAGTTAGTCAATTGGAAGCAGAAGCTGCTTATCTCCACCTGTAAGTTTCCACAAGAATAAGCTCAAAGAATGTCAACAAGAGAGTTGACTGCCAGTTGAGACAAAGTTTGCAAGAAATTTCTAGAGTTAATGGCGATTTATCCCCGAGATAGGTCGCCTTTTTGCTGGGATCCGCACTACTGACAGCCTGCCCAGGGAAATATTATTTGAACTTTAACCGCCTGATGGTTTTCTAAAAATTTTGAGCATCAAACTTTAACAGATCTTAAGTCATCATGAGAGCTTTCTGCTCTTTAAAAAAACGCTCAATGTTCTCCCCATAGGGGGGGATGATGGACCATCCTTTGCTCAGTTCAGACCGAAGTGGAAACTCTTTGCCCTTGGCACAGATAATCACTCAAACTTTTCGGGGCAGACCTGCCGGGAAAACTCGTCCCAACTTTTTAATAACTCGGCTTCGGTATTTTTTCCGATAGTATCCAAGAGCAGCATAGGAAATAGATGTAGTTGTCGATGGCGATTAAAAGCATCCATTGCCGCCTGACTTGCTTGGCCACGGGCCACCTCTAGGACCGCCTGACTGCCGCAAATGGTTTCCGCATAGACATTTATCGCCAGTGTCTGATTGAAGTTATCCGGAAATTCGAGGGGCTGGAAAAACGCAAACAACATCACACCAGATTATCTCCCAGGCAGAATAACTTTAGACAATTCCAAACTTAAATCAAGACTTTATGTTAACTATCTTAAAATACTAGATAGAAAAATTTAAGTAGCGGATATAATTATTTTGCGATCAAACATTGGGGGATAAACCATGAAGGTATTACATTTGGCGCTGATGGCAACTTTCTCTGTGGTTTATGCAACCGTTGCTGTCGCCGTTCCCATTACCTACTATGGTCAAAAAGGCGAATATACCGTGGACTACGAAGCGGGAACCTACCGAGGCTGTGTTTACGGGACAGGATGTATTAAATTAGGCCGCAATCGCAAGGCCGGCATTTCGACCTGGAAAAATGGAGATTATACTTACTCAATTAATGACGACACAGTGGAGGTTTACTTAAAAGGTAAATTAATTTTTAAAGATACATTTAATTGAAATTAATCCCTCCATTTATTTTCTTCGATAATAGTTTTATTGTTGTGAACGATGTATGGAGTGCCGTATTTGATCAAGCATTTGGCATCACTATTTTGGAGAGTATAGACAAAAACTATTTTGGCCTCACGCTATTACCGCAATTTCTATTAATAAACTTCCCCTTCTGTTAATGGAATTATCCGTGTTGGTGTTAACCCCTATGTCGGTGGCATTATCGGTTATGAAACGTTTTTTGCCGTTAAAATCAGATTGGTCTGAACCGGTCGCCCAATTGCCAGTAGCAGTTCGTCAGGGGATTAGGTTGCCCTCATCTAAAGATACTTTGCCAATACTTCCCTAGTTAAATGTCCAGTTTTTTCCCAGGAAAATTCCCTTGCTCTGGCTAAGCTCTGTTGTTGTAACTGCTGACACAACCGGCGATCTTTCCACACCTGCTCCATAGCTTGATAAATCTCTTTAATACTGTAGGGATCGACCAATAGAACGGCATCTCCTCCCACTTCTGGTAAGGACGAGACGGAAGAGGTAATTACCGCCGTGCCACAGGCCATGGCTTCCAGCACTGGAAAACCAAATCCTTCCCATAAAGAGGGAAACACCAAGGCGATCGCCTGGCGATAAAGTTGTCGCAGTTGGTCATAGCTAACGTAGTCTAAACAATGTACCTCTGTCCCAACCCCCAATTCTGTCGCCAAGGCCATTAATTTGGGAGTGTAACGGCGATCGGTAGGACCGGCCAAAATTAACTCAATATCTTGGCTGTTGGTATTTTGCACAAATCGAGCAAAGGCTTGAATCAGCCGCCCCACATTTTTGTGCGGATCGTGGCGGCCCACAAAGAGAAAGTAGGGCTTTTTCCTTGGGGCTAAATTATCCTGTCCCGGTTGAAAATGTTCCCGGTCATAGCCCAAGGCGATCGCCGTAATTTTACTGGCGGGAATTTGGAAATAGTCCACCACATCATCGGCTGTGGCTTGGGAATTACACAAAATATGTTCCGCTTGCCCCAGCACCAACGGCAAATAAAACTTGCAATAGCTAGTCAGGGGAGATTTCCAGTTGGGAAACCGGAGGGGAATCAAATCATGCACCATCACCACTGTGCGACAATCGGCCCAAAGTGGAGCTTCCGGGATGGGGGAAAAAAGCAAAGAACCTTTTAATTGTCGGTAAAGTTCTGGTAGCTGAAACTGGGTCCAAACTAAGCGATTAAAATGGCCCCGACTGCCCTGGGCTGGGGTGAGATTATTCGGCACAGTTTGGCAGGGAAACTCCGCCACCAACTGGGAAGTTAGTAATGTTGGCTTGAGGGGTTTGAGATGGGGAAAAACATTACTGGCATAGACACTCAACCCCGTCGGTTGGGCCAGCAGAAAAGAAAGATTTACTAATAAATGGGAGCCGGTCATGGCACTGACCTATTTTTTGCCGGGGATGGGGCCCCGTCGCCCTTGGTCGTAGCTAGATTTCTGCAAAAAGCATTGGAAATGTTGCACGTAGGGATGGGCGGCCGATCGCCCTAATTCTTCCAAGGCCTGTTGGTAGGGGGTGTCAGAACGATAAATTAACCGAAAAGCTTGTTTTAACGCACTCAAATCCTCCGCCGACATACCGGAACGTTGCAGGCCGATTAAGTTTAAAGAACGCACCCGAGAAGGATTACCTTCAACAATGGTAAAAGGAGGCACATCCCGTTCAATGCGACTCATGCCCCCCACCATGGCCAAGCGACCAATGTGGACAAATTGGTGCACTCCTAAAACGCCGCTGATTCTTGCCTGGGATTCAATATAAATGTGCCCTGCCAAAGCTACGGAGTTGGCAATAATTACTTCGTTTTCGATCACACAATTGTGGGCCACATGAGCATAGGCCATCAGCAAATTGCGATCGCCGATGCGGGTCACTGCTCCTTCTTCCGTAGCCCGGTTAATGGTGACGTATTCCCGAATTTGGTTATCGTTGCCGATTTTGACCCAACTTTCTCCCCCCTTATATTTCAAATCCTGGGGTTCACAACCGATCACTGCACCGGGAAAAATTCGATTGCCCGTACCAATTTCCGTGGGGCCTTCCACCACCACATGGGGACCAATGACCGTATTAGCTCCAATGGTGACTTTCTCTCCAATCACACTAAAAGCCCCCACCTGAACTGTGGCGTGTAACTGGGCTTGGGGATGGATGATGGCCGTTGGATGGATAGATGGGGACAAGGTCGCTTCTCCCAAGCGGTTATCAGTCAACATTAATCTCTCGGAATGGGGGATAATCGGAGCAGGGACAAGGGCAAATAACTTCCCCATAGATTAGCAGGCATTGTACCCCTGGAGTGACCCCCGGTGGCTTGATCTTCTCTGCAACTCTGACTACAATCCAGTGGTCTGGTGATGGTGTCAATTTCGTCTTGGTGTTAACCCGTATGCTTAGCTCTATCGGTTCTAACGGCTCTAAACATAGCTTTAAAAATTATTTCCAACAACTCCGTCGTCCCTTTGCTCCCATTGGTTGTGGCCTGTTGATGGCCAGCGGTATGGTTTTTGCCCCGATCGCCGCCGTGGCTGGGGACTGGAACCAGTTTGATGTTTGTGTGACGGAACTGAAAAGAAACGGAGTTAGTGATGATGCGGCCGCTTCTGGTTGCTCCCAGGCGATTATTCCCAAGGAAATGTCCCAATGCGTCAACATGATCAGCCGTAACACCAACATTACTGGCATTGTGGCTCTGCAATCCTGTTTTCAAGTGCGTCGCCCGGTGGATTTGGGTAATTGTGTAGTGGATATTGACCGGGGCGTAGTGGGACGGAACCGTTCCCCCGAAGGGGAAGATGTCACCATGGCGGCCCTCAATAGCTGTCGCCAAAGTTTACTGCCAGGTCGCCATTCGGAATGTGTGCTGGCCCTGAGTCGGGAAGTTTCCGATTTCACTCCCCAAAAAGCGATGAATACCTGCCTAGCCGCAGAGGATTTCCCCCGGGATCTTTTCCCTGCCTACAGTGAAACCCAACCAAATTAGGAGAGCTTTAAATTAACCTTCAATGCCAGTCTGGCTAAAAAACTTAATTTCTCAAGAAAATCTCAATAAAACCTTGGATAGTTTGGGAAAGACTTTGAATATAGTTTTCCCAAGCTTTCTAGTAACATCCAGCCAAATTGACAATACCTATTTATTCAAGGCATGGTCTATAAAGACTAAGCTAACCTGTTACTTATTCAGCTTTCCCTGAAAATGAGCCAATCACCAATTCTGTTTTTCCAGCATGGTATGGGTGAAAGCAATCAAAATATGCAAATTTTGGCGGGAAGAGTTGCTTCAGAAAACGCATATGTTGTTGTTCCTAACTTAAACCTGCTCACTACTTTTTTAAATCTTGATCCCCTCATTGAAGTAGTGGAACGCTCTGCAAGTGAGACTCTGAATGATTTTCCTCAATCTACTTTCAGTGTGGTCGGCTTTTCCATGGGGGGCATTCTTTGGGTGGAAGTTTTATCTAGAAATCCATCTTGGCTAGAACGCTTAGATGCCTTGGTTTTAATAGGTTCACCAATCCAAGGAGCATCTTTGGCAAGAACAGTAGATCTGTTTGGTTGGGGGATTGGTATTGCTCAAGAGTTGGGACGCAATCGTCAATATTTAGCGGAAAAAATCACACAAAAGATACCAACTTTAGTGATTGCCGGAAGTGTTAATGGTGGTGGTGATGGTGTTATTCCTATCGAGTCAACCAGGCTAAATGGTACTCATTTTTTTACACGGAACAATGTAAAGCATCAAGATCTACCTATAGATCTAATCATCGGTGAAAAAGTTAAGTCGTTTTTATTACATCCATATCTAATTCCATCTGAGAATTCTAGAATAACCCGATTAATTGATCATTTTGAGCATGTAGAAGGAATGACACCGGCTGACGAAAGAGATTTTCCAAGAGCAACCATTAGCCATACATTCTCTGACGGTATTACCCTGCGAGAGTGAGTCAATCCTGTGGGTGTTAGGCATATTTTTATTGCAGATGTAACCGGCAAATGTCAATTTTCTGGCTTTACTGGATGGGTACATAATAAAGCCCTTAAAAGAGCCATCTTGGTAGCACAGAATTTTTAATTGACACCGCCCAGTATAGGTGCCAATTGCTGACGGAGATTAGCCGGATAATTAACCACTGCCCCGATGACCACGATCGCCGGGGCTTGAAAATTTTCTACTTCAATCTGGGCCAAAATGGTGGCAAAAGTGCCAACTAGTTTCTGTTGTTCTGGACAGGTTCCCCAACGAATTAGGGCAATGGGAGTATCTTCCCCCAACCCCGCCAGCATTAACTGGGGCAAAATGGTGGCCAAACTGTACACCCCCATATAAATCACAATGGTTTCCGAGCCCTTGGCGATCGCCGCCCAATTGACTTCAGGCCGATATTTTCCCGCCGATTCATGGCCCGTGACAAAGGTGACGGAGGAACTGTAAGCCCGATGGGTGAGGGGAATTTGAGCGTAGGCAGGGGCAGCAATGCCCGCTGTAATGCCCGGTACCACTTCCACCTCAATGCCAGCTTTGACTAGGTCTTCCATCTCTTCCCCCCCCCGGCCAAAAATAAATGGATCTCCCCCTTTCAAGCGCACCACCACGGCGTGTTTTTCAGCTAATTGCGCCAATAACTGTGTAGTTTCTGACTGTAATTTGGTGTGTCTGCCCCTCCTTTTGCCTGCATCAATCAATTCGGCTTGGGGATTAACCATAGCTAAAATAGCTGTACTCACCAAAGCGTCATAGACCACTGCTTCGGCATTTTCCAACAAAGTTTTACCCTTAACAGTTATCAAGCCAGGATCCCCAGGCCCCGCTCCAACTAAATACACTTTGCCCATCAATCCGTTTTGCAACCTAACAACCACCCTTTGTAGAAATTATAGAGATAGAAAAATATTCAACAGTTTTTAGAGCCTGTTTTAAAAGCCCCTCTGGCCCCTCAAATTAGGAGGAATACTGAGTGAAAGTCCCCCATTATTGGGGAATTTAGGGGGCGGAATAAAACTTTTTAAACACGTTCTTACGTCATTCACGTCAAATTTTTAACATTTTACCAGAGGCTATTTACCCACTAAAGTTTCCATTTTTGTTTCTGGTAAAGCCCCTTGCATCTTGCCAAACCAGTCAATTAAATTATCCATTTGCTTAGCTGGGGCCAACACTCCTAAACCCCGCACCACCACTTTTTTGGCACTGTAAACAAAGCGGGACTGGAGATGATTGGGTAAATTTTCCGCTAATAATTTCCAAGCGGGTTCCTCCATGGGCGTTTCCAAGACAAGATTTTGTTTACCCTCCACTTTAATGCGAGAAAAGCCTAAGGATTTGGCTAAATGCTTGAGCTTAACCACTTTAAATAATTCCTCCACCGGACTTGGTAACATACCATACCGATCGCCCCAATCCAAGGCAATTTTCGGCAACTCATCAGTGGATTCAATGCTAGTAATGCGACGATAGGCGGCCATTTTTTCTTCTAAATCGGGAATGTAGTCGCTGGGAATAAAGGCAGTGAGAGGTAAATCTATTTGGGTATCTTCCACTTTGGGAATTTCCTGACCCTGGATTTCTTTAATGGCATCTTGCAACATCTCCATATAAAACTCATAACCGATCGCCTCCATTTGCCCCGATTGTTCTGCACCCAAAAGATTACCTACGCCCCGAATTTCCATATCCCTAGTGGCCAGTTGATAACCGGAACCAAGTTGGCTGAATTCTTGCAATGCCCGCAGTCTTAATCTAGCTTTTTCCGTTAACTGTTTTTGGTTAGGATAGAGCAACCAAGCATGGGCTTGAATACCCGATCGCCCTACCCGACCCCGCAGTTGATAAAGTTGGGCCAAGCCAAATTTTTGGGCATCTTCAACAATAATTGTGTTTACCCTGGGAATATCCAAACCAGCTTCGATGATAGTAGTACAAACTAAAATGTCCGCCTCACCATCATTGAAAGCTAACATAGTACTTTCCAACTCAGATTCCTCCATTTGACCATGACCAATGGCAATGCGAGCACTGGGCACCATTTGTCGCAGTTGTCCTCCCAATTCCTCAATACCTTCAATGCGAGGCACGACATAAAAAACCTGCCCACCCCGGTCTAGCTCGTTACGAATGGCGGTGCGAATTACTTCGGGATTGTAGGGAGATAAATGGGTTTTAATGGGGCGACGGGAAGGTGGCGGTGTGGTAATCAGACTCATTTCCCGAATGCCGGAAAGGGACATATAAAGGGTACGGGGAATGGGAGTTGCCGTTAGGGTTAATACATCTACTTCCGTTTTCAGGGTCTTAATTTTTTCCTTTTGGTTAACACCAAAGCGCTGTTCTTCGTCAATAACTAAAAGTCCTAAATCTTTAAATTTTACCGATGTACCTAATACCTGTTGGGTACCTACCACAATATCTAATTCACCACTTTTTAACTTGGCTAAAATCTCCTTTTTCTCCGAAGCAGTGCGAAAACGATTCAGTAAACCAATGGTGATGGGATAGGGAGCAAATCTTTCTTTAAGGGTGTGGTAATGCTGTTGGGTTAACACCGTGGTGGGAGCTAGTAAAGCCACCTGTTTATTGCCACTGGTCACGGCCTTAAAAATGGCCCGCACCGCCACTTCTGTTTTGCCAAAGCCCACATCCCCACACACTAATCTATCCATCGGGCGATCTCCTTCCAAATCCCTTTTCACATCCTGTACTGCTTTTAGTTGATCGGGGGTGGGTTGGTAGGGGAAAGAATCTTCCAATTCCTGTTGCCAGGGACTATCCGGCGGATAGGCATAACCCACCTGTTTTGCCCGCTTAGCATAAAGATTGAGCAAATCAACGGCCAATTTTTTAACTGCTTTGCGGACTTTATTTTTGGTGGCTTCCCACACTTTACCGCCCATTTTATGCAGTTCGGGAGGTCTAGTTCCCGTATGGCGAAAGCGGGATAAACTGTCCAAACTATCGGCGGGCACCCGCAAAATGCCGTCGGCATATTGGATCATTAAATATTCCCGATTAGCCAACGCATCCAACTTCAAAAATTTGCCAATGCCATGACTTTTGTGGACTACATAATCCCCAGGGGAAAGTTTATTAATGTCAACTTGTTTAGACGTAGCCCGTCGCCGTTTCCGCACATATTCCGGTGTAGCTAAAGCATGCTGACCAAATAATTCTCGATCCGTGACTAAAACTAAACGAAAGGTCGGTAAGATAAACCCTTCTAATTCCGCTAATCCTGAATACTTTAACGTCACCGCTGTCCGTTGAATCTGACTTTTTTCAATGGCAGGATAATCCCTCGGATTGGCAATAAATTGCACCGCACAATCATGTTCCTGCAACAAAGAAACAGTACGACTGGGCTGGGCTGAAATCAACCAAGTGCTGTATTGTCCCAACGTCAAACCGCTATAAATTTCCCGTTTCCCCCGTAAAATTTCTGCCAACTTAGCAAACTGGTGGGGCATGGTGGGGATGGGTCGAGCTGAAATATCTAAACTATCCCCATTCGCTTCGTGGATTTCTGACAGGGTAATGTATTGAAAATCTGTTTTTAGGCGATCGCCAAGGGCCGAAAAATTTCGATGTAATTGGGGTAAATTCGGTAACTGCAAAGCTGACCAATCCTGGGCCACCGCCTCAAACCACCGTTCACTGTGGGCCGCACATTGCTCTGGTTCATCCAGTACACAGACTGTTTCTGTCGGTAAATAATCTAATAAACAAGCCGGTTCAGTAAAGGCGAGACCCAAAAATCGCTGTAATCCCTCTTTGCCGAATAATTGCTCCGTTTCCGCATCTTCTCCCCAAGCAGAGAGATCAATGGCCTGGGCATTTAACGCCGGTTCGATCACCTGATCAAAACTGGTGGGGGTCAGCACCAAACCAGTTAAGTCATCCAAGGAACGCTGGCTAGCAGGATCAAACTCCCGGATTTTTTCCAACTCATCACCAAACCATTCCAGCCGCACCGGTAGCTCCGCCGACACTGGGAAAATATCAACAATATCCCCCCGCCGACTCCATTGCCCCTCTGTTTCCACCGTACTGCCACGCTCGTAGCCCAACCTCGCTAGGGTAAGCTCCAGACTTTTGCTATCCATCTCCTGACCGCGTCGTAGGGCCAAACAGTATTCCCGTAAGGTTGCCACCGGGGGTAAATGGGGCTGTAGGGCCTTTTCTGTAGCGACGATCGCCTTGCCCTTAACCTGATGGCCCTGGATTAATTCTGCCAACACCTGCATTTGTCCCCAAACCATTTCCGACTCTAGTCGCCCAGGGTCATAGGGGGAAGCTTCAGAAGTGGGGTAAAAATTAACGGTTTGCCAACCCATCAGTTCCAACTGGGCTGTCCAGCGCCCCGCTTCCTCCAACGTGGCAGTGATGACCAAAAGATTTTTCTCCAGGGACTGGGCCAAACTGGAAACGATTAGGCCTTTGGGTAACCGGGGTAGGCCACTGAGTTGCACATGGCCCCGCTTTTGCAATTTTTCCCGCAGGTCTTTGCTCAACGGTAAGGTTTGCAGATGGCGGAGTATGGAGGAAAAGGTCATTGGGTTCAGAGCAGAGGAGATACTAACAAATCTTAGCCTGTTCCCCAGCCCGACAGAATCCTTGTCCCTATTCCGATTGCCCTGTTTGAGGACAGCCCTAGGCTCAGCCATGGCCAATCATCCCTAGTAAGGTCGACCCCTAGGAAAACTTTTGCCCTTGTTCAGTTATCAAAAACAGGTACAGCAAGAACCCCATCCCAACTCCTAGCAAATTTCAGGGTGGAGGGAAGCTAAACAAATTCTGCAATTAGACAAAGTTCAATTACCCTTATCCTGGCGCAGAAAGACCCGATAAACTCCGTAGAGAATGACGAGCAAAATAGCCAAAGTGACCAGGGAAGCCACAAACTTCAGCACCTGGGTCAGCACCGAAAAAGCAACAAACAAAACGGCGATCGCCACAGCGCCTTTGGCGGGGAGGGGCAAATTATCAAACCATTGTTGGAACTGCAACCAATATCTACGGGCTGCATCAGTGATGCCATCGTCTCCCGTATCGTAGGAATCTACCACCTCCACTTTGGGGGTTTTAACTTCCTGATCCTGATAATCTGATGGGGTCATAGATTGGTTTTCCTAACAAAAATCATCACCAAGTCAACCACTGGGGCTATTGGCCAAGGATCGTAGCATAACTCCCTGCCCTCTTTGGTAAGGTAACTGCTTGGGGTCTGGGGGGTAAGACTAATAATTGCGGTGACCCACAATCAAATTCTTTGGTCAACCACCAACTCTCCCGACCCTTTGCCAAGACTGGCTAAGCATACCGCCATCAGAGGGAAGTTTCCTTGATGGGACTTTTTTGCCAACAGGATTCCAGCAGGGAGATCTGATACATGGACCAAAAATGGCTCAATCGCCATGTGGATTTTGACTCTCGACTAAAAATAGGTTGATTCAAGTAACAAAACCAGAAACGGGATACTTGTCTGAGCTTCCAGAACATGGTCGGTTTCCTCCCAAAACATTGAGTTGATATGTTCACAAAAGATTTGATCTGCTGTTGATCACCCACCACTATCCAAATTGTCCCACTGCTTTTTGGAAACGGAACAAATTCTTTACACCTTGTAATGCAAGCTTTTACAGACCTTAATAAACTTTGTTTATCTCTCTAATAAGATTTTCTGGGGCCTAACCCCCAATTTACGTGGTAGTTTGTGGAAGCCCATAGCGAAAATCTTGTCCGCCTTTTTGTACTATGCGTGGATGAGTGGGACTGCCTGGGACTCACCAATCTATTTGCCTGAGTTTTCACCACCGACCTCTGATTCAATCGGGGTTTGCAGTCCTTGACCTTTACCTCTAAGTCTATGAAAGGAATTAACGTTTGTCGCTCGATCGCCGGTGTTATTGGCACAGCGAGTTTGACAACCCTGGTGTGGGGTAACTGCCCTTCTGGATTGTTGGCCTTAAATGCCATCACCCAAGCAGATGCTCCGACAGCTGTTTCAGAGAATAATTCTTCTCTAGCTCCCTTAGAATCTTCCGTTACCGCCACTTCTTCTACCCCGGCACCTGCTTTCCAAGACACCGAACTAATTTCTTTAGTTCCCCACCAAGGGCCGGAAAATCGTTTAGCTGTTACCCTGCGGGTGAACCAAATTCCCGTGGTCACCTTTTTGGGCACCGCCACTGAGTTGGCTGCTCTGAGCAATGACCAAGTCACCGACACCATGGAGCGGGCCCAGACCGTTGCCCGTCGCCTGGACGAACTGAGCGGGGCTGAGTTCTTTGACCCAAGCACCATCAAAGTGGGTCTAGATGCCACTACCCGCCAACTGGTGGTCAAATCTGAAGACGAAATTCTGCTGACTATCAACAAAAATACTGTTTTACCAGAAAAAAAACTCTCCGCCCCGGAAACTGCTCTGCAAACCGCTAACCGTCTGCGCCGTTTGTTGGGGGGAGCAGAACCCATTGTGGCTTTACCAGCAGCTCTGCAGGTGGCCCGGGTCAACACCTTTGATGCTGCCGCAACCATTAAAAGGATCAAGGGGGGTATTGCTTCCTGGTATGGTCCTGGATTCCATGGCCGACGCACAGCCAACGGTGAACGTTTTAACCAAAACGCTCTAACGGCGGCCCATCGAACTTTGCCCTTCGGTACTAGGGTGAAGGTGACCAATCTTCGCAACGGCCAGTCTGTGGTGGTGCGTATTAATGACCGGGGGCCCTTTACTGGGGGACGGGTAATTGATCTTTCCGCCGGAGCGGCCAGGGCGATCGGTATCCATAGCAGCGGCGTGGGTAATGTTGCCCTGGACATTGTGCAGTAATAGTTAAAAACCTATAATTTCGGGCTATGCCATTGTCCCTCAGCATAATGACTTTCCCAGCTTTCCCCAGGGTCTTGGGGGCACAATTATCCCTGGCATAGTCCATGCTCAATATTTAGAGCAATTAACTCCTGCCGGTTTGATTTGTCCAAGGCGATCGGCGGTTTTATTTTGATGATTGATGGGCGATCTCGTCCTCTATCCCTTGTCGTTGTTGTTGGAAGAATTTCAGAAAGTGTTTGAAAAGTTTGAGAGTTTCAAGAAAGTAATGAGAGGCGCCAGTTGCGTAGTAGTTCTATGCTGCCATTGACCCTGAATTTGGCAAATATTGCCATGGTGATATCAATGCTTACCCTCGACAAAGCCATTTTTGACGACATTTCCATAACCACATTGAGGACAGTGACAGTGTGTAGGCATCTTTCCAAAAGCTCATTACCCAATATTCTCTATCATGCCATATCATTATTTATTTGAAAATCTAAAAAAGCTTAGAATGAAGGCTCCCCACTGCAACTAGCGGGGAATTAGACCCTAGAGATTCAACGTGATGCTTCTCTATACTGCCAAAAATTTTTGGATAACCTCCTGGCTCAAAGTTTGGGTTTCCCCGGATGCCACAATGCCCCCTTTTTGCATGGCGTAGTAACGATCAGCCTGGCGGACAAAGTGCAAATGCTGTTCCACCAAAAGGACGGAAATACCTGTGGCGGCAATAATCCGTTTTACCGCTGCTTCAATTTCTAGAATGATGGATGGTTGAATGCCCTCCGTGGGTTCATCCAACAGCAATAGTTTCGGCTGGCCCATCAAAGCTCTGGCGATCGCCAATTGTTGTTGCTGACCACCACTCAAGTCCCCTCCCCAGCGAGAAAGCATGGTTTTGAGCACAGGGAAAAGCTCGAAAATTTCATCGGGAATGCCTTTTTGCCGTTGACTTTTATCGGCACAGGCTTCCAGTCCCAGCAGTAAATTTTCCTGCACTGTCAAGCGGGGAATAATTTCCCGCCCCTGGGGCACATAGCCAATACCTAAACGGGCCCGTTTATCCGTCGGCACGGAATTCAACTGGCGATCGCCATATACTACGTAACCACTGCGGGGGGAAAGCAGTCCCATAATGGTTTTAAGGAGAGTAGTTTTACCAACCCCATTGCGCCCGATCAAACATACCATCTGTCCCGGAGCAATGGACATGTCTACATTACGTAAAATATGACTTTCTCCGTAATACACATTCAGGTCGGAAATTTGTAGCATGGGGACGATCCAATTAGCCAAGAATGGGGGAAAGGATAACATAGCCATCCAGAATGTTCAAACGTCCCGTCAACCTTTGCTAATTATTCCTCCCAATGGGATGGGATTGGGGCAATTAAGAGCGCTTAAAGATCAAGGTGAGTAAAAGCTTTTGCTCCCTGGCCAGTATAGGTGGCGGCAATGTGACCATGGCCCCACAATTGGTACTTATAGGTGACCAAACCCTCCAAACCCACTGGCCCCCGGGGCGGCATTTTCTGGGTACTGATGCCCACCTCTGCGCCAAAACCATAACGGAAACCATCGGCAAAGCGGGTACTGCAATTGTGGTAAACCCCGGCGGAGTCCACCCGCTGACAAAACTGCTCTGCGGCGGTTAAATCTTCGCTAATAATGCCATCGGTGTGCTTAGAACCGTACTGGTTAATATGGTCGATCGCCGCTTCGAGGGAATCAACAATTTTGATGGAGAGGATTAGATCACTATACTCGGTGCACCAATCTGCTTCGGTGGCGGGTTCACAGTCAATTAATTTTTGAGTTCCACTATCTCCCCGCAAACTAACCCCTTTTTCCCCCAATGCCTGGGCCAAGGGTGGTAAAAATTCAGCGGCGATCGCCTGGTGGACTAAAAGAGTTTCAATGGCATTGCAGGCGGCGGGATATTGGGTTTTGGCATCCACTGTGATGGGGATAGCCTTACTAAGATCAGCTTGAGCATCCAGATAAAGATGACAAATACCATCGGCGTGGCCCAACACAGGAATTTGGGTGTTTTGTTGAATGTATTGGACAAATTCGTTGGAACCCCGGGGAATAATCAAATCCACATACTGGTTCAGACCCAATAATTCCCGAATTTCCTCCCTGGTGGTGAGTAGGTTGATCGCTTCAGGACTCACAACGGTTTTCGCCAAGGCCGTTTGAATCACTTCAGTCAAAACTTGACAGGAGCGGGTAGCCTCTCGACCCCCTTTGAGAATTACGGCGTTGCCGGATTTGATCGCCAAACTACTAATTTGGATTAGGGCCTCCGGACGCGCTTCAAAAATCACCCCCAAAACCCCTAGGGGACAACCAACCCGCTTTAACACTAAACCCTCGTCCAATTGGCGGTGGAGGGTAACTTGGCCCAAGGGATCGGGTAAATGCTCCACATCCTTCACCCCCGCAATGGTGCTTTTGAGCTTACTTTCCCCCAACAACAGACGGTTATAAAGGGGTTTGGCAATGCCCATGGCTTCCGCAGCCGCACAATCTTCCTGGTTGGCAGCCAAAATTTCTGGCATAGCGGCCGTTAAACCATCAGCTATGGCGGCGATCGCCTGATTACGTTCGGCGGTGTTTAAACTACCCAGATGGAGGGCCGCTTGACGAGCATTGTGGGCCAGGGTGTGGAGGGCAGAAAGGCTTGGGGAAATAACCATGGGTTAGACGTTGACGATGCAGATACTTTAGTTATTTTTCGGACAGGGCAACTTTGGGGGGCAAACAGCAAAGCGCAGGGGAAAGTATTTAAAAATATTTACGGCTTGAACCTGGGGGAATGGCTTTAATGATCCAGAGCCGATCGCCCTTGACGACCCAAACGAAAAATCAGGAAAGAGAGGAAATACATCACATAGGCCACTAGGCCCACAATGCCCAAAAAGCCGAGAAATCCGGTGTTGGAATTAGCGTGGAACCAAGCCTTGTAATGGAGAGGGGGCTGGAGCCAAACCTGACAGAAACTTTCTGCCCCACCAATGCCATTCAGCCCACAGGAGAGGAAAGGAATATTTACCAAGATGGCAAAGCAGGAAAAAATAGTGATGGCCCATCGCCAAGTGGTGGTGGCCAATTTCAAAGGAGAAGGGGGTAAATCTTTGATTTCATCATTGAGGTCCACCCAAAACCATAAACTAATGGGAATTAGACAACGGGCGGCAAAACCAGTGAAGAAAGCCAATGACCAGCCGGGAATCAGGAGATAAACCGTTACCACCAACAGGCTGGCCACGCGCCAATAGATAATTAGCAAGCGATTGATGGCATCCACCCGCTTAAATGCCGACCAAATGATCAGCACCAAGGGGATAAACACAGAAACGATGACCGCTAAGCGATAGTCCAACCAGATTAACCGCAACCAAATACCGTCTACTTCCATAACACCATCGAAAAATTTGACAAAACCAAGGGGCAATGCACACCAAAATGTGAACCCCCAGCTTTGCTAGGCTACCAAATTTTCAGACCAGTTTACGGGATTAACCGTCAGCGTCATTCAGTGGAAACAAAAAGACTACTTTGCGTCTAGACTTTTAAGGATTTTTTGAGCTAAAAACTCCTTGATTTCTGTATGTCGAGGCACAGCTTCAACAATTCCAGTTGTAGGATTAATCCAAAGAGAGTGGGAGCCACCTTCTTGCTTTAAACAACAACCAGCCTGCCGCAACTTTTTCTCTAAATCCTTACGCTTCATGGAATTAGAATCGTTTCTTCAATGGCCTCTTCAGGTAAACCTCGACGAATATCTTCCAGGCGATCTTCAACAATAAGTTGTATGGCACTTTTCAAGCTAGCTTTTGCTTCTGCTATAGTGTCACCTTGACCATTAGCTCCAGGAATTTCTGGACAAATAGCCCAATATCCCCCATCCTCAGCGGCTTCAATAATTGCAGTTAGTTCAGCTTTCATGATGAGTTTCTCCCAATGGTAAATAGCAGTAAATGTCAGTTTATTTACGTTAACATTGCTTGCAAAATTGCTGGATATGCTATTCGAAGATAAAAAGTATTTTTAACATGAATTATTCTTTCCCTTTACCCATTTAGCTAGAATTTTTTCAAAGGGCCTGATCGAAGTACATAGATTGTTTATAAAATACTTTTTTTCATCTTGTGGTAAACCAGAAATGGCGTATAAATAAGCATTTTTTTGCCAAGGATCCATCAATTGATAATTTTCTTTGTAATCTCGAAGCCAATCAAAAGCATGATTTTGTTTCGCAGCTAGTAGAATTTCTCTTCTTACAAATGGGTCACTCGATGCGTATTGTTCAGTTAATTTTGAGAAATGATTAATATATTTGTTTTTAGTGAAAAGGCTTAAAAGAGAAAGTTTTAGATATTCATTGCTCTTAATTTCATCAGAATTTAAGAGAGATAATAATCTTTCTCCAATCTGAATCCATTTATTTTTTTCAATAGATTGTACAGAAGTAAAATAAGCGCATATGTTGGCAAGACAAGGACTTAAGTTCTCAATTTCTTGTAGTGAAATTGAAATATCTACGGCACCAGGATGACCTATTTGCGTTAATCTCCGATAAAACCATCGAAGACGAATATAATCTACTTGGTCTTTGTCAAGATAATCTTTAATGATCTTCGTAATTATTTCATCAGAAATTGACAACCAATCCTCATCACTAATTTTATTGAAAGAAATTGCAATATAAGGATTACCATCAGAATATTTTCTTATGATTCTTAGTATCTTATCTTCATCCGAGGAAATTGGTCTATCTTCAATCATAGATGGACACAGCTTTTTAAATTCTTCAGAATTATATGTTTGGGTTTTATGCCTTTGAAGTGTTAATCTTTGTTGCTTATCTAATGTTGATGCAATAGAATATGCTAACTGTTTAGCATGATTTCTGGATTTACAGAAAACTATGATATCATCAGCAAAACGAATGAAATTAATTCCCTTAGAAACCAAACAATTATCAATAGGGATCATGGTACTTTCTGCGATTAAATGTAAAGCATGAGGCCCAACAGGTATTCCACGAGATACTTTTGCCGTTGTTGATTCTATTAAACTAATTATCCATTTTTTTGCTTGATTTGGAAAACCTGATGCAAATAATTGATTTTCTACAGTGTGATGATAAATTTGATTGTAAAAGTCAGCAATATCACAGTATAAAACTGTATCAAAGCCATTACTCAGCGCGTATGCACTCTGCCAGAATTGGTTCCAAGAGATTTGATTATCATAAAAACCTGTTTGAAAATCTGGCTTAAATCTATAACTAAATACTTTTTCTTTTGTTAATCTACGATTTTCAATCTCCTGACCATATTGATAGATTAATGCAGAAAGAATAATTGAATCTTGTGGATCTAATTGTGTAGCTTGGCGGTATGCCAATTCATCTTTAGGGACAATAAAACGACGGCAAGAACCAGGTTTAAAACTATCTAAATCTAAGTTTTTATTCTCAACCTGTTCTACAAATTCATCTGCCATATTATAAATGGCATCTATTTCCAAGACTTTCGGAAAAAAGTCACCATCGGAATGATGATATAAAAAGTTAACTGCCCAATGAAGTGACTCGCTTGTTAAAGTCATTTTTTTGTTCTGTTGTATGGGACAAGCTAGGCTTAATGGGTCTAGAGCGTCCCAATCATGACAAACTAGCCTAGATAATCCTGCAATGCTTTAACGTCTAAAGGGTGATCCTGCAGACTGCGGAGGGCGGCAACGGTGGCTTTTCCTCCGGCGATCGTGGTGATGATGGGCAATTTATAATCCAACGCAGCCCGGCGAATGGTGCGGCCATCCAACTGGGACTCCTCGCCGCTGGGGGTGTTGATAATAAATTGGATTTGGCCGTTTTTGATCCAGTCAATGACGTGGGGTCGCCCTTCGTGGAGTTTTAACACCACTTCCACCCCTTCAATGCCATGTTCCCGCAGAACTTTTTGGGTACCAGAGGTAGCGACAACCTTAAAGCCCAGGTCAATTAATTCCCGCACTACGGGCACCGCCGCCTCTTTGGTGCGATCGCTCATGGACACAAATACCGTTCCGGTGGTGGCTAAAATTACCCCCGCTCCCAACTCTGCCTTCGCAAAGGCTTTACCAAAGTCGCTGTCAATGCCCATGACTTCCCCAGTGGAACGCATTTCTGGCCCCAGCAAAGTATCCGCCCCGGGGAATTTACTGAAGGGAAGAACGGCTTCTTTAACGGCCACGTGTTGGGGAATAAATTCCTCCGTTACCCCTAATTCTTCTAGGGTTTTGCCGGACATGACCAGGGAAGCAATTTTGGCCAAAGGACGGCCGGTGGCTTTACTGACATAGGGAACGGTGCGGGAAGCCCGGGGGTTAGCTTCGAGGATATAAACCTGGTCCCCCTGCACTGCGTACTGAATATTCATTAGACCCACCACGTTTAAGGCCCGGGCCAATTGTTCTGTCCATTGGCGGATGGTGGTCAGAACGTTATCGGAAAGGCTGGTGTAGGGAATGGAACAGGCGGAGTCCCCGGAATGGATGCCCGCTTCTTCGATGTGTTCCATGATGCTACCGATGACCACTTTGCCGGTGCTATCGGTGAGGGAGTCCACGTCCACTTCAATGGCATTTTCCAGAAACTTGTCAATTAAAATGGGGTGGTCCGGCTCAATTTGCACCGCATAGGTCATGTACCGTTCTAATTCTTCATCGGAATAGACGATTTCCATGGCTCTTCCCCCTAGCACGTAGGAAGGGCGCACCACAACGGGATAACTAATGCGGTTGGCCACCACTCTGGACTCTTCATAATCCCTGGCAATGCCGTTGGGAGGTTGGCTAATTTCCAGCTCGTGGAGAATCTTCTCAAATCGTTCCCGGTCTTCAGCGGTGTCGATGGAGTCAGGGGAAGTGCCCCAAATTTTAGTCTGCACGGGGCAATCGGGACTGTTTAAATACTTTTGCAGGGGAACTGCCAGTTTCAAAGGCGTTTGACCACCAAATTGGATAATGATGCCCACTGGGTTTTCCGCTTCAATAATATTTAAAACGTCTTCTTTCGTTAACGGCTCAAAATAGAGGCGATCGCTCGTGTCGTAGTCGGTGGAAACGGTTTCCGGGTTGGAGTTGACCATGATGGTTTCATAGCCCGCATCACTGAGGGAAAAGGCGGCATGGCAACAGCAGTAATCAAATTCAATGCCTTGGCCAATGCGGTTGGGCCCCCCCCCCAGGATCATCACTTTGGGTTTGTCCGATGGCAATACTTCGCACTCTTCCGGTTCGTAGGTGGAGTAGTAGTAGGGGGTGAAGGCTTCAAATTCCGCCGCACAGGTGTCCACCACTTTATACACGGGGGTAATGCCCAAGGATTTGCGGTAGGCCCGCACTTCGTCTTCCGTGGTTTTGGTGGCAAAGGCTATCTGGCGATCGCCAAAGCCCTGTTGTTTGATGTAGCGCAGATCTGCGGCCGTGAGGTCTTTTAAACTCCGTTGTTTCATATATTTTTCTGTTTTGACCAAATCCTCTAGTTTGTCTAAAAACCAAGGATCGATCGCCGTCAACTCATGAATTTCTTCCACTGTCATGCCCAAATTAAACGCATGGTGCAAAGAAAAGACCCGCTCTGGGTTGGGAGTCCGCAACTGGGAACGCAAATGGGACAGCGTCGGCAAAGTCTCATGGCGATCGCAACCGAAGCCGAACCGTCCTGTTTCCAAGGAACGTAACGCCTTTTGGAAAGATTCTTGGAAAGTACGACCAATGGCCATGGCTTCCCCGACGGATTTCATTTGGGTGTTTAAAATTGGCTCGGCCCCAGGGAATTTTTCAAAGGCAAAGCGGGGAATTTTGGTCACCACGTAATCAATGGTGGGTTCAAAGGAAGCGGGAGTCTTCTTAGTGATGTCGTTGGAAATTTCGTTGAGGGTATAGCCCACTGCTAACTTGGCCGCAAATTTGGCAATGGGGAAACCCGTGGCCTTAGAAGCCAGGGCCGAAGAACGGGAGACTCGGGGATTCATCTCGATCACAATCACATCGCCATTGGCCGGGTTAACGGAAAACTGAATGTTTGACCCCCCTGTTTCCACGCCAATTTCCCGAATAATGGCAATTGAATAGTCCCGTAGCCGTTGATATTCCTTATCGGTCAAAGTCTGGGCGGGAGCAACGGTAATGGAATCCCCAGTGTGAACCCCCATGGGGTCAAAGTTTTCAATGGAGCAGATAATGACCACGTTATCGGCCAAATCCCGCATCACTTCCAGCTCGTATTCCTTCCAGCCCAACAGGGATTTTTCCACCAGAATTTGGGACATGGGGGACTGATCCAAGCCGTATTGCACCATCTCCTCATATTCTTCTTGGTTGTAGGCAATGCCGCCCCCCGTACCTGCCAACGTAAAAGCAGGGCGAATAATTAACGGATAGGAACCAATTTCATGGGCCACCTGCCGAGCTTCTTCGATGCTACTGGCGATGCCCGATGGACAAACGGGAACCCCAATGCGGGCCATGGCTTCCTTGAATAATTCCCGGTCTTCCCCCATTTCGATCGCCGGCAGTTTCGCCCCAATTAATTCCACCCCATATTTTTCCAGCACCCCGGACTTAGACAGAGATACCGCCAGGTTCAATGCCGTTTGCCCCCCCATGGTGGGTAAAACTGCGTCCGGCCGTTCTTTTTCAATAATTTTTTCCACAATTTCCGGAATGAGCGGCTCAATGTAGGTGCGATCCGCCAACTCCGGGTCAGTCATGATCGATGCTGGGTTGGAGTTTACCAACACCACTTCATAACCTTCTTCCTTCAACGCCTTACACGCCTGGGTGCCCGAATAATCAAATTCGCAAGCTTGACCAATAACAATGGGGCCAGCCCCCAAAATCATAATTTTGTTTAAGTCGTTGCGGCGTGGCATAGGTAAAACTGTCCGAGACGTGATGGGGATTTCGATCCCAATCATTGTATAGGCTTTATCGGCGATCGCCACCCGTTCCCATATCCAGGTTTATTGACCAAAAATCCGGGTCCGAATCCTATTTAATCGCCCCCACCGCCCAGCCTAGGGCACAGGCGATCGCCACCACGCAAGAAGTCTTAAAAGCATTGATGGTAGTGGGTTGTACCTGGGCATCTTCCCTTTCTTCCTCAGTTTTGGCCCGACTAAATCGACGTTTTTGCACGGAGAAATAAACAATTTGGGAAACAATGGACAGGGTTAGGGGCAAAAAGACCCAGCGACTAGCTAAGACCAAAGTTATCCCGGTGGCTAAAGTGAAAATGCTACCCAAAAATAAAAAATAGCTCAGTAATTTATCCTGTTTTTTTAAGGCGATCGCCTCTATGGCCCGGTCTAAAAAGAGGGATTCCCGCGCCGCCTGTAGGGTCAGAAAGCCGCCAAAAATCCAAAACGCACCAAAAAGCCGCAGACAGGATTGAAAACCAATGACAAAAAAATTCTGCATTTTGAGTTGAAAATTAACCTTTAATTAACTCCACCGTGTCCCGACCATCGGGATCCTGTAAATATACTTTCACCTGTTCCTCCGCCGCTGTAGGCAGGATTTTGCCAACAAAATCAGGATGGATGGGTAACTCTCGATGACCCCGGTCTACCAAAGTTAATAAACGAATTACCTGGGGACGACCATATTCTGTCACCGCATTGAGTGCCGCCCGGATAGTGCGGCCTTTATAAATTACGTCATCCACCAATACAACCCTTTTGCCAGTCAAACTGAGGGGAATTTTGGTTTTAGCCGGGGTGCGGGTTTTGATCCGTTTTAAATCGTCCCGGTAGAGAGTCACATCGATCGCCCCAACGGGGACTTTAACTTGTTCCAACATTTCAATTTGCTGGGCAAGCTGATGGGCGAGGGGTACTCCCCTGGTGTAGATCCCCAGTAAGACCAACTCCGACAGGTCACTATTTTTCTCAATTACCTGGGAAGCCAGACGGGTAAGGGTACGTCGGATTTCCTCCGGGGAAAGAATTTCAATGATCTGGGCCGCCATGGCTCACCACCTGCACCGATGCCAAAAAGTTGTTTTGTCACTGACACTGTAACAGGGGAAAGTCTCCTCTGTTCACCCTGCCGGACAGTGGGGGCGTGGTATGATCTAGAACGTCGATTGTTACATTTCTTAATGAATTCCTAATCTTTATGGCTCCAGCCCCGGAGTTTACCTCCAGGGGTAGTCTGGCTCGACTGTGATTATTGCCCATAATCCAGACCCGTCGGCGGTGCAGAGGTCTTTTACGGATACAATTTTAGAGACTGCATCATTCGATACAATCAAGGCGATTGGAGCATTAGGGCTAAAAAACATACCCATAACCTCCAGTTTATTGTGACCATTGCTTCTTCCCATTCCATCAATAACGGCATGAACACCGGTAAATTAGTGAATCAGCTTTCCTCCCTACCTGACCGTAATACCCACAATGGGCAAGAGGTGAAATATCATCCCGAAAATGTTGAGTTGAATAAAGAAAAAATGATGGACGCGGTGCGCGTCATGTTGGAGTCAGTAGGGGAAGATCCGGAAAGGGAAGGCTTGCTAAAAACCCCCAAACGGGTAGCAGAAGCAATGCAATTTTTGACCCAGGGTTATGACCAATCCTTGGAAAAATTAGTCAATGGCGCCATTTTTGACGAAGGTCATAACGAAATGGTATTGGTGCGGGACATTGATTTTTTCAGTTTGTGTGAACATCACATGTTGCCCTTTATGGGTAAGGCCCATTTGGCTTATATTCCCAACCAAAAAGTAGTGGGACTGAGCAAACTGGCCCGCATCGTGGAAATGTTTTCCCGCCGTCTCCAGGTACAGGAGCGTCTCACCAGGCAGATCGCCGAAGCAGTACAGGAAATCCTCGATCCCCAAGGTGTGGCAGTGGTGATGGAAGCCACCCACATGTGCATGGTAATGCGTGGTGTACAAAAACCAGGTTCCTGGACAGTGACCAGTGCCATGATTGGTTCTTTCCAAAATGAACAAAAAACCAGAGAAGAGTTTTTGAACCTGATTCGCCATCAACCTAATTTCTATTAATTGTTTCCTGGGGAGAATTATCTAAAACCCATCGAATTAGTTAGGGTTTTGGGAGAAATATTTAGTAATCAATCTCAGACATTGAAAATCTACTTGGATTGGTTTAGCAATGCTGAGATGGATAGGGCTAGGTATAACTTCTCCCCCAGAAGTAGTTTTGATCATTCTAATGACCCAGTGATGTTTCCTTGTTAGCGGGCTTAATTCCATGGCGGCTGAGATTATCTGTGTTGGCACCGAGTTATTGCTGGGGGAAATCCTTAACAGTAATAGTCAATATTTAGCCCAGGAGTTGGCCCGCCTTGGCATTCCCCATTATTTTCAAACGGTGGTGGGGGATAATCCGGAGCGCATCAAACGGGCGATCGCCATTGCCCGGGAACGGGCCCAAATTCTCATTTTTACTGGGGGATTAGGGCCTACCCCGGACGATTTGACCACGGAAACCATAGCGGATTTTTTCCGGACTCCTTTACAGGAAAACATCGCTGTTATTGCCGATATTGAAGCAAAATTTGCCCAAACGGGGCGCCCCATGGCCGCCAATAATCGTAAGCAAGCTCTGCTTCCCCTGGGGGCAGAATTATTGGCCAATGCAACGGGAACGGCCCCAGGCATGATTTGGCATCCCCAACCGGACCTATTGATTTTGACTTTCCCTGGGGTGCCATCAGAAATGCGTCAAATGTGGCAAGGGGTGGCGGTGCCCTATCTACAAAGCCAGGGCTGGGGAAAAACCACCATCTACAGCCGAGTGTTGCGCTTTCAGGGCATTGGCGAATCGGCCCTGGCAGAAAAAGTAACGGATTTTTTCACTTTGACCAATCCCACCGTGGCCCCCTATGCCGGTAAAGGGGAAGTGCGTTTGAGAATTTCCTGTCCCGCTTCTTCGGAAGCCCTGGCCAAAGAAATTATTGATCCAATAGCAGAGGAAATTAAGGCGATCGCCGGTTTGGACTATTTTGGCCAGGATGAAGATACCATTGCGTCGGTGGTGGGGGCCCTGTTGCGAGAACGGGGAGAAACCGTAGCGGTGGCGGAATCCTGCACAGGCGGCGGTTTAGGAGCTTTGTTGACCGATCAACCAGGCAGTTCTGACTACTTCTGGGGCGGAGTCATTGCCTACTATAATCAGGTGAAAATTAAACTTCTCGGGGTGGATCCGGAAATCATTGAATACTGTGGGGCGGTTAGTGAAGCCACAGCGGAGGCGATGGCCCTGGGAGTGAAAGAAAGACTGGGTACAGATTGGGGCATTGCCATTACCGGCATTGCTGGCCCCGGTGGTGGGACGGAGGAAAAACCTATTGGTACAGTGTACGTTGGCCTGGCGGATCCCCATGGTCAAGCTAGCCATATCTTGTTGCAATTTGGCGATCGCCGGGGACGGGAATGGATTAGATATTTGAGTGCTTGCCAAGCATTGGATCATCTGCGGCGGCGTTTACAGAGTAGCTGAGTTAGCTGAATCCCACTAATTTTTCCCCATTTTTCTCTAGCCTCCAAAAGCATCGGTTAAATATTGCTCCAACCGCAGGCGGTAACCTTGCCAGACAATGGTTTGGCCCATCTGGAAATTGGTCGGTAAATTAGCAAACTTCCCCTCGGCATTCTCCCCTGTAGGAACGGAACCCTGGGAAAAAACGATCATCACATCGAAACGACAGTTCCAATCACTCCACTGGGGCTGACTAGCAAGGAAATGGTTGGCTGTTTGCCAGATTTTTTCCTGCTTACGGGCGTTGACCGCCAACAATCCCCCCTGGTCCCAATTGCCGCCGCTACGGGTTTTTACCTCCACAAAGGCGATAATTTTGGTGTCCGGAAAATGGGTAATTAAGTCAATTTCTCCCCACGGCGATCGCCAGCGTTGTTGCAGGATTTTTCCGCCCTGCTGTTCAAGCCAGGCCGCCACCAAACTTTCCCCGGCCTGTCCTAAATCCGTCATGGTTGCTTGTTCGTTTACACCATTAACTACTTTTTGGATTGGATGGGCCCCGGCAAACCATTGTTATTGTTCAGGCCAGGAGCTTGGCTTTGGGTTTCTTCTGCTTCTGTTTCCCCATTATTGCCATTGGGTTGGGGCGGCACAATGGAAGGAGCCTGATTTTGTTGTAGCAACATTTCTCCCTTCGTTTTCGGCAAAGAAGGTTGAGATGAAGTCGGGGTTGGGGTGGCTGTTGGGGCTGGCGCCGGTGCAGAACGGGTAGGGGACGGAGCCACGTTCATAGGAGGATCACTGGGAGTGGTAGTGGGCTGTCGTCGGGGCGCTGGGGCATCGGGCATGGGGGAAGACCGCACCGCCGGTGGAGGCGTGGGCTGAGGCTGCAGGGGAGCAGGGGAAGGAGCTATGCCTGGGGCGGGGCTAATCGTGGGGGCCGGGGTAACTTGGGAAGGCGTAGGGACAGTCGGCACTGCTGGATTGGTGGTTTCTCCACCGGGGGGAATGAATTGATCCACACCACCACAAATCTCGGCATCATATTTAAAGGAAACTGTCACCTGGGTGGGTTCACCATAGGTTCTGTTGGCGATCGCCTGTTCAGCTAGCTGATTGAAGATGGGATAGCGGGAGCGGCCCACCAGATCTTTCTGACCGCTGGGAAAAACGTTATAGACCACCGTAGCTTCCGTACGATTACGACAGGCAATGGGGGGATAGGCGCCGCTAATGGTGTCCTTCGCTTTTAAAGCCTGGCCTTGCTGGGCAATGGAAACCAGCGTATTTTCCCGCAGCTTTTCTGGAGAAGTGTCTTCTCCCTCCGCCCTCAAACCCGGTTCCTGGGGAGTAGTAATGCCCTGGGGAGCCCTAGTAATAAAGCCTGTGCCCTGGGAAGGAGGTAAGGGTCCAAAATCAGGCCGGTTGGGGCCGGGGCCCAGGGGATTCATGCCCTGGTCTGGGGTGGGAGCAAATAGGCCTGGGGGACGGGGAATCTGTCTGGTGGAAGGGAACCGGGGTAGGGAAGGAATGGGGGGACCAGTGATGGGTAAACGGCTCAAATTGCCATAGCTAGTCAGGGGGGGCAAATTGGGGTAGGCCGGTAAATTGGGCATGGCCGGTGGCGGTGGCATAATGCCCGGCCCCGAAGGCAAGGAATAGTTGTAGTCGCCGCTAGGAGGAATGGGCAAATTTGGGTCAGCGGGAATGGCACCTGGGTCACTACCACTGGGGGCAGTGGGAAAAAGGCCACTGCTAGAAAAAATGTCCGTTTCTGGTAAACGACTTTGTTCTGCTGGAGTTAATTCGATCACTCCCACGGGATTGCGGTCTGTCAGGTTATCCCCAGCGGATTCTTGCCATTGCCAATGGGGTAAAGCCAAGCCCAAAATAAAGCCATGGATGCCGAGGGAACTCAAAATAGCCACATTGACCGGAGTGAAAACCTGGCCCAATGAGGGAGCATTGCTTAACCTGAGGGGTAAATCCATTGCCATAGGTTGATCGCCATCCAGAAAAACTTTGACGGTCCCAGTCTCCATCAGGGCAAAGTGAGGAAAAATGCCGGTGCTGGAGGCCGTTTACACAGTTCCCTCAAAATAACACAAACCCTTTGGCGATCGGTGTTAGCCCTGGGCCACTGTCCCCATCCCCTCCAGATGGCAGAGCAAAAATGATAGGTTAGGATGCTAGATTGCCTTTGATTCCCTCGCCAATATAGATCGCCGTTGATTATTTATGTTTATTTCCCCCCCCCGTAACTTACTGAAGGTTGCTGTCCAACGTGTGGGTGGCTTAGTCATTGCCCTGGGCTTAGTGGCTGGGGGAGCTTTACCCAGTTTTGCCAAGGATGTGCTGCTCCAGGTGGGGGTCGTGCAGCGCTTTGGGGATGAAGACCGAGACCAACTGACCATTAGCGGGGTGGGCAACGATGACTTAACCTTTACCGCAGTTAACAACCAGGGAGAAAAGGTCACTCTCCAGGGCAAACAGGGCACCATTGCCATTAGCCGTCGGGCCGTGCCAAGGAAATTGGCGGAAGTATTAGTGCTCGGAGACCATGCCACCTTTGAAACAGCAGAAGACGATGCTCTCCGTTGGCAAGCTCAAGGCATTGCGGTGGAAGTTACCCAGCCAGGACGTTGGCAAGTATGGGCTAAACGGGATGTATACGATAGTCCCCTGGTGCGCCGTTGGTTACTGGCGGATCTAAAAAAGCAGGGTCATCAATTGCCCTACCTGGAAAGTGTACTGTTGGATAGTAAGCCCCAGGCGATGGTGGTCATCAATGGTCAAAGCTATCCCGCCGACCGAGTGACTGTCACTGCGGCCAAAAATCAAATTCAAGTTACGGAAGGGGAGAAAAAATTTGTCTATGGCGGTTGGTTACAACTCCAGCCCAACTCCTACGGCAATTACACTCTGGTGAACCATGTGCCCCTGGAAACCTATCTCCGGGGGGTGGTGCCCCATGAAATTGGCCCAGGTGCTCCCCCCACGGCCGCCAAGGCCCAAACCATCATTGCCCGCACCTATGCCCTGCAGAACCGGCGTCGTTTTGCCGCCGATGGCTACGAGTTATGTGCCACCACCCACTGTCAGGTTTACTACGGTTTAAGTGGGACTACCCCCAGGGCCGATGAGGCGATCAAGGAAACGGCGGGGCAGGTTTTAACCTACAACAATCAATTGGTGGATGCCCTCTACTCCTCCACGGCGGGGGGGGTGACGGCTAAATTTAGCGATGTGTGGAATGGGGAAGAGCGGCCCTATCTCCAGGCAGTTATCGACTCGGCCCAGCCCATTTGGAACTTATCTACCCAAAGTTTGGCCGATGAAGCTACTTTCCGTAAATTTATTAACCTCCAGGAGGGTTTTAACGAGACGGGGCGGAAGTTCTTGCGCTGGCGCTACCCGGCCACGTTGGCAGAGTTGAATCAGGATTTGAAAAAGTATCTGACTAACCGGCGTCATCCCCTGGCGGACTTCACCACTATTTACGATATGAAAGTTACCCGTCGATCGCCGTCGGGCAGAATTTTGCTCCTGGAAGTGCTAACGGATAAAGGCGTAGTGGAATTAGCCAAGAACGAAGCCCGCAGTGCCTTTGGCCCTCCGCGCAGTACCTTGTTTTACCTGGAACCCACCTACGATGCTAACCAGCGACTTCAAAGCGTTTTCTTTGTGGGGGGGGGCTTTGGCCATGGGGTCGGCATGAGTCAATTCGGTTCTTATAAACTGTCCCAGTTGGGTTGGTCGGCGGAACAAATTTTGGCTTTTTATTATCCTGGCACTCAAATCAGACAGCTCAATGAGCAAATTCTGGGGCAAACCCCCCGCCCTTGATATTCATTTTTCTCCCTAATTACCACCTCACTGCGTATGACTTCCATGCCCATCGAAATTTCTGTTCAGGATCTGGCTCTGATGTTGGCTCACCCCAACGGCGATCGCCAGTTGATTGATGTGCGGGAACCCCATGAGGTGGAAATTGCGGCCCTGCCAGGCTTTGAAACCCTATCCTTGAGCGAGTTTGCCCAGTGGTCTGGCACCATTCGGGAGCGCTACGATGGGGAGAAAGAAACCGTAGTGTTGTGTCACCACGGCATCCGTTCAGACCAGATGGCCCACTGGTTAGTGGATCAAGGTTTTAGTAAAGTTAAAAACGTAGTGGGGGGAATTGATGCTTATTCCCGTTTGATTGATGCCACCATTCCCTGTTATTAACTCCCATTGGATAACTGCAGGGGGCCGAACTGTTTGGTTTTGAGGACAATAGCCGATATTATTAAGAAAAGTAACCGGGGCGGACGGGACTGTCCCCATGGCCTGGTGTCTATTATCGTCATAAACTTGGTTAACTGTTAGCCCAATAGTCAACTTTTTTAATATCCAACAGGGCCCTTTGCCCGAGCAATTTCTCCTACAGAAAATATCCCCGGAGGTATTTAGATCATGTCCATTCGTCTCTACGTCGGTAACCTACCCAAAGAATCCATTGAGCGGGAAGCACTGCAGGAAGTATTTGCAGAAGCCAATGCTGTTGTTTCCACCAAAGTTATCAAAGACCGTAAAACGGGTAAATGCCGGGGATTTGCTTTTGTAACGGTTTCCACTGACGAAGCGGCGGATGAATTCATCGAGAAATATAATGGTCAATCCTTCATGGATAGCCCTTTAAAAATCGAGAAGGCTAACCCCCGCTCCAAGGATGACGAAGAAGGGGGCAGTGAAACTCCGGTGGCCAGTGGGGAAAAAACTAAGCAACCCCGCACCGATAAAAAACGGACTAATAAAAAAGCCGCGGCCACTAGCACTAACACCAGCACTGCTTCTGAAGGTTTCCAGCCCGACCCCCGTTGGGCAGACCAGTTGGCCCAACTAAAAGAAAAACTGACAGCGGCCCAGTAGGTCCACAGGTTTTCCTGAACCGGAACTGTTCTGATAATGTTCGCACTGTAGAGATTTCGGCGATCGCCGGATTGCTTTGTCCTGTTTAGAGTTTAATAAAAAACGCCATAGAGCCTAGAGAAAGGTTGGGTAATTTGGAGTGATAGGATTTTGCCCAATGTCACTCTGATTGGTCCATTAATTAAAAAATTTAAAACAAAAAATAACGGAGGTTAAATTTTTATGGCTGAGCTAGATGCGGCCAACTTAATGAAACAGGCAGTGGGTAAAGCCGCCGCTGACCGAGTTAAATCCAACACCATTGTTGGTTTGGGTACCGGTTCCACCACCGCCTACGCCCTGGAATTCATTGGCGATCGCCTGAAAAAAGGAGAATTGGAAAATGTAGTGGGCATTCCCACTTCCTTTCAGGCGGAAGTATTGGCCCGTAAATATGGCATTCCCCTAACCACGTTGGATGTGGCGGATCGCATTGACATTGCCATCGATGGAGCGGACGAAGTTGACCCCCAGAAAAATTTGATCAAAGGGGGAGGGGCCGCCCACACCAGGGAAAAAATTGTTGACGCCTTGGCGGAAACTTTTCTGGTGGTGGTAGACAGTGGCAAATTGGTGGATAAATTGGGTTCCACTTTTTTACTGCCGGTGGAAGTGATTCCCATGGCCCTAACTCCTGTAATGCGAGCTTTAGCTAAATTAGGTGGTAAACCAGAACTACGCATGGGGGTGAAAAAAGCTGGCCCCGTTGTCACTGACCAAGGTAACCTCGTCATTGACGTTAAATTTGATGCCATTACCAACCCAGCGGAGTTGGAAAAAACCATTAACAATCTCCCCGGTGTGTTAGAAAACGGCCTATTTGTGGGGGTAGCGGACGTAATTTTGGTAGGGGAAATTATTGACGGCCAACCCACGGTGCGGGAATTCTAGTTCTCTCTCAACTCCATCGTCTTAACTAGAGTCAAGGTGGGAAAATAGAAGGGATATGGATACCCTTTCCCCCAGACTTTACCTCCAAACATTCACTAACTTGCTCAAGCGGTTTTTAACTTGGGCAGGTTTGTTGCTTTTATTGGGGGGTTGTGGCTATCCCCGTTACTTGAGTCTTTCCTTTGACCGCAGTGGCCGGGGCGTTAACAGTGCCTCCGAGGAAATTTTTCCCCAGGTCACCTATCCCTTTTTGGTCTTTACCTCCGACCGCAACGGGACCCAGGGAATTTATCTATACAATCTCCAAAATAACCGCCTGGAAACCCTGCCCCGCCTCAATGCCCTGGACCAGGTGGCCAGTCATCCCACCATTACTGAGGACGGACGCTATATTGTCTTTGCCCTCAGTCGCCAAGGGAAGACTGACATTGTCCTTTACGATCGCCAAACGGAACAAAAGCGTAATTTAACCGCTGATTTAGCCGCCGACACTAGAAATCCCGTCATCAATGCCAACGGCGATCGCATTGCGTTTGAAGTGGCCCAGGACGGCCAGTGGGACATTATGGTAATGGATGCCCAGGGCAAAATTATTACTACCCCTTAACAATTGCAAAACTCCTGGGCCAAGAGAATTAGAATATGACCAAAGTGCTAACACCAATGAAACCTATTTCCTTTCCCCTATGGTTGACTCTCTGCTTTGGTGCGGTTGCATGCACTGCAATTAAAGAACTGCCCCCGGTGCAGGCCGAGCCGATGGAAGCGAATTTGCCCACAGTTGCCACCATCACAGAGTTGGTCAATGGAGATTTAGCTTGTTATGTGGACTTGATGGACAGTCAAGGTAATCAGTATCAGGGGCTATACGCCGCCTTTGAAATTTGCGAACAGGTTGCCCTGATTGGCCAAAAGGTCAAACTCACCTATCAACCCTTATCCTTTAACGATTGCCAGAGTAGTGAGCCCTGCGGTAAAAGTAAGACCGAGTTGGCGATCGTCCAGATTGAACCATGGGAAAACTAAACAGAGGCTGGAAACCAAACCCCGTTGTCATTTTTGTTGCCCTGGCCCTACTAGTGGCGATCGCCGTCATTGGCATTGGCAAAGTTGATCCATTGGGGTTAGGACAATCCCTGGCCCGACCAGATCCTTTACCACAACAAGAGGAGATCCAGGTTTACTTTAACCTCAACAATGCCAAGGGAGCCGATTTCATTGACCCAGACCGCGACTTTAAACGTCAGGGGGACAATTTTGAGCAGATAATTCTGGAGCAAATTGACCAAGCCCAGTCCACCATTGACCTAGCAGTACAGGAATTACGCTTACCTCGCATTGCCCAGGCATTGGTCGAGAAACAAAAGACCGGGGTCCGGGTCAGATTGGTGCTGGAAAATACCTATAACCAAACCATCAAAGAAGCAGTAGAAACAGAAAAGGATCCCTTCCGTTACCGTGGTCCCCTAGCCTATTTAGATCAAAATCAAGACGGTCGCATTAGTCCCGCAGAAAGCGCAGAACGGGATGCCATTGAAATTCTCCGCACTCAGAAAATTCCCCTCATTGACGACACAGAAGATGGCAGTAAAGGCTCAGGCTTAATGCACCATAAATTTATGGTCCTGGATAATAAAACGGTCATTGTAACTTCTGCTAACTTTACCCCTAGCGACCAGCATGGCGACTATGATGACAATTTTACTCGAGGCAACGCCAATAACCTATTGGTGGTCCAATCCCCCGCTGTCGCCCATCTTTTCACAGAGGAATTTAATCTACTTTGGGGGGACGGGCCTGGAGCAGAAAAAGACAGTCTCTTTGGTATTAATAAGCCCAGCAGACCAGCTAAAGTGCTAAAAGTAGGAGAGACAACGGTAACAGTAAAGTTTTCCCCCGATCGCCGAGCAATCCCTTTTCCCAACACCAGTAATGGTTTAATTGCCCAATACCTCAATCAAGCCCAACAAAAAATTCAATTAGCATTGTTTGTTTTTAGTGAACAAGCATTATCTAATGTGATCAACCAAAGATTTCAAGCGGGCACGGAGGTTAAAGCTTTAATTGATCGGGGATTTGCCTTTCGTTACTACAGCGAAGGGCTGGATCTATTGGGAGTAACTTTGCTAGAAGACTGCCTAGAACAACCTGGTAATAGTCCCTGGGCTTTGCCAACTGAATTTGTCGGTACCCCGGCCCTACCAAGGGGAGATAAATTACACCATAAGTTTGCCCTGGTGGATGATGACACCGTGATCACCGGCTCCCACAATTGGTCCCCCGCCGCTAACCACAACAACGATGAAACGGTATTGGTTTTACAGAATGCCCAAATAGCAGCCCATTACCAACGGGAATTAGACCGACTTTATGCCGTCACAGAATATGGTTTACCTCCCACAGTACAAGCCCGCATCGATCGCCAGGAGCAGGAGTGCGCCAATCCCCGACCTAGCCCTAAGCCCCTGGCAAAAGCAACTCCCAATCGTTTGGTGAATTTGAACCGAGGGAGTCAAGAGGAACTGGAAAGTTTACCCGGCATTGGCCCCAGCACCGCCGAAAAAATCATCTCCACCAGGGAGCAAAAGGCTTTCACTTCCCTAGAAGACTTGGGCCGGGTCAAAGGCATTGGTCCCAGCAAAATCGAAGGTTTACGGGGCAAAGTTACCTGGTAAAAAAATCCCGACCAAGGAAACAGCAATAACTCACATCCTTTGGCCGGGAAATTTATGATTTATCTCGTTTAAACAATGGCAAATAAATTGGAAACGAGCCAATCTAGCTAAACCATTCCGGTACGGCTTCTTCCTTTGTATTGGTGTTACGGGAAGGAGTCTCTCGGGTAAACTTCATATGCACATTACGGGTTTGTTCCCCATCCACCGCTACAGCCACAATGGGATAGTCAATCAAGCCATCTTGGAAGGACATTTGGAAACGGAAAGTGCCATCTTCATTGAGTTTAATCGGACGGCCACCAATGGTCACCGTGGCATCGGGTTCTGTGGCACCGTAAACAATCAGTTCAGCATCGGCCACCAACCAGAACTGCCGGGGACGGACTGGAGCTTCCGAAGCCATAAATTCCCTGCTGGAAAGGCCATAACCCATGCCAATGCCGGACATATTCAATCCAGAAACATTGGGAGCAGCCCACAGACCCACCCCGGAGGGAAACACATAGGAACTCAAGGTTTGCTCATGGGTGATGGAACCGGGTACATGTTGCATAGAACCGTAGAGGGAACCGGCCATCCGCATTGCCTCCGCTCCCTGGGCCATGTCAAATACTTGGTCATACACAGCGGTGGAAACTCCCACGGGCCGTTTGCTGGGGGGAACCAATTGGTAAATGGTTTTACCTTGGAGGTCTTCGTCCCAATTGACGGTGACAAATACTTCCTCCACCCAGTCGGAGGGATAAACGGGGGGAATGCGAATGGGGGTGGAACGGGCCAGGGTGAGCCAGCGACCATCAAAGGTGCGGTAGCCAATATCTAGGGCATAATCCCGGTCACTAACGGGGATCGGTAAATACCATTCCCGGGCCAATTCATCACAGAGATATTCCTGAACACTGTGGGGGCTGGCGGTTTGCCAATCGAGGTCAGTTACATCGTAGAGCCGTAGGGCCAATTGCTGTCCCCCTTGACTGCGGAGAGCATCTTTATGTTCTTTGGGAATATCCCAATAGGCGTAGGCCCACTGGGGATCCCTGGGCATGAGGGTAATGCGGCTTTCACCATAACCACCGGGCAAATCCCCCAAAACTTCATCAACGGCGGTGAGGGGAGCGCCAACTTTATCATCTTGACCAAGTTCAAATTTAGAAGCTTCCACAGCTTGTTCCTCCTGGGGACGGTTAAGGGGTTTGACAGAAAATGGGGCAGGGGCAGGTTTGTTGAGGGCTTTTTCCACCTCTGCTAGTAGCTGGGATTTACGCATCCGACTGTACCGGGAAATATTACATTCACTGGCAACTCGGCGTAATTGTCGCAGCGTCATGTCTTTGAGGGAGGGTCGGTCTTCTTTAGCCATAACAATTACTCTGGGTTTATGGGACAGTCCATACTACGGGTTTCCACAATCAGCCCGTGGAAAGAGGATGGGTTTAGTTACTTCCAATGGTGGATACAGGGGGAGCAAAGGTGAATGTTGTTAAAGTTCCTGACCTTGAGCCAGGGCGATCGCCGGAGAGAGTCCTACGGGGATCACGAACTTCACCTTTTGTAACATGGAGCAGCGGCGGAACGTCAAGGGGATCAAAACCCCAAGATCACCGACTACTACAGAGTTTCAGGCATTTCACTGAATCCTATGTCATGAATCCTTGATTTATTTTGTGAAGTTTTATGTTTTTTGCTCCCATCAATTCCGGAGTGAAGCGGCAAAAGTCAAGTTTTCTTGATAATCAACCCAGGCGCTGTGACAATCTCTTAACTGTCATAGTGTCCATGGGGTAGGTGGGTGAGGAAGTTATTATCTAGAGGTGTGTGAGGAGTAAGTTGAAGCCCCCGGAGTCGAAACAAGGAAAGACGCCCAGGGGCTTTTTCTTGCCTTTTTTTTGCCCTGAAAGATTTTTCAAGCTGGTCTATGCTCCCCGTAAAAGTTCGGGATGGGCAGCCACTGTCCTTTGGTTTCCCCGTCGGTAGGGATGATTTCAGCGGGCCGCCAAGATTATCAAAAGTTTTTTATGTGTCGTCTTTTAGGGTATCTGGGTCAACCACTGCGACCAGAGCAACTAATTTATCGCCCGGAACATTCCCTGATTGTCCAGAGCTATCAACCCCAGGAAATGACAGCGGGGCTTTTGAATGCTGACGGTTTTGGCTTGGGTTGGTTTGACCAGGAAAGTTTGCCCAATCCCTATCTCTACAAAAATGTCCTGCCCATTTGGAGTGATATTAATCTGCCCCACTTGAGTCGGTATATCCAGTCTAGTTGTTTTGTCAGTTATGTCCGTAGCGCCACACCGCCGTTGGCAGTGGATTTGACTAATTGTCAGCCCTTTACTGAGGAAGGACTTTTATTTGTCCACAATGGCTTTATTAATAATTTTCGCACCACTCTCTACCGGCCTCTACGCAATTTATTGAGCGATGCCAGTTATCAGTTTATCCATGGCACCACCGACTCGGAACATATTTTTGCCCTAATTTTGGATAATCTCCGGCGGTTAAGGCAAACTTCTCCTGGTGATAGTGATTGGGCAAAGACGAGCTTAGGAAAAGCGTTGGAGGCAAGTTTACTGACGTTGGTGGAGTTGGCTCGACAACATGACACGTTTTTTTCCGCCAATATTCTGCTGGCCGATGGTCAGCGCATTGTGGCCTGTCGTTATGCCAGTCGTCAACCGGAACCTAGTCTATATTGGTTGGCTAATAGTGAGCGGTGTCCGGGGGGAGTGATTGTGGCTTCGGAACCCCTATTTGCCGACCAAAAATGGCAGGCCTGTCCCTCCCAAAGTATTTTGGTAATTAATAGTCCAGAGGCGATCGCCGTTAAAGTTTTAGCGAATTCAGTGGCCTAACCCAAATTTTCGTAATAGTCCCGGATGCGGTCCCGGCGGCGGGGATGGCGCAACTTTTGCAGAGCCTTAGCTTCAATCTGTCGTACCCTTTCCCTCGATAAATTCAAAATACGCCCAATTTCAGATAGGGAGTGGGCTACGCCGTCTTGAAAACCAAAGCGCAGGGCGATTACTTCCTGTTCCCTGGGGGTCAAATCTAGCAAAATTTCCTGCATGTCATTCTGGAGAGCCTCCCGCATCAATTCATCCTCCGGCGACTGGGTGTCGGTTTCCAGTAAATCCATTAGCTCCGTATCCTTATCCTGCCCCACCTTGAGTTCTAGGGAGACGGAACGGGGCACTTGGGTCAGCACTTCCCGCACCTGCTCCGGGGTCATGCCTAATTCTTCCGCCACTTCGTCAATTTTCGGAGTGTGGCCCTTTTCTTGGGAAATTTTCCGCTGGGCTCGTTTGATTTTATTTAACTTCTCGGTGATGTGCACCGGCAAACGAATCATACGACTCTGGGTGGCGATCGCCCTGGTGATGCCCTGACGAATCCACCAGTAGGAATAGGTGCTAAAGCGGTAACCCTTGGTGGGATCAAATTTTTCCACCGCCCGCTCCAACCCCAGGGTGCCCTCTTGGATCAGATCTAAAAGTTCCAAGCCCCGATTTTGGTATTTCTTGGCGACGGAAACCACTAGCCTTAAATTGGCTTTGATCATGTGGGCTTTGGCCGTAATGCCCTGCTTTTCAATATTCTCTAATTCTTCCACCGTCAACCCCGCCAACTCCGCCCATCGTTTTTTACCGCTTTTGAGGGTTTGCTTAAGGGTCGCTACGGTTTGCCCGAGGATTTTGGCCCAACGTTCATAGGAAGGACGATGACCCAACTGGACTAAAAGTTGATCGTGGACGGCGATCGCCGTTTGGTATTGGTCAATGGCAGCATCGGATTCTGCGGCCCGATTTTGGATTTCCACTAGGCGGAGATAGCTTTGCACCTGCTGGGCTATGTGCACCTCTTCATCTCGCTTCAACAGGGGAATGCGACCAATATCCTGGAGGTAAAGGCGCACTAAATCAGTACTAAATTGCTGACGATGGGCTACAGCGGTGTATTCCAAATCCTGGGAGTCTGCCGTTAAATCCTCTTCCTCCAGCGGCAACATAGCTTCCAAATCTCGTACATTAGTCAGTGGCGGCTCATCGTTGCTTGGTTTAGTCATGGAGGTCCGGGGGTGACTGGGACTCGATGTTAAGTCAAGGGTAACATTCTTTAATTGTCTATTTTTTTGTCGGCGCTGCCCCTACAAACTGTTCCGACTATAGTCGGGGTTTGCCTGGACAATATGGTTCTATAATCCCGGTCTCTCCATTGTAAACCTTTCAAAAAATCTATGGCCGATGGCAGGCTTTTCCATTGACGGAGAGCATTAAAGACGTTGACTAAACTTAGTGGGGAATGGCGTTTTTTGTTCCCCGACCAAAAGCCCACGATATACTGCCTAGAGAGAACACTTCCCGTCGCCGCCATGATTACTGCCCTTGAATATGCCTACTTTCCCGGTTGCGTTGCCCAGGGGGCCTGTGGGGAATTGCACCTGGCCACCACCGCTCTGAGCAAAGCTTTGGGCATTAAATTATTGGAGCTAAAAAAAGCTTCCTGTTGTGGCTCTGGCACCTTCAAAGAAGATTCCCAACTGTTAGAAGATAGCGTTAATGCCCGCAATATCGCCTTGGCAGAACAGTTAAATTTGCCCTTATTAACCCATTGCAGTACCTGTCAGGGCGTAATTGCCCATGTGGACGAACGGCTAAAAAAAGCCCAAAAAGATGACCCAGCCTATGTGGAACAAATCAACGGTTACCTAAAAAAAGAAAGCTGTGCTCCCTATCGAGGCTCCAGCCGGGTGACCCATTTACTCTGGGCTTTGGTACAGGATTTTGGGCTAGAAGCTTTGGCCCAGCGGGTCAGGCAAAGTCTAACTGGCCTCAACTGTGCTTCTTTTTATGGTTGTTACCTGCTCCGGGCCCAGGAAAATTTGCCGGAAGCTAACCCTTTTGATCCCCAATCTCTGGAAAAAGTCTTTACTACCCTAGGGGCTAACCCCATTTACTACGAAGGTCGTACCCAATGCTGTGGTTGGCCCATCTCCAGCTATGCTACGCCCCAATCTTTTCAACTGGCCGGCCGGCATTTACAAACGGCGATCGCCGCCGGGGCCGATTGTTTAGTTACCCCCTGTCCCCTATGCCATCTGCAACTGGATTCCCGTCAACCGGAAATTGGTCAGGTATTGGGGCAACCATTAAATTTACCGGTGTTACATCTGCCCCAATTGGTAGGTTTGGCCCTAGGCATTGATCCCAAGGAGCTGGGACTTGACCGCCATGTGGTTTCTACTACCCCAGTGTTAGCTAAGCTTGGTCTTACTTAACTTATCTAACAATTAGTTCAGGCAAATAAGGCTTAACTCGGGTTTACTGCAAGCGACTGGCCATGGTGATCAGCCCCTGCTGACCGATAAGAATTTCCCGTAAAAAGGTACAGATGAAGACCCAGAGGATAGGAGCTAGGTCAACGCCGCCGATGGGGGGCACTAGCTTACGCAGGGGAATTAATAATGGCTCGGTGGGTAGGGCAATGAGCTTCCATGGCCATTTAGTCAGCTCTACCTGGGGATACCAAGTGAGAATAATCCGAAAA
Source organism: Synechocystis sp. FACHB-908 (assembly GCF_014698595.1). Taxonomy (NCBI): domain Bacteria; kingdom Bacillati; phylum Cyanobacteriota; class Cyanophyceae; order Synechococcales; family Merismopediaceae; genus Synechocystis; species Synechocystis sp. FACHB-908. The sequence goes on along the minus strand of NZ_JACJTH010000011.1, from coordinate 187,629 downwards.
ATAAATAACACCGTCATCACTGCCAGCAGAATTCCTAAGCCCTGGCCGACGATCGCCGCATAATTCATATTTTTTCTGTGCCCCAACTAGGCTGAGATTTTGGCAAAAAGGTCTGCTTTGATTTTAGGCAAATTGGCGGTCAATCTTCAAATGAGGAACTAGGCCGGCAAGAATTAAGCGCTGATTATGCCCTGTGCATGGGTCACTATTTCTATGGTTTTTCCCTGGCTTCGTAGGCGATCGCCGCTAACCACAGTTTGATATTCCTAGAGTCCCACTAGGGGTAGTAAATATTTAAACGCCATGGAAGCCACCCCCCGCACAATGGCATCCAACTGGGGATTTCCTGCCCCCTGACGTCGGGCCTCCTGCATATTGGCCAAATCTTCTAAAAACTGCTCTGAAGTTTTAACCCCCACCTCATCCTGGTTTTCCTCAAACAATAACTGGGCATATTCCACATTTTGTTTAGCGGAAGCTTCATTGCCAATTTTCAGCAAGGTCAAACCCCGCCCTAAATATCCCGGCGCAAATTCCGGGTCCAGGGCCAAGGCTTGGTCATAGTGGTTGAGGGCAGATTGATAATTTCCCTTACTGGTTTCTAACAGGCCCCAGCCATAGAATAGTTGGGGAGTGCCGGCTGTATTCGGAACGGCTTTGGCCCCCTGCATATAGGCGGTTTCCAAATTGGTATTGATAAACGTCGCCCGGTCAAAATAGGCTTCCCGAAAATCGGTACCATCGGTGATCGCCCCGTTTAAATTTGCCCCCGACAGATTAGCCCCATTCAAGGAAGCGGAAGTTAAATTAGCACCGGAAAGATTCGCTCCCGTCAAATCTGCCCCCGACAGATTGGCCCCCGATAAGTCCGCCCCCGTCAAATCCGCCCGGGTGAGGTTAACCATCACCAAGCCTGCCCCCCGCAAATCACAGAGGGGACATTTTTTAGTGGATAGCAGTTGGGTCAAATCCTCAAAGTTGGCCCCGTGGGCAGCGCCAGCAAAGGTAGTTAGGCCCAGGGCCACAAGAAAGGGACGAATTTTCATGGGTTAACGCCAAGGGAACTGCACTTAAAATTGCTCTCCATTCTAGCCAAATATCTGGATAGTCCCCACCCCCATGGCCGCAACTCAGTTATGGAGGGGTCAAGCCATGGAGCAAAGTGCCTAGATGGGTTTGACTGCTTCCAGTTCCGAGAGCCGAAAAGTGACTAATTTGTCCCAGTTGCCATTTTCAAATAGGACTGCAGCCTTACCGTCACTAACCCGTTGAACTAAGCCTTCAAAGCGATAGTAAGTATCATCAACATTGGTGACTCGCACCGTTGCACCGGGAAAAATCATAATGGCTACCTGATTTTGGATTGGACAATTCTAGCAAAGGAGCAGGTTTTCTTTCGCCCCTAAACCTAGAGTTAACCATAGAAATATGTGGGGGGAAGTACTATGGGCTAATCTTTGGTTGGGGGCTGGGATGGGTCTTGGGATTTATTTATCTTTGACTCAACCCGGGTAGTTCAAATGGATCAGATGGAATGGCGTGAATATCGATTAATTGTTAATGGGGCTTATTTGCCACCGTCCCTCTGCCTGAACTTCCAAACATTGCCGGTGAAAATTTCGCAGGGTAGGTCGATGTCCCACGCTGATGAAGGTTGTACCCAAATCCGTCAGAGCATGGTAGAGTTCCGCCTCGTTATTCACATCCAGAGCGCTGGTGGCTTCGTCGAGGATGGCATAGCGGGGTTGGTTGATGAAAACTCGGGCTAGGGCAATACGTTGTTGTTCCCCCAGGGAAAGGACGCTGGACCAATTTTCCAGGCTATCCAAACCACCAAAACGCTCGGCTAAGTCCGGTAGATTAACCTTGTTTAAAGTTTCCAAGAGAAAATCGTCGTCCGCTATGGATTGGGCACTGGGGTAAATCAACTGTTCACGCAGGGTGCCCAAAATCATGTAGGGCCGTTGGGGTAAAAATAATAAGTCCGCCAGTTCAGGTCGTTCAATGGTGCCTTGACCGCTGTCCCATAAACCGGCGATCGCCCGGAGGAGAGAGCTTTTGCCACTCCCGCTTGGGCCCATGATCAACAGATGGTTACCGGGAGCCACGGCCAGGGATAAATCCCGTACCAAAATCCGTGAGGAATTGGGGGGAGAAAGGGTGACATTTTCCAGGGCAACGGTGGCACCAATACGGGTTGTGATAACGTTGTGGTCAAAACCAGTACTTTCCGGCCGTTCCAATTCATTGCTGGGGCCATTTAAAGATTCGTAAAATTCTCCTAAACGGTTAATGCTGGCGGCAAATTCAGTAATATTTTGAATCTGGTTGGTTACTAGAGATAGGGCAGAAAGGACCATGCCAAAGGCCAAACTAGCTTGGGCGATCGCCCCGAAGTCCAGGTCTCCTGCGAGGTAAAGGGGGGCGATAATAATATAGGGAATTAGCCTGGTGAAATAGTTATAGCCTAGCTGAAATAGGCTGATTAAAGCTTGCCAAATAATTAGTAAATTAAAGTTTCTAATCGCCCCTAGCAAACGATCCGTAACCTGTTTCCGCTCTAGCCCTTCTCCCCGGTAAAAAGCGATGGATTCGGCGTTATCTCTTACCCGCACCAAGCCGTAACGGAAATTAGCTTCCAACCGCAGTTGTTCATAGTTAATGCGGATTAGCCTAGTGCCAATGGCGATCGCCACCACTGTCCCGAAGACCGCATAACCAATCAACCCCCACATAAGGGTTTGGGAAATGGTGTAGAGGATGGCGGTAAAGGAAATTAAGGTGAGGATGGAGTCAAGGATATCCAATAAAAAATCCAGAGTAACCCCGGTAAAGGATTGGATATCCTGGGTTATCCTTTGGTCGGGATTATCAATTAAGGTATAGGCAGAATTGGAGTCGAGATGATAGTAGGAACGCCCTTTAAAGTAGCGGCCAAGAAAGTGTTCCGTCAGCCATTGCCGCCAGAGCACCCCTAACTTTTGTCGTAAATAGCGGTAGGCCACAATGATGGGAATAGCCACCACAATGACAATGCCATAAATCCAGAGAAATTGCCAAAATACTTCTGCATCTTTGCCGTTTAAAGCTGTATCAATGAAGCGAAAAACAAAGCTTAAAATAACGTTTAAGCCGTTGACAACAAATAGTAGAGATAATAATACGCCCAACAGCAACCACTGGAGCCACCGTTGTTGTAATTTTTGGCGCTGGCTGATGAAAACAGCCCCGGCCATGGCCAAGGCCACTAAACCGATCCAAGGAGCCGGGGAATTGATCAGACCTTGTACCCCATCTACCAAACCCTCACCAGATTTAGCAAAAAAGTCAGGGAAAATTGCTGTGGCCCAGAGGGTCAACCCCATGGATAAAAATAGGGTCAAGGCCACCACCACCACCATGAGGGCCAGGATGAGACCGAGAAAAACCCGAGTTTGCTTTTGCCCCACCGGATAAAAATAGGGCTGGGCAGTTTCAACAAAGCGGTGCCACAGTTGGCGATCAAACTGAAAACGCTTGGCTTGGGCTTGGGTCATAATTCTCAAAAGCCGGATTGAACATTAGTGTGTTGAGTAATGGAATCTACGGATGTCATTCAAACAGTCAAGGACTGTGAAAGTTACTCTACAAAATGAATAATTGAGTATTTTACTTATTATAATAAGTCATAATTTTAATCAGATTCTAACAAGCATTTTTGAAGCGCATCTAGTCGCTCATTTTCATCATTTATACGAAACCATTTTTGTGAATTTACTAAATATTGGATGGTCATTTCATCAATTTTTCTTGGCCCACTATTTTCTTCTTTTATAAGATTGGTGGCTTGAATCACGAGATTTTCAAAATTCAATATATTCATGTCATTTATTAATGATATTGCTTCAAACATAGACTTGAGTCCATGGGAAAGTTTACCAGAATAAATGCATATTTTTTCATCGGGAGGGGTAAAGTAAGTTATTCCAAAATTAGTTAAGACTTTAGCATCAGAAAACATTTGAAAGCAGGGAATGCCGTAGAGAATGAAGCAAGGCAATTTTGTTATCCTTGAGAGTTCAAATATTTGATTAATAGAGCGATCATTAGGCGGCTCACATTTAACTTCAACCCAGAAGTCAAGCTTCGGAAAATAAAAATCTGGGACATATAATTCCCGATTTGGCAGCTTAAATGTTTTTGGCTCGTATTCAAAAAAAGCTCCGATCATTCTAAATATTGATGCCCAGGCTGCTTCTGTTCTGCCTCTAAAATAAAAACCATTAAAATAGGTTACTTTGCCTTTATTTATATTCATAATTTAATACTTTTTTAGATTCGATTCTGATTTTGCCTGAGTTTATATTCAAAGAAAAGACTTAAAAACTGGAAAAAAGCAACCTTTTTACTAATAACGAATAAACTAACTTTAATAAGTCTAAGTTAATATCTTCTCCCCAATAATGAACATCAAGCACTAGGCCATAAATAAAAGTGGTTTAGGATTGGGCAAAGGTTGATCATCTTTTGTTAATAAACCTAATACCTGCTGGGCATTATCAAAAGCCTCTTCATAGGTTTCACCATGGGTAACAGGTTGCATCACTGTTTCAAACTCAGGTAAAAAGACAACAAAGCAATTGTCTTCATTTGACCATTGAATAACGATTGTATATTTCACCGTTAACTGTCCTCTTGATCAAGTTTTTGCAACATAGCAAGGCTATTCTTTACCTGTTTTTCAAGGTATGGTTTGGCATCACTGCCATCATTTCCACAAATAATGATAGCTTGCTCCAGTTTGGGATGCTTCCATTTACTATGACTTCCCTTCCCTGACTCAACGGTAAATCCTGCTTTGCTAAGTAGACTTTTTAGTTCTCTAATTTTCTTGGGCATTTACTACTGAATGGGTTACAGGGAAGACTCGAGCTTTTCAGGGGAACTGTTACTAGAAGGAGTGGCCGCACTGGCAGGCTCAATGGCTATGCCGTCCCGCAATTCCAAAATCCGGGACACCGCCACCCGCTCGCCGGCTTTGACTCCAGAAAGAACCTGGTAGGATTGCCCCTGGATACCCCCCAGCACCACTGGGGTTTGTCGAGCCACCAATTCAGTACTGCTCGTGCCATCTTTGCCTTCGCCCTGGGTGTTTTTAGGTTGGGCCACAAAAATGAACTGCTGGGCACCGATGGAAGTAACCGCTGTGGTGGGAATCAAAAAGCCCGGTTGGCGATCCCAAATAATTCTCACTCGGACGTACTGGTTATTCCGCAGGCTGCCATCATTTTTGAAAATAACCTTGGCCAAAATGGACTGATCGTTGCGGTTGGCGGTGGGGGAAATAAAGCTGATGCGTCCCACTTCCCCAGCTTGGCCATCACTGCGAACAACTTCCACGGGCAAACCAAGGCGCAGATCGTTATAGCGTTCCACTGGCACGTTAATGTCCAGTTCAAATTCGTTGTTGTTGGTAATGGTGGTAAAGCTTTGCCCCGTGCGGACAAAATCACCAATTTGCAACGGTAAGTTACCCACTACCCCACTGACGGGGGCTAAAACCCGGTTATAAATTAATTCCTGGGATGTGGCTCCCAATTGGCCTTGAGCTTGCTCGATCGCCCCTTTTTGGGCATTGATGGTGGCCCGGGAAGCACTGACCCTCTGCACGGCGGCTTGGTAATTATCCTTAGCCTGCTGTACGGCAGACCGGGAAGCAGACACACTGGACTGGTTAGCTTGAACGGTAGCTTTGGCCGCCTGGACTGTTTTTTGGGCCGCTTCGGTGTTGGCCCTGGCATCTTCCAATTCAGTGGTGCGATTGTCCAAATCCTGTTGGGGTTGCACCCCCGTTTCCACTAAAAATTGGGCTCGTTTGAAGTTAATTTGGGCCAAGTTAAGATTGGCCTGGGCCCGTTTTAGATCCGCTTCCCTAGTTTTCAGCACTTCCTGGGAATTGGCCAGATCGGCGATCGCCCGGGCGAGGTTGGCTTCTTGGGTAGTAACAAAAGACTGGGCCGCATCCCTTTCCGATTCGGAGGTGCGGAGATTGGCTTCGCTGACCTGAAAATTAGACCGCTGAATGTTGAGATTACCCACAGCGGCATTGACATTTTCCTGTTGCTGGGTCGGTTCCAACAGTAAAATTGGGTCGCCTTCATTCACCTGCTGACCCCATTGGGCGTAAATTCGCAAAATACGTCCATCAATTTTCGGGGCCAGCTCGACAAAGTTGGTAGCCACTAGGTTGCCGACAAACTCGTTGCTATCCACCACAGAGCTGGGTTCCAGGGTCTGTAACTGCACCGGAATTGCTCTGGGGGCATTGGCCCCTGGCTTGTCCCCTCCACAGGCGGTGTTGAGCAGGGCAAGGGCCACCATTGAGCCGATCACAGGGAATTGGGAGCGTTTTCTAACCATGGGAGTGTAAAAGCCGAAAAACGACGCAACGGAAATAGTTAATTGACTCAGGTGAACAAGATGGCCGAGAAAAGCCAGCAAGGAAGGTAATCTAAGGTTATTGTATCCACTAGTTCAGGGATTGATGGGCGCACAATTCTTAATATTTTTGACCATTGTTGCTGATTTCCAGGCTGATTGACTGTGGATTTTTGTGGCCAGTTCCAGAACAGGTGGAGTAGTTCAAGGGATAGTGGTCGGTTAACTGGGGGGGACTATGGGGACATTTACCTATGAAAGGCAAGTTTACCTGGCGGACACGGACGGAGCTGGGGTGGTTTATTTCAACCAATTTTTGCAAATGTGCCATGAAGCCTATGAAAGTTGGCTGTCATCAGAACATTTATCCCTACAAAATATCATTAGTGTCGGGGATTTTGCCTTGCCCTTAGTCCATGCCAGCATTGATTTTTTCGCCCCTGCCCACTGCGGCGATCGCCTGTTGGTGAACTTGACCATTACCCAGGCTAGTGCCCATCGTTTTTGCTGTGATTATGAGATTAGCCAAGCCGAGTCTGCCCAACTGCTGGCCCGGGCCCAAACCCACCATGTCTGCATTGCCCTACCGGAAAGGAAAAAAGCGCCCTTACCCCAACCCTGGCAAACGGCGATTTGTGATTTGGATCACCCGTGAGGGGTGATTGTCGTCATTGTCAAACTAAATCAAAACATTAAACTTAGACTGGTGAGATTTAGCCTGGCGATCGCCTGGGCTTTGGGTGATATCTGTGAAAATTTCTTCCCAACCGTTGCGACCCTCCCCCTACAAGGCCTACCGAGACCCTGATACGGGACAATGGCGCATCGCTAAACAAAATCGGGAGGAGCAGAATAATAATTCCCCCAATGCCACGGATCAAGACCAGGACAATGGCTGAAAGACCGGAGAGACGGTTAAGGTTTTTGACCCAAGTTTTTCTCAGTTCCCCCCTTCTCCTATGGAAAAGCACGGGGTTTTTACGACATTCGATAACCCAATATTATTCAGCGGCGATCGCCTGGGTGAGACGGGTTGTAGCCCAGCCTTTCTGCTGTAGTAACAACCAGGATTGCAGTAGATCTGGCCCCTGCACAGTGCCCATCAGCCCAGCCCGGAGGGATTTCATCACCACGCCTTTTTTCAGACCCAATTCCTTGGTCAAACGATTAATTTCCCCTTTGGCTTCATCCAAAGTTAACTCGGGTGTGTTTTGACTAAAGGTTAACGCCGCTTCTAACACCGCTTTAGCTCCCTCCACAGCCAATTGCTTTTGTCCATCTTCCTTGAGTTCCAGGCGATCGCCAAAGAGTAATTGACTTTCTGTGGCCGCATCGGTGAGCCTAGTCAAACTGGGGCCGATTAGAGTGGCCAAACCTACCAACCAGGCTTGATCCCTATCCGGATCAACTTGATGGCCCCCGGCTTCCAAGTGGGGAATCAATAGGGGCACTAATTCCGCCGCTGGTAAAGCGTGGAGATATTGACTATTGATCCAATCCAATTTTTGCCAATCGAACTTAGCCCCAGCTTTGTTAACCCGCTCCAAACTAAATTGCTCTGCCGCCTCCGCCAAAGTAAAAATTTCCTGGGTCGAATCCGGGGGAGTCCAGCCCAGCAAGCACATATAGTTGGCGATCGCCTGGGGCAGAAAACCCATGGCCCGGAAATCATCGATGGAAGTTACCCCGTCTCGCTTAGATAATTTTTTGCCCTCCTGGTTCAAAATTAACGGCGTATGGGCAAAGGTGGGCACCGCACCTCCCAAAGCTTCGTAGAGCAAAATTTGCTTAGCGGTATTGGCAATGTGGTCTTCCCCCCGGATCACATGGGTAATGGCCATGTCAATGTCGTCCACCACCACTGCCAGGTTATACAATGGCTGGCCAAAGGCTTCTTCAGGATTTTCCGATGCCCGGGCAATGACCATATCACCACCCAAATCACTGCCCTGCCACACCACCTGGCCCCGGATTTGATCCTGCCAAACAATCTGGCGATCGTCGTCAATGCGAAAACGGATTACTGGTTGACGACCTTCAGCCCGCAAAGCCTGCTCCTGGTCTGGAGTCAAATTGCGGTGGCGATTATCGTAACGGGGAGCTTGGTTCTTAGCCTTTTGGGCTTCCCGCATTTGTTCCAATTCTTCACTAGTGCAGTAGCAACGGTAAGCCAACCCCTGGTCCAGCAACTGTTGAATTGCTTTGCGGTAATGATCCAGCCGTTGGGTTTGGAAAAAAGGCCCTTCGTCCCAATTCAAGCCCAACCATTGCAAACCGGACTGAATATTTTCCGTATATTCCGCCTTGGAGCGTTCCAAATCCGTATCCTCCACCCGCAGAATGAAAGTGCCTCCGGTGTGACGAGCAAACAACCAATTAAAAACGGCGGTGCGGGCAGTCCCAATATGGAGATTACCAGTGGGGCTAGGGGCAATGCGGACACGGACAGTCACAGGTTTTCCTCGTTGCAATGGTTAACAATTTTCCGGGCGGTTATCCATCCTAACCCAAAGCTTTGCCTCCATTAATACCTCAAGACATTTACCATTACCCGATCGCCTCCGGTGGTGGGGTTACGATGGGAGAAAGGAATTGCCTCGTCACCACCCATGAATAAGCTTCATGAATAACCTTACTGATCAGCTTGACACGTCTGTTCAAGATCCCTTCCTGAGTTTGTTGCAGACTCTACAAAAGGCTGATTTTTATCCCCATCCTGTCCAAGAACCGATTCAATGTTTGCAAACCCATTGTTCCGTGGTGTTTTTAACGGGAAAGTATGCCTACAAGCTAAAAAAGCCAGTTAATTTAGGTTTTTTGGACTACTCCACGGCGGAAAAGCGTCAGCATTTTTTACAAGAAGAATTACGTTTAAATTCCCTCGTCGCACCGGACATTTACCTGGAAGTGTTAACAGTTCAGTTAAAAGATAACCAATGGCAATGGCAGAAAGAAGAAGATTCTACCGATAATTCCCAGCCCAAGGATTATCTTTTAAAAATGGCTCAATTTCCCCAGGATTGCTTGCTTTTATCCATGTTTGAGCAGGGCAAGTTATCCAGCCAAGACATCGTTGACTTAGCAAAGAAGGTGGCGGAGTTTCACCGAGGAACAACAACGAACGAAGAAATTAAGAGCTTTGGCGATCCAGATGTAATTTGGCAATCGGTGTCGGATAACTTTTTGGCCACAGAAAAATATCTAGGCATTGCCCAAAGCCCCGAGCAATATCAAGCAATTCGCCAATTTAGTGAAAAATTTTACCAAACCCAAGGTTATATTTTTCGAGAAAGACAGGCCATGGACAAAATCCGTGAATGCCACGGAGATTTACACCTGAGGAATTTGTGTTACTGGCGCAAAAAAATTCAATTATTTGACCGCATTGAGTTTAACAAGCCCTTTCGTTTTGTGGACGTAATGTATGACATTGCCTTTACGATGATGGACCTCCAGGCCAAAGACAGAACTGATTGGGCTTATTTATTTTTAAATACTTATTTGGAACAAACAGGGGATTGGCATGGTTTACAAGTGTTACCCTTTTATCTTTGTCGCCAGGCCTATGTGCGGGCTAAAGTAACTTCTTTTCTACTAGATGATGTCAATTTAACTAAAATAGAAAAGGATCAGGCTTTAGTAACAGCTAAAGATTATTACCGGTTAGCTTGGCAATATAGCCAACAGGGGCAACAACAAAAGAAAGAAATAGTTTTAATGGCCGGGCTATCAGGGTCGGGAAAAAGTACCGTTGCCAAACAAATTGCTCAACTTTTACCAGCTATTCATATTCGTTCCGATGCAGTGCGCAAACATTTAGGCGGAGTACCTTTAAATAAACGGGGGAAAGCTAATTTATATAGTCAAGCTATGACGGAAAAAGTCTACCATTCATTACAGGATTTAGCCTCTCTGGCGGTCAAATCCGGTTTTAATGTCATTCTCGATGCCAAATTTGACCGGGAGCAATGGCGATCGCCTATGGTTGAATTAGCATTACGGGAGCAGCTTTCTGTAACCATCATCCATTGCGATGCCCCCATAGAAGTTTTAACAAAACGCTTGCAGTCTCGCCGGGGTGATGTTTCCGATGCCAATGAGACATTGTTGCTCCTCCAAACCCTGGATTGGGAAGATTTCACCGAGTCCGAAGACCCCTTGGTGTTTTACCTCGATACCTCTGTTGTGGAAGAAGACCATTTACCCGAGGAACTTTTACGGATATTTCTCCCTTCCTCTGATTGATGTTTAGGTCAGCTTGGGCTAGGGTTATGGAGCAATCAAGCTATATTGTGCGTTAGGAGTTGGCTAATTATGTCGGTGGTGTTGACGGTCGGCGATCGCCAAGTGAGAGAAGACGAGTTGTATCCCCTGATGGTGGAATATCAACTATTGCCCCATTTAGCCAGGGAAATTCTCCTCGACCAGGCCATCGCCCATATCCAACTGACCCCGGAAGAGCAACAGCAGAATTTGGCGCTTTTTTATCAACAGACTCAGATTACTAACGAAGAACAAAGACAGGCTTGGTTAAAGCAATCTGGCATGACCCTGGAACAGTTGGAAACGTCCATTCTCCGCACCGCTCGCCTGGAAAAATTTAAACACCAAACCTGGGATGACCAACTGGAGGGCCATTTCCTCAATAGCAAAGATAAATTAGACCAGGTTATCTACTCCCTGATCCGCAGTCGAGATTCCGGCATTGTTCAAGAACTATATTTTAGGATTCAGGAAGGAGAGGGAGATTTTAGTGCCCTAGCTCGGCAATATTCCGAGGGGCCAGAAGCCCAAAATGGTGGTTTGATTGGCCCTGTTGAACTAAATGTACCCCATCCCCAAATAGTCCAACTGCTAAAAAGCACCCCCGCCGGGAAACTCTGCCTGCCGATCGCCGTTGGGGAGTGGTGGATTTTGCTCCGACTGGAAAAATATATTTCTAGTCAACTGGATGACAATATACGGCAACGACTGCGCAATGATCTGTTTCAAACCTGGTTAAGCCAACAAATCCAAACCAAAATTCAGTTTGCCCTTCCATCCATCCCCAAAGCATCCCAGGTAGATCCTGATTTGGTCACAGCCCAGGAGTGAACTGTCCTTATTAATCATTGTCCTAGAAAGTCCCCTACCAAGGTAATGCTTGCTTAGCGGTGGCTAACCTATGCAAAAATGGAAACTCTATGTCCACGGCGCCATTTTTTGGTTTCCTGGCCCCTAGACCTTGTCAATAAACTAAGCCAACCCTAGAGAAAAGCCCTATGAATGTCGGCGATCGTGTTCGAGTCACCTCCTCCGTTGTGGTTTACCACCATCCAGAACATAAAAAAACAGCCTTTGATTTACAAGGTATGGAAGGGGAAGTGGCCGCCGTATTGACCGAATGGCAGGGCAGGCCCATCAGCGCTAATTTGCCGGTTTTAGTCAAGTTTGAACAGCGTTTTAAGGCCCATTTCCGTCCGGATGAAGTTACCCTGATTGAAGATTAGTCGTCCTATCTTCAATGTAGCGCCGTTGCTTTCTCGATTACCTGCTTAATCAAGTTGACTAAAATATTGATTGAGCTAGATTTAACTCCTTTCAGTAACACTGGAAATTTCTCCCAAGCTTCGCCCATGGCTAGATCAAACAAGGACGATAATCCATCCCCAGAATCAGGTCGAGAACAGCCCTGGTGGAATCGTCCCGTGTTGGGGAAAGGGGGTCTAATTGAAGGTATTATCCACAGCAAACAAGAGGTACCGGAAGAAGCTTTAATTGAGCGGAAAAAACACGCCAATGACCTCTATATTTTTGCTAAAACCGCCGAGGCGATCGACAGTCCCCAATTTTTAGATCAAGAATTCATCACCTATATCAAAATCCAATATATGTTGGACAATGATCTGGGGGAATATGCGGGACTTAAACAAAGTTACCGATACTTGGAGCTAGCCATTGACGTCAAAGATTTGCTTCTGTTTATTAACCAAACCGAACTGAGATATCGGGGCTATAAACAACAGGAATTTTATGACCAAGTACCTGAAATTCTCAAGGAATCAGAGGACGCTGAAACCTTTAAACAAAGACTAGAACGCACCGTCGTTGAAGCCATTGCCCAAACAAAAACAGCGGAGGGTAAAGAAGCTCTCGACCATTATGCTGACAATCTCAAGCAAATCTCGGACAATCCCCTGGGGCTAAATTTATTGAGGAGATTTCACTCCTTTGAGCAGTCAGATTATTCTGTTTTAGCTAGTATTTCTGACTTGATTCGCAATATTGAAATTCGCAACGTTAATGATCTGGCTATCCTGACTCATTTGGTCAATAAAAACATTAATCTTTTTGATAAAATTAGCCAAATTGTTCAGATACCACCAGAAAAAAATAATAGTCGTTCCTTCGCTTTAATAGTGCAATTTATTGCTCTGAACCATCAACATCGCAACACAGTTCTAAAGTTTGAAGAGTTAATCAAAGTATTGCGCCAATGGTTGAGGTACTATAGTTTGATTTTTAATATTCAACAATCCTATCCTGAAACGGATTATAAACAACCACCAGAGTTCACAGAACCAATCCCTGGGGAGAAAGTTTATCGTAAATATTTAAATGCTCTAACGGATAAGAATCAGCAGATTTACTATTATGACCTGGGGCAAAATGCGCCCCTATAGAGTTTGAGAAATTTTATCTTCTTTGTTCGTAATCAACGAATAAATTTTGAAGGTTTCTAGGTGACTTTCCCAAACCATCTATCCAGCGGGCTACAACTATTTTTTTTCCATTGCGAGTGATTAGAAAGCTGGTTAGCCTCACCCTAGGCGGACAATTCTCGATAAATTAAACGATGAGCTTGGGTTAATTAGCTATTATAGATACAATTCTATTTATTAGCCCAGCCATTGCCGATGGCGTCAATATTTCTTTGGCTTTGAGTGTCACTATGGGTTCCAATTTCCCCAATAGGAAAAGTTTGCAAACGGCCGGGGATGGGTTTGAGCAATCCATAGCTAGGTTGATTGCGAGCATGATTCCGGTGCAGGAAATTTATTATTGGCGCTTGGGTGCTAGCCCAGAAACACCGGAAATTATCGAAATTATCCCTACCCTCTCCATGGCCTTCCAGACTGGGCACTCTCCATGGCCTATGGCTGAAAAATGTCTCAAATTTATTGGCGATCGCCAAGGAGATTTGCAACGGGGCAAGAGCTTGTTAACTGATTTAAAACAACACTGGCAAGAGATTACGTCGGCTAGTTTTGATTCCGGTGCAGTGCAGGCAAATACCAATGACGATTTACCCTATTTTTTCTTACCTGTTTTTCAGCAGAATCAATATGTGGGTGGTATTTGTTTAGTTTGGCCCCACAGCCAATGGCGTCTTGAGCAATATTTGTTTCTGCAGGAAGTGGGGAACGTATTTACCTACCAATACCATGGTGAGTCTGAAACCATCTCCCCCCAGAAAAGTTTTAATGGAGGTGATCGCCATACCTCCATGACAATTAACCTGAGCCATATTCACCACGAATTTAGGACTCCCCTCACAGCGATTATTGGTTTTGCCAGAATGCTCAGGGATGAACTTTATGGCAAATTAAATCCTAAGCAGCACCAATACGTGCAAGGTACCTTAAATTCGGCTGAACATTTACTCTCCCTGGTGAATGATTTTCTTGATCTGTCAAAAATTGATGCCCGTTGCGAAGAATTATTTTATGAACAGGTAGCAGTGGAAGACCTCTGTCTTGCGGTAATTTCCATGGTGCAAACTAAAGCGAAGGAAAAACAATTAGCCCTAAATTTAACCATTGATGATGGAGTTGACTTTTGCTATGTTGACCAAAGGCGGTGGAAACAAATCTTAATTAACCTCCTTTCTAATGGAGTCAAATTTACTCCTAAGGGGAGTGTGACTCTGGCAGTAAAAGCCACCGATAAAGCATTAATTTTTTCTGTGATTGACACTGGCATTGGCATCGATCCAGAAGACCAGAGAGATTTGTTTCAACCTTTTAAGCAAATTTCCCATCCCCCTAGCTTTGCGGAAAAAGGTACGGGGCTAGGGTTAGCCCTCTCCCGTCGCTTGGCCCAACTCCATGGCGGCGATATTCAATTAACTTCAACTCCTGGGGTTGGTAGCTGTTTTTCAGCCATTCTACCTTTAAAAACATCGGTCAAAAATTATCAAACTTGACCATGGAGTGATTGAAAATTGGCAGTTTTATCGATAAAATTCTCTTGTTAGAATCACCACAATTTCTTGAATTAGGATAAAAACAACCATGGGCGAATCAAAGCGTCGTAAACAATCCCTTGGCGATCGCTATGGCCAGGATCAACGGGTTGTGGAGTGGCTGCCTTTAACCAAAAAACAAGCCGAAGATTTCTATAAATGGACCACCAAAGGAGCTTGGATTGGCATCGGTGTTATGGCAGGCCTGTGGGTTACAGTCAGATTTATTGGCCCCACTTTTGGCTGGTGGACCGTCCAATAAACCGGCGATCGCCGAGTCCTAAGGTCAGGAAAAGCAGTTAAGATGGGGAGGATGCCATTCTTTGCTGCCCTATGGTTACCCTTAATGAAACTGAATTGTTGTTGGTTCGGGGAGTTCAGTTCCGGGACCTGGAGGATTTAGATAAACTGACCGACCAACAGGGCGTAACTTCAGGCCGTTCTTTGGCAGGGGGGTTGCCCCAGAATCTTTTTTGGTACGGCCTGCTCCGGGCCTTGGGCTGTTTTCCCAATCCTTTGCAACATCTTTTCCATTGCTTTGTGGCGGAACAGAAACCCCAGGGTACCATCGGTGGCTTTGTGCAGGTGGCCCCATTCAATACCAGTCGATCCACCTGGAAAATTGAGCAACTATCGGTGCAGGCCCAGGCCATTCAGCCGGAGTTGGTCACAGATCCCAAAGGTATGGGTTCCCAACTATTGCGCTACTGTTTTCAAAATGTTTGGGAAGCCCGGACCTGGGTGTTGGATGTGGACGTCAATGATAAAAATATCCTGGCCCTTTACCGGCAGAATGGTTTTCAACCCCTAGCCCAAATTACCCATTGGTCTTTGTCGGCGGAACTGTTGACCAGTCTGGCGCAGAACGATCCCGATTTACCCAATTTGTTACCCGTCAGCAACGCCGATGCAGCCCTGCTCTGTCAGCTTGATTGTGTTTCCATGCCTCCTTTGATGCGGCAAGTGTTTGATCGCCATGTGGCGGATTTCAAGCGGCGCTTTTTGAGTTCCTTATTAAACCGCTGGCAAAATTGGTACACTCACCAAGAGGAAGTTAGTGGCTACGTGTTTGAACCTCAGCGTAAGGCGGCGATCGCCTACTTCAAACTCACTTTGTCCACCGACGGTCAACAGGCCCACCAGGCAGAGTTAACCGTACATCCTGCCTACACTTGGTTGTACCCTAAATTGCTGGTGAAAATGGCTCAACTAGTGCAAGAGCTTCCCCCCCAGGCCCTAATGTTAGAGTCAGCAGACTACCAACATGAACGGGAAGAATATTTGGAACAGTTGGGAGCCCAACGCCAGCAACATCGTTTGTTGATGTCCCGCTCCGTCTGGCACAAACTCAAAGAAACTAAGCCAGAGAGGTTACAACTTTCCGAAGTATTACAGGGATTACAACCATTGCCCCGCACCCCCATTCCCAGTCGTATTTCCCTGCTGAATTTGCCGTTAAAGTCCCAAAAGGATCGCCCAGATAATCAAGATAAACAAGCCAATTTGGGGCATGAAGATCTACCGGAAAACGGTCATCATATCTAAATTCAAGGGTCTGTTTGTAATGTTCCATTTTGGGCAACTAATTCCCCCATATCGGGAGTTTTTTGCCTAATTTGTTCCTTGACAAAATGAGGTCAAGAAGACTAAATTCTAACCATTTAACCGATTAAAAAACTCTTAAGAAGAAATTTTCCCTTGCTCCGGATTGGGTACAGGATCATAACCCCCCGGATGTAGAGGATGGCATCGTAAAATCCTTTTCAGAGCTAGACAACTGCCCCGCCAAACTCCGTGGATCTCCACCGCATCCAAGGCGTACTGGGAGCAGGTGGGCTGGAAACGACAACTAGGAGGAAATAACGGTGAAATCAAAATTCGATAGAGTTTGATCAGAGTTAAAAGCAACTTTTTCATCATGAATTAGCAACTATATGATCACAGAATAACAATTTTTTAATTGGGACTTCAATTAATCTTTAAATTTTCGTTCTTGACAACTAATTTATTTATATTTATTGCTCAAAAATAATGCCATGGCTCCATTTCCATGTTGTTAGATGAGCGCCAAGCCTCATATAATATGCCATAACCCCGATCCAATCTAGCTTCTGGTCTCCGACCTCCCTATGAAAAGTGCTTTTTTAGACCGTATCCACAGTCCCGATCGCCCGGTATTAGTCTTTGACGGGGCTATGGGTACAAACCTGCAGGTACAGAACCTAACGGCGGCGGATTTTGGTGGGGCGGAATACGAAGGTTGCAATGAATATTTAGTCCATACCAAGCCAGAGGCCGTGGCTACGGTGCATCGTGCTTTTTACGAAGCGGGGGCCGATGTCGTGGAAACGGATACTTTTGGGGGAACGCCCCTGGTGCTGGCGGAGTACGATTTAGCAGACCAAAGTTATTACTTAAATAAAGCAGCGGCGGAGTTGGCCAAGGCGGTAGCAGCGGAATTTTCTACCCCAGAAAAGCCTCGATTCGTGGCCGGCTCCATGGGACCAGGCACCAAGCTACCCACCCTAGGTCATGTGGACTACGATAGTCTCAAGGATGCCTATGTGGTTCAGGTGCGGGGTTTATACGATGGCGGAGTGGATTTATTGCTAGTGGAAACCTGCCAGGATGTGCTGCAAATTAAAGCGGCCTTGAACGCCATTGAACAGGTCTTTGCCGAAAAAGGCGATCGCCTACCGTTGATGGTGTCAGTAACCATGGAAACCATGGGGACCATGCTGGTGGGTACGGAGATGGCGGCGGCCCTGGCCATTTTGGAGCCCTATCCCATCGATATTTTGGGGCTAAACTGCGCCACCGGGCCAGATTTGATGAAGGAACACGTTAAATATCTTTCCGAACATTCCCCCTTTGTGGTGTCCTGTATTCCCAATGCTGGTTTGCCAGAAAACGTTGGCGGTCAAGCTTTTTATCGCCTCACCCCGATGGAACTGCAAATGTCCCTGATGCACTTCATCGAAGACCTGGGAGTACAGGTAATTGGTGGTTGTTGTGGCACTAGACCCGATCACATCAAGGCCCTGGCGGATATTGCCAAGGATCTCCAGCCCAAACAACGCCAACCTCACTACGAACCCAGCGCCGCTTCCATTTATTCCACCCAAACCTACGCCCAAGAAAATTCTTTTTTAATCATTGGCGAACGGCTCAATGCCAGTGGCTCGAAAAAATGTCGAGATCTGCTCAATGCTGAAGATTGGGACAGCCTAGTTTCCCTGGCTAAATCCCAAGTCAAGGAAGGAGCCCAAATCCTTGACGTCAACGTGGATTACGTTGGTCGAGATGGGGTAAGGGACATGAAAGAATTAGCTTCCCGACTAGTCAATAATGTCACCCTGCCGTTGATGTTGGACTCCACCGAATGGCAAAAAATGGAGGCGGGTTTAAAAGTTGCAGGGGGAAAATGTATTCTCAATTCCACCAACTACGAAGACGGGGAAGAACGGTTTTATAAAGTGTTAGAAATTGCCAAAGAATATGGAGCTGGTATTGTCATTGGCACCATCGATGAAGATGGCATGGGACGCACTGCAGATAAAAAATTTGAGATTGCCAAACGGGCCTACGAAGCGGCGATCGCCTTTGGCATTCCGGCCACAGAAATTTTCTTTGATCCTTTAGCTCTGCCTATTTCCACCGGCATTGAAGAAGACAGGGAGAACGGTAAAGCCACCGTGGATGCTATCCGCAGAATTCGCCAGGAATTGCCCGATTGTCATATTTTGTTGGGGGTTTCTAACGTTTCCTTTGGCTTGAATCCCGCCGCTCGCCAGGTACTCAATTCCATCTTTCTCCACGAATGTATGCAGGTGGGCATGGATGCGGCCATTGTCAGTGCCAATAAGATTTTACCCCTGGCAAAAATTGACCCAGAACAACAACAAGTCTGTCTAGATTTAATCTATGACCGCCGGGAATTTGAAGGAGAGCGCTGTACATATGACCCGTTAACCAAACTCACCACTTTATTTGAAGGTAAAACCACCAAACGGGATAAATCCGGTGATGCCAATTTACCGGTGGAAGAAAGATTAAAACGCCACATCATTGATGGGGAAAGATTGGGCTTAGAAGAGGCCCTCAATGAAGCTTTAAAACTTTACGCTCCCTTAGATATCATTAACATCTATTTGTTGGATGGCATGAAAGTGGTGGGGGAACTATTTGGTTCCGGGCAAATGCAGTTGCCCTTTGTGTTGCAGT
Organism: Synechocystis sp. FACHB-908; assembly: GCF_014698595.1. Taxonomy (NCBI): domain Bacteria; kingdom Bacillati; phylum Cyanobacteriota; class Cyanophyceae; order Synechococcales; family Merismopediaceae; genus Synechocystis; species Synechocystis sp. FACHB-908. The sequence goes on along the minus strand of NZ_JACJTH010000011.1, from coordinate 168,764 downwards.
CGGCCCAAACCATGAAAGCGGCGGTGGCTTTTTTAGAACCCCATATGGATAAGGATGATTCCGCCGACAATGCTAAGGGTACTTTTTTAATTGCCACTGTTAAGGGGGATGTCCATGATATTGGCAAAAACTTAGTGGATATTATCCTTTCCAACAATGGCTATCGAGTGGTCAACCTAGGCATTAAACAGCCAGTGGAAAATATTATCGAAGCCTACAAAAAACACAGGCCCGATTGCATTGCCATGAGTGGTTTGTTGGTCAAATCAACTGCTTTTATGAAGGAAAATTTAGAAGTTTTCAACCAAGAGGGCATTACTGTTCCCGTCATTCTTGGTGGTGCTGCTTTAACGCCTAAATTTGTTCACCAGGACTGCCAAAATACCTACAAAGGCCAAGTAATTTACGGCAAAGATGCGTTCGCCGATTTACATTTCATGGATAAGCTAATGCCCGCTAAAAATAGCCACAATTGGGATGATTTCCAGGGCTTTTTAGGGGAATATGCAACGGAAAATGGCCATAATGTGACCACTGATGATGGTGCTAAAACTAATTTTGGCATTGAAGAAGAAAAATTAATTGACGCTAGTGAGCAGTCTAGGGAGCCGGAGGTAATTGATACTGTTCGTTCTGAAGCGGTGGACCCTGATCTAGAAAGACCTGTGCCACCTTTTTGGGGCACTAAAATTTTGCAATCCAGTGATATTTCCCTCGATGAAGTCTTCCCTTTACTGGATTTACAAGCATTATTTGTTGGTCAGTGGCAGTTTCGCAAACCTAGGGAGCAATCCAGGGAAGAATACGAGCAATTCCTAGCGGAAAAAGTTCATCCCATTTTGGCTGAGTGGAAAGGTAAGGTCATGGCAGAAAATTTACTCCATCCTACGGTGGTTTATGGTTATTTTCCCTGTCAATCCCAGGGCAATACCTTGTTAATTTATGACCCAGAATTGGTCAGCCAAAATAATGGCCAAATTCCCCCAGACGCAACGGCGATCGCCAAATTTGAGTTTCCCCGGCAAAAATCAGGGCGGCGGCTCTGTATTGCGGACTTTTTTGCTTCAAAAGAATCGGGGATTACTGATGTTTTTCCTTTGCAAGCGGTTACAGTGGGGGAAATCGCGACGGAATATGCAAGGAAACTTTTTGCTGGCGATAATTACACCGATTACCTCTACTTCCACGGCATGGCGGTGCAGATGGCGGAAGCTTTAGCGGAGTGGACTCACCAACGGATACGTCAGGAATTGGGCTTTGGCCATTTAGATCCAGATAACATCCGTGATCTTCTCCAGCAACGTTACCAAGGTTCCCGCTACAGTTTTGGTTATCCCGCTTGTCCCAACATGCAGGATCAATACACACAATTAGAATTGTTACAAACCGAACGAATTGGCTTGTATATGGATGAAAGTGAACAGGTTTATCCAGAACAATCCACCACGGCGATTATTTCCTATCATCCTGCGGCTAAATATTTCAGCGCTTAAAATTCCCATACTCTCTTATTTGACGCTATGCCTAAGAAAATTAGGGAATTAAAAACGATGCTTTTTCAATCAGGTTTTACCTGTAAATCGGGCAAGGGGAGTCATACAAAATGGGATCATCCCCTACTGGATGGAATAGTCACACTTTCTGGTAAAGATGGCAGTGATGCTAAGTTTTATCAAGAAAAGGATGTTTTACAAGCTATTCAAATTGTTAAACAAAAAGGAGGAAATTGATGATGGAAAATGTTCAAAACCATTATTCTTTAATTATTCAATGGTCAGATCTTGACAACTGCTTTGTGGTCAGTTTACCTGAATGGGGTGATTTTTGTCACACCCATGGGGATACCTATGAGGAGGCTTTCCAACAAGGGAAGGAGTTGTTGGATTTTTTAATTGAAACTACGCTAGAGGAAGGGAATATTTTGCCTATTCCCCAATTTTTTCAACAATCATTAGTTACGACTTAAGTTAAGGCAAGTAAAATTAAGACATAGATTAAAAAAACACAAATAATTTTATAAAGATGATTGATTCTTCATACCCACGTGTATAGCAATGCTATTTAATTTTTCAAGCTTAAATAATTTTGAGCAGCGTGTTCTGCCTCTGTTATGCCCAGAGGTAAAATATTGACAGACGTTAAAATGCTGGCAATTGCTTGTTCAATTTTTAATGCACGTTGGGGATTTAGGGCTAAGCCATATTGTTGAAACGGCAATCTCGATTGGTGGGGTTTGTTTGAGTTTGGTCGTTGTTCCCGACTCTCCCTTGATAAAGTCACTAATCACATAGGTATCAAGCAGGTAACGCATTAGAATAACTCTGGTTCACAGGGAGAGAGAAGCTCATCTCGATACGACTCAAATTCAGGGAAATTCGGAAAACCTTCGTAAGATATAACGACTTCTGTCCATTGGGAAGTGGAAACGGTAGGCATTTCAATCATTTGGCGTAAGGCTTTCAAAATGATGGTTTGTAGGGGAACATTCGCTGTTTTTGCTTGACGAAGTAAATCTTGTTCAATATCTGGCGGTAGATTGATTGTAATTTGCATTCTCTTTTCCCTCGGAGGTTAACCATTTATTAATTTTTGGGCATCGCTTGTTGTTCAATCTTTGAAGGGGAACCATTTAAACTATCCTTTAGCACATCGTTAAATATACCATTAAAAAAAATACCAACTACTGTTGCAATAACTCCAATTATTCCAATCACTCCAAACAGAATCTCCCAATTAAATCTTTTTTGTTTCTCTGGACTAGAACAAGTCACGTTATTACTTGTTACACCACTTGTACCGACCGGAGCATTAATTGTTGAATCTGAAATATTGTTGATAATTTTGGGCTCATCTTCCATTTTTTCTGTCCTCTTATCTATGGTACTAAGTTGATTAGATAAATCTAAATTAGAAGGCTCTGGAATAATTAAAAATTCAAGAAGTTTATCTGGTTTAAAAGGTCGCCAAGTTTCACGGCGCATATTTTGTTGTGCATAAGTTAGCGTTTCTTTTAACCAAGGGAGATGGGGAAGCTCCTGGATAAGACGCTCAAGTTCAGCACAGGCTTCGATGGTCCCTTTGTCTCTTAATTGTGATAAAGAGTTATTCCTAAAAAATGCAATATTATCTCTAGGGCTAACTATATAAGCCATTACTTCGTTTCGATGATCCGGATCTTCATAATGAGGATACTGCCACACTAACCAGGCATATAAATCTGCAATTTGTTTTTCAGTCAAGTCAAACTTGATTCCACTTAAATTACAAGAAGCGGCTAATTCAAATGCCTCGCGTCCAAACTGTACATCTGCCGTAATTTTTTCCCATATTACATTCCAGCTATCTGGATCTGAATAAGTGATAAGTGCTTTAATGGCGAACAATGCTTTTTGCCGTTCACTATCAAATTCACTATTAGTATAATTTCGTATTGTGGATAAAGCGATATCTTTGGCTTGAACAGCTCCTTGCTCAATAAGTTTTTCTAATAGCTTTCTAAATACGTTAGGCTTTAATTGAGAATCTTTTACTTTTTCTGTCAAGTTATTTTCTAATTTTTCATCCCAACACATCTCTAAGCGATCAATCACAAAAATATTATTATCTTGATTTTCTTTGTCAATCAATTTTAAAAGCGTTGTCAAAAATTCATCTGGAGAATGGTGATATGAGAGGCTGACTAATTTTCGGCAATTTTTTCTTGGATTTGAGTCAATAAAACTATTAGGAACTGACAGGATTATGGGTGTCCATCTTTTCCATATATCCGTTGAAAAATTGTCTAAAGTTCTTGGAGCTTCCGTCAAGATTAACTGTAATGCCTTGCAACCATACAATTCGGAAAAATTATATGTATTTGTTCCTATCCAGCTATAATCTATATTTGTTTGCTGTTGAATATATTGAATTGCCCCCTGAATAATTCTTTTTTTTGTTGCTTGCTCTGCTTCTTTCCATCCCGGAAGCTGAGTCAGATCTAATTTTAAGTTATGACCATAACGTTTGCTTTGTGGCAGTAAAGTCATTTCTCGATTTAGTCGCCACCATGCGGATAAATCTCCCGATTCTAACTGCTCTAAACAGTCAATAACTCTTTCTTTTGGTGGAGGATCTAGCAAGTCCGGCTTATTCCAGGAATTTTTCATTTTAAGATAATGATCACGTAATTGAGTCACTTCTTCTGAGTCCAACTCAATAGGAGTAAAGTAATAACTAAAAACGTCACTAAGAATAGAGTTGTTTTGAGTGGCTTTAATAATTTCACTTATCTGCTTTGTATCTCGACGATCAAATACTTCCTCGATTATTTTAGCCCACGCTCTTTGAATTTTTTCATGGTTGGAATCTTGGAGTTTTTCTAGCATCCAATCAACATCATTGGAGCTTATAATTGGTTCTGTCATTGAGCTTGTTAAAAAATAAAAATCTTCATCTTCATCTTTTTCTGCAATGCTTTCAACTAAATTTTCAATAAGAGCATAACGCTTTTGATTGTTTCCCAAAAGTGATTCTTGAAATTGGGCTTGTAAACTCGGAGAATGACTAATGAGTTTCTGATGCTCTTTCCATTGTAATAATGCTACTTGCGTAAAACCCTCCAGTACTCCAGGAACGTTAACGTGTTCCCATGCTTTTAGCAGAATTGCATCTCCTAGTTCTTCAAATGGATGCCCAAAGCATCGCACACCTTGAGTTTTCAGCCAGTCGAGAGCAATAACTAAATCTTCGGAATCAAGTTGTGGAACTAACTCAGACTCAAGAAAATATCGATGCATTCCAAGCAAATTTATCCTTTTCGATGGAGTGAGCGCCTGAAATAATTCTTCGGCTGTTAGTTGCCTTGGCCAGAGTGCTTTCAACGCATAGGCTTTTAGTTCATCTTGCTCATCTTCCGGTAAAACATTGAGTGCAAGGGACTTTAGCTTTAATCTTGTAGATTGATCACCTATTGAACTAATAGCACGGGCGGCATTAACTCTTATACTTATTGGCTGTGATGGACAAAGAGTTAGCTTTGCTAAGTCACCTTGAAGCTCAGAGAGATTACACTCTATGGCAATATCAATTGCTATCCTTCGTGTATCCTCTTTCTTGCTGGAATCACAAATATAAACTTTCAACTGCTCAGCTAGCCCAGAATGTTTTAATTTTGCGTAATTACGAACGTTGCAAAATCCTCGATCAAATAATTTTTCTTCCTCATATTGCATTAATAAATTAGCAACAATTGTCGCTCGAAGCTCTGAATCAGTAGGTATATCGGTTTGCAAAAGAACGTCAGGATCAGTTTTAATTATCTCTTGAAACACATTATCCCTCATGGAAGCTAACCAAACTGCTGTTTCATGAAGTTGTGGAATAAGCTTAGGAGTGGAATCAGCAGATGAATACAACAATGTCTTAATCTTTGATAAGTCAATGTTTCGTTGCGTCAAATACCAAGCCGCAAAAAACTCAGCATAGGTTTGGTGTGCCCATCCCATTCGATGCAATCCACGAGATGAAAATAAACCAGTATCTAAAACTTCTTGAATTACTTCTTGAGTAATCTCAAATTCTCTTCCATTTGATTCTTCATAACCGAAACATAACTTTTGACGAGGAACATCTTCAGCCGGAACTTGTCCCTGTTCGACATCAATCCACACAGCAAATCGATTAGCAAAGATCGTAACGGCGGCAATTCGAGCTGCCACAATCAGTCGTTGATCAATATCTAAATTGCCTGTCTCCTTTAAGGCATGACGACATTTACTTACTTCTTCGCAAAGACACTTGCATCCTTCAAGATAAGATTCATAACGTTTCTGTTCTGGAGGAAATTGGCTGTTATGACGGCGGTATGTATTCAATAAAAATCCTAGAGAGATTGGTTTAATCGCTAGGGGTACAATATCCCTTTGGTTAATCGCTTTCAGAAAGTCATCGGAAGAAAAACCTTCAGCTTCCACAGCGTTGATTACGTCTATACGGCGAAGTGGAGCTAGTTCATAAATTGCAAAGTTACTTTCTTCCCAAAGAGCTTTTAGAGCTTCTTCTAAAATGGATGGAAACGCCAAAGTTCGACAAGTTAAACGGAGATGAAGACGATTAATATGACTTCGATATTTAGGTTTCTTAAACTCATCAACCAATCCTATCGCCAAGGATTTGACGTTCAAGAGTCCTTCATCAAGACTGTCCAAAAACAAATGGAGGTGATAATGACCCTCTAACCAGTCGGAAAAAGTTTTATCCCTAAACAAATCCTCTTTTAAATTAGTAAAGGTTCGAAGATTCAAGCCCAGGACTTTACTATATTCGCAGATTGTTTCTTCGGTAAATCGTTGTAGCTTTTCTAGTTCGTGGGTTTTGCCAACGCCAGGCTCCCCCAATAAAACAAGGCAAGGAATCTCAGCAATATCTTCTAAACTCACCAGATCTGGGTTACATGCTTTGCCCCATTTTGTATTTGGATCGTCTAAGTAACCGCCATCTCTCAGACTTATGTTACCTGAGCGAGGACACCAGAACCGCTTCCAATTATAGTTTTGTTGCGACATGCTCAGCCGAACGGGGAAATTTTTTAACTCAAGGATAAATTTCTCTGAAACTCTATTAATTATAATCTATCTGCCCCTAGCATCAGAGATTAAAGCAAGAACACCATTTGGTTAATGTAGGGAGTCACAGGGCGATCGCCGTTAATCAAAGATCCTTAAAAATTTCATTAACAGTTAACGATAACTGGGGAAACGTAGGGGACTGAATTGCCATTACCTCTTTAAAATTACCTACTTCCTGATAACAACCGGCTAATAATTCTAAAACCAAGACCGTTTGGGTTTGGGGATCGACAATCCAATATTCAGGAATGCCACAGGCTTGATATTGTTGACGCTTCGCAATGTAGTCCCGCTCCCGTTGTAATTCCCCCGGACTGACAACTTCCACCACTAGCAAGGGCGGTAACATCGATAACCGAATCGTATTGCGTTTAGCTAATTGGGCAATATGCTCTTCTCGAATAATCGTCAAATCAGGAAAACGGTTTTTGGGTTCGCCGTGAACTTCTAGTTCTAAACCGTGTCCCCGTACCCGTCGATAACCGACAATTTCAGCAAATTTGAGCAGTAAAAATGTGGCAATTTGAAAGTTTAAACCCGATTCCGTCGGCACAGCGATTAATTCCCCATTGAATAATTCATAGAGTTGATCAGTATCGTCTTCGTACGCAAGATACTCGTCAAAGCTTTTAAAGCGGGGTTGGAGCGCTAACATAGGCTACCGTTTTCAGAAATAATTAGGCTTTTATTCTAACGATTTAGTAATTTTATGGCGATCGCCAAATTTGAATTTCCCCTGCAAAAGTCAGGGCGACGGCTTTATATTACGGGCTTCTTTGCCCCAAAAGAGTCGGATATTACCGATGTTTTTCCTTTGCAAGCTTTGACAGTGGGGGAAATAGCAGCGGAATATGCGAGAGAACTATTTGCTGGCGATAATTACACCGATTGTCTCTACCCAAAATAGTCCGACCAGGGCGATCATGGCCTATCATCCCACTGCCATGCACTTTAGTACTTAACCTACTCCCCGGTAATGGCCAATCCTTCCACCCAAACTAGGGGACACACTCCCCCTGGGGTGACTTCTGCTTCCGGTTCCAGGTAAACAATAGTTTTTAAGACTTCTAAAAAGTCCCCTGCCACGGTGGCCGCATCAATACTCTGCTTTTCACCCTTATTTACTAACCAACCATCAAAAGGTAAGGAAAAGGAACCTTGGAGGGAATTGACCCCGGCGTGGAGAGCTTGGAGTTTATCGATATAAACTACGTTTTCTGCTTGATCAAGACTGTAGCTTTTTTCAGCAGTTTTCTCGCTATACACATGGTAAAAGTGGGCTCCGACGGTGATTTTAGACCCGATGTTAGCGTGGCCAGTGGGTTGGGTATCAAACCGCTTAGCAGTGCCAGCGCTGTGTAATAAGCCAGTTAAAACCCCATTTTTAATAATGTCCACTCTCCGGGTGGGGGTTCCTTCGCCGTCAAACCGTTCCGCTGAGATATTCCCTGGGTGCAGAGCATCATCGCTGACACAGAGCAGTTCACTGGCGATCGCCGTGCCGAGGGTTTCCTTGGTAGCTAAGGACTGTTTATCGAGGATACTTTGGGCATTGTAAAGGTTAGAAAAAGCACCGAGCAAACTCAAAAAAGCCCGGGCGGAAAAGACGACGGTGTATTTTCCGGTGGGGATGGGGCGGTAATCCAGATGGCTAAGGGTTTTCTCTTTAACTGTTTGTAAGCAACCATCAATGTCGAGGCTGGCCAAATCCCGACTAATTTTCATTTCTCCGGCACTGCGGGGTTTTTTACCTTCCTGTTCTGCCCGACTGTAAAGATAAATGGAAGCATAGGAACGGCATTCATAGCGTTTGGCCCCAGCACTGTTCAGGTAAAACCGCTCCGTGGTCTGTTCCGATAAACCGTTGTAGGGCACCCCGGTGATGGCGGGATGGCTGGCCAATAAGTCCTGCTCAGCTTTAACTAGTGTGGTAATTAAATCCCCCATAGGGGCCGGCTCCGCCACGTCATTCTCTGCGCCACCGATGGGCACTTGGGCTTCGGGGCTGAAGTCGGGAATATTATCTGTGATGCCAAAAGCACTGGCTTCGGCGGCGGTTTCCAGGGCTAAACTAATGCCGGCTTGGTCCAAATCCGTGGTGCTGGTTACCCCCACCAAACCCTTTTCGTTCCAGACTCGCACAATTACACTGGCCCGGTTTGACGCTTCCACCTGCTTCGGTTCTCCAGAATCCACCTCCACTCCGGCATCATCCACGGAAGAACCGTAGATGTCATATTGTTTAATTCCCAGTGCAGCGGCTCCCTGGTGAGCATGGTCGGCGATCGCCTGAATATCGAGCATAGTCTTGTCAATGGTGGACTGAATAATTCCAATTTAGCGAATGGACGGGGTCGAAAGCTATCCAAACTTCGCGAGAAAGGGTTTTTAGCTCAAGCTCAAAAATTTGTCTAGGGCACTGATCACACTGGGGGGCCAACGGCGGATCTGTTTCACCCAGTCCAGATCTTGGTAACGGCTATCTACCCCCACAGCGGCCACCCAATTACTTTCCGCTTCCCCCTGTTGGCCATCTACCCAGAGCACAGCGGTGAGGGCGGCCCGCATATCCGCAAACATGGGATATTTTTTCACCAGACGACGCATGGTTTGAATGGCTTCGGTTTTTTGTCCCAATTCGTACAACGCTAGGGCAGTATTGGCCTGGGCAAAGGCAAAATTAGGGGCGATCGCCGTGGCTTGCTGGAAATCTTCCAATGCACTGGTCCAATTCCCTAGACCCCCTTCTGCATTACCCCGATTATTGTAGGCAAAGGCATCTTCCGGGTTAACGGCTAAAACCCGATTATAGTCAGCGATGGCGGCTTTAAATTCCCCTTTAGCTTCCAAGGCAGTGCCCCGGTTGAGGTAAGGATCCGTTTGTTCCGGTGCCAACTCAATGGCCTGGTTAAAATCGGCGATCGCCTCGTCCAATTTGTTTTGGCTAACCCGGGAATTACCCCGATTGCTCCACACAGCCGGATTCTGGGGAAACTTTTCGATCAATTCCGTCCAATATTTCTCGGCGGTGACAAAATCCCCTGCTTCAGTGGCAGCAAAGGCTTTATCCGTCAGGCTATCTCCCACTTCTAACTGTTCATCGGTAAGGGGAATGGGGCTTTCCGTTGCCCAGACTGGGGAAGGAAAAAACAGCAACAAACCTACCAACACAATGCCCCAGAGGGAGGGCATAAGCAAAGCAAAATATTTTCGTAGAAGGGAAAGCATTAAAAAAATCTGGAGTTGGGAATGGGATCAACTGGATGCAACTCATTGTAAATTTTCTCCGCGGTAATCTTCAAATTATTGCGCCCCGGTGAACTTGACTTCCGACCGACCGGACGGTATCTTGAAAGTGTCCAACCAACTGGACGGTTTAATTATTTCCAGGTCTTCTGTCAATTTAAAAAAGAATATTTGCATTATCTGCGGAGGCGAAATTATATGGTTTCTGGAAAAAGGCTTCGTTCCAAGTCCATCCAACCCAGCCAACTACTAACTGCGGCTAATCAAGTCATTGTTAGTCAAGGGGTGGACGCCCTCACCTTGGATGCGGTGGCTAGTGAAGCAGGGGTGAGCAAAGGCGGATTGTTACACTACTTTCCCACCAAGGAGGCTTTAATTGCGGGCATGGTTCAGCAGGCCCTAGACAGGTTTGTGGAAACATTGCATCAGGAACTTGCCAATGATCCAGCCCCCGACACCCCAGGGCATTGGGTTAGGGCTTATATTCGAGCCTCAGCGCTAGACGACCAGGAAAATTATGAACTCCATTTCAATTTGCTGGCCGCAAACTTCACCAATCCTGAATTGTTGGCCCCCATGCGACATTTTTGGCAAGAGTGCCATGGGCAGATTATGGCTAGCGGGCTCGATCCGGCCGTAGCAACGGTGATTCGATTAGCTATGGACGGTCTTTGGTTAACCCACTTACACGGTTTTGCTCCCCTGGAAGACCCCCTGCGCTCCCAGGTCATTGCCACTGCTCTGAAACTGGCCCAGCTATAGTTTCCCAATTTTTCATCTTTTGCCGACGTTTGCCAAATGGTTTCCAGCGCTGGTTGGTGGCTCTAGGGAATATCTTTAGAGAAAATTTGTTTTTTCATATTTAATAACTATTTTAGTTCTTTGGGTCAATGCTATGACAGATATTTCAATGCGATTTGGCATGCAAGCAGAGGCCCGTGAATTTCTTAAATTAGCAGTGCCCCTGGCCGGTGCTCAAATGGCTCAGGCGGCAACGGGATTTGTCGATACGGTCATGATGGGTTGGCTGGGGCAGGATGTGCTGGCGGCGGGGGGATTAGCCACTATGATCTTTATGGCATTTATGATGACTGGGGTGGGATTAATCTCCGGGGTCAGCCCCCTAGTGGCAGAGGCCTATGGCGCTGGCCAAACCCGGCGCATTGGGCAATTAACTCGTCAGGGTTTATGGATTGTCCTACTGCTATCAATTCCGGGAATGTTGTTCATAACCCACCTCAACGGGGTGATGCATTGGTCTGGCCAGGCTGACACAACCATCATTCTTTCAGATTCCTATTTGAATGTGATGGCCTGGGGTTTATTTCCGGCGATCGCCTTTGCTACGCTCCGGGGCTGTATTATTGCCCTTTCCCAAGCGCGGCCGATAATGCTGATTGTGATCGCAGCAACTTTGTTTAATATTCTTGGCAACTATGGGTTGGGATTTGGCAAATGGGGGTTTCCTGCCCTAGGAATTACCGGCTTAGCCATTGCTAGTATCAGTGCCCATTGGATTATGTTTCTGTCCTTGCTGGTTTATATGCTTTGGCACAAACCCCTCCATCAATATTCATTGTTCGACTCTCTCCATCATTTGAAGCCAAGAATTCTGCAACAGTTACTTTGGGTCGGAGGTCCCATCGGTATCGCCGCCGTTTTGGAGTATGGATTATATCTAACCGCTAGCTTTTTTATGGGGGCATTGGGAACACCGATTTTAGCGGCCCATCAAGTGGTGTCCCAAACTGTGCTTGTTCTGTTTATGGTTCCTCTGGCCATGTCCTACGCGGCCACCGTTCGGGTCGGGCAATGGTTTGGTCAACAGCATTGGCCACAAATTCGACAGGCGGCCTTGGTGAGTATTGGTTTGGCTGTATTATTCATGCTGACCGCTGGCATCGCTTTATTGGCCTATCCCCAGCAAATTATCGGACTATATCTTGACCTTAATGACCCTGCCAATGGGGAGGCTTTAAATGTCGGTATTTCCATTATGAAGATTGCTGCTTTTGGACTGGTATTGGACGGGTTACAAAGAACAGCCAACGGTGTCTTACAAGGACTACAAGATACCCGCATTCCCATGGTGCTTGGCACGATCGCCTATTGGGGCATTGGTTTAACCGCAAGCTATTTACTGGGATTTTATACCCCTCTATCGGGGGCAGGGGTTTGGATCGGAACATACATTGGCCTAGCGGCGGCCTCTATTGCCTATTTGTGGCGATTCCAGAAGGTTATGGTGCGGAAAAAATCCCTTCCCGTTGCTAGATCTTAATCCATAATTGCCATGTAATTTTGGCATTAAGTTAAAGCTATTGAATGTCTTTTCAGCCAAATATTCAACTTGATCAAACTAATAATTGGGGAGACTAAATGCAACTAATTGTAAATTTTCTCTGGGGAAATATTCCCATTACTGTCTGCCAACAAGGAACAACTTAGGAGTATTTACCTATAGGCGATCGCCAACGAGGGGGGAGGATGGCAATGACCAGTAAAAAACCCTCCACTTGAAGGGTTTAGGTTTCCAGAAATTGTTGCTTAAGTTATAAAAGTTCCCTTTAACGCTCCTCCCTATGAATAGCATCCTTTCCCCCATTACCGTAGCGGTGGGCGGCTCCCTCTGGTGGAATGGCTTCACCGCTGATTTCACCATCACCAACACTTCTACCACTAGCCTCAGCAATTGGACTTACACCTTCGACACTGTCCACAAAATTTCCGGTAATCCCTGGGGCGCAACTTTTACCAGCGTGGATTTGGGCAATGGCATCACCCGCTACACATTAACTGGGGCTGGTTGGGCATCGAGTATTCCCCCCGGTGGTTCCGTCACCATTGGTTTTAATGGTACCCAGGGAACGGCGATCGGTAATAGCGGCTCTTTGACTTCTGCTTTATTATTCACCGACGTTAATGCCAATACTGGGGGGACTGGGGGAGAACATCAGCATCCAGATCCTATTCCTCCCACGGATCCAGTCGTAGATCCCACTCCTAACCCCGGCACTGGTAGAGTATTTGCTGCCAATCCTGCGGCCGCCGATATTGTCGGTTTCAATCCCGCTGTGGATAGGTTGGATTTTGGCGATGTGTCGGTGCATAACCTCATCCTTGGTAAAACCAGCACCGGGAAAGTGGCCATCATTAATCCCTGGGCTTGGACTCCTGAGTTTCAGATTATCCGGGGAGTTAGCTTTGATGATTTGACAGCGGCCAATTTTGGCATTGTGCAGAACGAGCATCTGCGGCAGGACATTGGCGGAGTCCTCAGTTGGGAATTAGGTTTAGGGGCAAGAAATAGTAATACGGTTTATGTCCGTTCCCATGAGTATGGGGTGCAGGAACGGATCGAGAATTTTAACCCCGCCACCATGAAGTTGAGCTTTCTCTACTACGGCACTAGGGAAAGATTAACCGTTAGCGATACGCCGGAGGGTTTATTAATTGCCACCCAACCCACGGGACAAACTTTGTTGCTGGTGGGGGTAACCCGCAGTCAACTCATTCCGGCTAATTTGGAATTTCACCATGACCAGGTGGTGGAAGACCGCTTAGAAGATGCCTTTGGGGTCACTGTCGAGCAAGTTACCGTTGTTAGTCGCACTGGTTTAGCCACTCCCCAGGGGCCAGCGGGACAAATTACCGATGGTCATCAGAGCAGGCCCGGTAATGGTTTAACTCCCATTGGTGGTGGGGAATTTAGCGGCGGTGCTGGGGGTCATGGTAGTGGCCATGATCACGGTGACCATGACCATGGCGGCGGTATGGACCACGGTTCTGATCCCGGTGATGGCATGGGGGGAGGCACTACCAATCCTCCGGTCACCGATCCAGTCACGCCCCCACCCACCGATCCTGTTTCTCCCACTAGTCCTTTCACTGTCACGGTGGGAGGTAATCGTTGGTGGAATGGCTTTACGGCGGAGTTGACTGTAACTAACGTTTCGGGAACTAAGCTTAATAGCTGGAGCTTTACCTTTGATACGGTGCATAAAATTTCCGGTAGCCCCTGGGGAGCCACTGTCCAAAGTACAGATTTAGGAGGAGGCATTACCCGTTATGTGGTCACCGGCAGTGAATGGGCCGCTTCCATTGCCCCTGGCAGTTCGGTCAAAGTTGGCTTTAACGGTACCCAAGGAACGGCGATCGCCAACGACGGGGCCTTAACCGCAGATTTACTCTTTCTCGGTGGCGGTATAGTTGGTCAACCCAGCACTGGCTCTGGTGGTAATACTGGAGGAACTCCCACTAATCCCAATCCCCCCACTGACCCCATTAATCCTAACCCCAATCCTGTTGATCCCGTCGATCCCCCGGCGATCGCCAATGGGGACCATAATTACGGCGAAGCGTTGCAAAAATCTTTCCTGTTTTACGAAGCCAACCGTTCTGGAGACTTAGACGAATCCACTAAACGCATTGACTGGCGGGGAGATTCCGGGTTAAGGGATGGCCGGGATGGCATTTATTTTGGTGGACAAAGTAGCGGTAATTTACAAGCAGGTTTAAGCCTGGATTTAACCGGTGGTTATCATGATGCGGGGGACCACGGCAAATTTGGCTTACCCCTTGCTTCCACATTAACCACCCTGGCCTGGGGCGGCGTGGAATTTACGGACGGTTACCAAACCAGTGGCCAAATGGATGATCTCCTTGCAACCATACGGTGGGGGACGGACTATCTACTCAAAGCTCACGTTACCAACGCCAATGGAGAGACAGTATTTTTTGTCGCCCAGGTGGGTAACGCTTCAGCAGATCATTCCCTCTGGAGTGCCCCGGAAAGCCAAACCATTGCCCGGCCAGCCATGGCGGTTACTGCTAATAAACCTGGTTCCGATGTGGCGGCGGGTTCAGCGGCGGCCCTGGCGGCGGCTTCTATTCTGTTCCGAGAAGCGGGGGATTTTGCCTATGCGGATGAATTGTTAGTCAATGCCCAATCTTTATATCGATTTGCGGACACCTACCGGGGTAAATATTCCGACTCTATTCCCGAAGTGCGGAACTATTACAACTCCTGGAGTGGCTATGAAGATGAGTTGGCCTATGGGGCAGCGTGGTTGTCCCGGGCGGTTAATAGTGCAGGGGGGGATGGTTCTGCCTATCTGCAAAAGGCATTGAACATTTACAACAGTGACATTGGGGGATTGAGTCGGGGTTGGACCCACAATTGGGACGATGCCTCCTATGGTGTGGCGGTAATATTAGCCCAAGACACCGGTAATCAAGCGATTAAACAAGATGTGACCCGCTGGCTAGATGCTTGGGTCAATGGCACCGATGGGGTGCAAATCACTGACGGCGGTTTGCGGTTTATTAGCCAATGGGGTTCCCTACGCTACGCGGCCAATACGGCAATGCTGGCAGCGGTCTATTCCGACGGCTTAACCGATCCCACTGGTAAGTATGCCCAGTTAGCCCAGGACACAGTGGACTATATTTTAGGCAGTAATCCCCGCAATGCTAGCTATATGGTGGGTTACGGCAATGATTTTCCCCAACAGCCCCACCATCGGGCAGCTTCGGGAGTGGGCTGGGACGGTTTCCGCAACGGCTTGCCCAATGAGCATATTTTGTTCGGTGCTTTGGTGGGCGGTCCCACTGCGGCCAATGACTTTAGTTATAACGACTCCCGGGATGACTACATCAGCAACGAAGTGGCCATTGATTACAATGCAGGCTTAACGGGAGCATTGGCTTGGTCGGTGGAACAGTTTGGGGGTAATCCCCTCACGGCGGCCCAGTTGAATGCTTTACCTGGTATTTCAGCGCCCCAAGGGATGTAGGAAAACAAGCTCAGAATGCTGCGGGGAGAAGGGCAACTCCCCACCAGCCCCAAATTTTTGCTGGCGATAAATATTTTTCGGTTTAATTGTTCACAAAGCTTTTTGAATTTGAGTTTATAGAAATTTATTGGCTGGTAATGCTTTTTTGCCCCCCTGCAGGACTTCATTGATCCTTGCCTATACCATCAATATCATTGGTCAATAATGATGATGATTGACTAAAACATGTTTAACAAAATTTAACGCATATGCTAAATGCGTAAACTGCATATGCCTTGGCTGAGTGTAATTTACGTTACAAATTTTAACGAAACGGGAACCCTATATTGATCTCTACTGTTATCTGGCTTGAAGCGTTGTGGCTAATAAATTTGAGACCGTTAAGGCAACCAAAGATGGTTTGGCTGTCCGGGCTGAGTTGGAACATTTTGCCCAGATTGGTTGGGAAAATATCCCCGAAGAGGACCGGGATCTGCGCTTGAAGTGGTTAGGCATTTTTTTCCGCCCTGTCACCCCCGGCGAGTTTATGCTCCGTTTTCGTATTCCCCACGGCTTGCTCACCAGTCAGCAATTACAGGTCATTGGCGACATTATTAACCGCTACGGCGATCGGGGCAATGGGGACATCACCACCAGGCAAAATTTGCAGGTCCGGGGCATCAAAATTGAAGATATTCCCGATATTTTTAGCAAGCTGGAAAGCTGTGGTCTAACCTCGGTCCAGTCCGGCATGGATAATGTCCGTAACATCACAGGCTCTCCGGTGGCAGGGTTGGAAAAAGATGAATTGATTGATACCAGAGACCTGGTGCAAGGGGTACAGGACATGATCACCAATGGTGGTCGGGGCAATCCGGAATTCACCAACTTGCCCAGGAAGTTTAACATTGCCATCGAAGGAAGCCGGGATAATTCTGTCCACGCAGAAATTAACGACGTGGCTTTTGTCCCAGCCTATCGGGAGGGAATTCTCGGTTTTAACGTAGTGGTGGGGGGCTTTTTCTCTTCCCGTCGTTGTGAAGCCGCTATTCCCCTCGATGCTTGGGTGCAACCGGATCAGCAGGTGGTGGATTTATGCCGTTCTATCTTGGAAATTTACCGTGACCATGGTCTGCGGGCTAACCGTCAAAAGTCCCGCCTAATGTGGCTAATTGATGAATGGGGGGTGGCTAAATTCCGGGAAGAAGTGGCCGCTAAGTTGCCTTTCCCTCTGTTAACAGCGGCTCCTAAGGACGAATTAGATTGGGATAAGCGAGATCATTTAGGGGTTCATCCCCAGAAACAAGCCGGGTTAAATTACGTGGGTCTCCATGTGCCGGTGGGCCGTCTCTATGCCAATGACTTTTTTGAACTCTCCCGTTTAGCAGATACCTATGGAAGTGGGGAAGTGCGGCTGACGGTGGAACAGAATTTAATTTTGGTCAATGTCCCTGACGAAAAACTGGAGGCTTTGTTGGCGGAACCGTTATTAACTAAGTTTCGAGTTGACCCCCACAATCTGCAACGGTCAGTGGTGTCCTGTACGGGGGCGCAGTTTTGCAAGTTTGCCTTGATTGAAACAAAAAATCGAGCTTTGGCCATGGTGGCGGCTTTGGAAAAAGAGTTGACGGTGCCTAAGCCCGTGCGGATCCACTGGACTGGATGTCCCAATTCCTGTGGCCAACCCCAGGTGGCGGACATTGGCCTGATGGGAACCAAAGTGCGGAAAGATGGCAAAACAGTGGATGGTGCCGATGTTTATCTGGGGGGAAAAGTGGGTAAGGATGCCCATTTGGGTACCTGTGTCCATAAGAGTATTCCCTGTGATGAACTGCAGCCTTTGTTAGCTCAGATTTTGATTGAACAATTTGGCGCTGTGCGGCGTTGATTTTAGGGTTCTAGTCCTAGTCCGCTTCCCCATCGTTAATGTCCCCAGATTTATCAGCTGTAATACCCTGTGGGAGTTTTCCCGTGGGAATCCCATGGCTTTGAACTCTGCTGGGCGGCAATGGTTCGTGGATAGGTAGGTAACTTACTCACCGAAAAAATAATTCCATTGAACTGAAATTATTGGATCACATTTAATTACAACTAATCACAAGGAGAAACCCATGGCTGGCACTGAAATTTCCGCTATCACGACAAAACTGCTGGAAGCAAAAAAAGCAAAGGGAATCACGTTTGCTGATTTAGAACAATTGCTCGGACGGGATGAAGTCTGGATTGCTGCTGTGATTTATCGACAGGCCAGCGCCTCCGTTGATGAGGCGGAGAAACTTCTTCACTGCCTTGGCTTGAGCGATGATCTTGTGCCCGAACTGACTGCTCCTTCGGTTAAGGGTTTGGGGCCGGTTGTGCCCACAGATCCCCTCATTTATCGCTTTTATGAGATCATGCAGGTCTACGGTATGCCCATGAAGGAAGTAATCCATGAGAAATTTGGGGACGGTATCATGAGTGCCATCGACTTCACCTTAGACATTGAGAAGGAAGCAGACCCTAAAGGCGATCGGGTTAAAGTAACGATGAATGGTAAGTTTTTACCCTACAAGAAATGGTAATGGGGGACCACCGAAATGATTTCCGTTGCCGCCGCCGTTGAAATTATCCAAGCCCATTGGCCCAATTTTGGTGATACTACCATGGATGTTGATGGTAGCTATGGGAGAGTTTTGGCAGAATCCATTGAAGCTGACCGGGATTATCCCCCCGGCGATCGGGTGATGATGGACGGAGTTGCCTTGGCTTGGTCGGAATACCACCAGGGCCGTCGTCATTTCAAGCTTTTAGGGACGGTGGCCGCTGGGACTCCGCAATCTAGTTTGCCAGACCAGACCGGTTGCTTAGAGGTGATGACGGGAGCCCTACTACCCCAGAATTGTGATTTGGTTATTCCTTACGAAGAAGTGGCGATCGCCGATAATCAGGTAAAAATTATTAATCCTCGGCAGAGAGAACCGGGGGAATTTGTTCACCCCAAGGCTAGTGACTGTCGAGCAGGCAAAGTC
Source organism: Synechocystis sp. FACHB-908 (assembly GCF_014698595.1). Lineage (NCBI taxonomy): Bacteria > Bacillati > Cyanobacteriota > Cyanophyceae > Synechococcales > Merismopediaceae > Synechocystis > Synechocystis sp. FACHB-908. The sequence goes on along the minus strand of NZ_JACJTH010000011.1, from coordinate 150,131 downwards.
ATTTTAGAATCTTCCTCAAAGTTAAATGGTCCTGCCTGGAATATTATTACTTCCTTTGGAAAAACTAAAGTTAGAGTTAAACAAAAGCCCCGCATCCAAATTATTTCTACTGGGGATGAATTGGTAGAAATTACTCAAAAGCCAAAAATTCATCAATTACGTCGCTCTAACATTTATGGGCTCCAAGTATCTTTGCAAAGCCGAGGGTTTCAAAACGTAAATTTGACCCACTTAGCTGATGATAAAGAAGTAATTATTCGCCATTATCAAAAGGCTAAACTGGAATATAGAGTTTTGATTTATTCCGGTGGTATTTCTAAAGGAAAATTTGATTATTTACCAGAAGTCTGGTCCCAATTGGGGGTAACTAAATATATCCATGGTGTGGCTCAAAAGCCTGGTAAACCAATGTATTTTGGTATTGATCATCGGAGTAAAACTGTTATTATTGGTCTGCCAGGGAATCCAATTTCTAGCCTTGTTTGTCTACATCGCTATTTTTTGGATAGTGCTCCAATCTACGCTCAGTTAACTACGGATTTTACTTTTAAAAAAGATTTAACCTATTTCTTGCCTGTTAAACTAAGTCACACACCCCAAGCGGTGATTAAAGCTGAGCCACTGCCAGTCAAAAACTCCGGGGAATTTATTGCCCTAGCTGGCAGTGATGGCTTTTTGGAATTACCCCAACACCAAGCATCTTTTCAGGCTGGAGAATGTTTTCCTTTCTATGCCTGGTAGAATTAGCATTGCCCATGTCTAAGACCTTAGTTGATAGTTATGGCCGTCGCATTCGTAAATTGAGGGTTTCCCTCACGGATCAGTGTAATTTGCGTTGCCATTATTGTATGCCAGTAGATGCAATATTTCTTGAGCAATCAAGCTATTTATCTTGTCAGGAATATGGGGAAATTATTGGAGAGTTAATTGCGTTGGGCTTGGAAGAAGTCCGTTTAACGGGGGGAGAACCTTTATTAAGAAGGAATTTTACTGAAATTGTCCGAGCCATCGGTCAATTAAAACTTAAAAAGATTGGTTTAACCACTAATGGTATTGTTCTAGATCGACATTTAGATACCCTGGGGGAGAATAATGTTCTGGATTTAAACGTTAGTCTCGATAGTTTAAACGCCAAAACTTTTTCAGAAATCACCCATCGCAATTGCCTTAATACAATTCTTCGTAATCTTGAATTAGCTTCTCGTCAGGGATTTAAAATCAAACTTAACACTGTAGTAATGAGGGAAATTAATGACCGTGAAATTTTTGATCTTATTGAATATGCTAAGCGATGGGAAATGGAAATTAGATTTTTGGAAATTATGCGTATTGGATATGCCTGTCGACACCAAGAAAAAACGTTTATTTCTGCCCAAGAGTTACTGGCAAAAATCCAGCAAAAATATAGCCTAAAACCGATCCAATCTGCCTTAGATGCTACGGCATTTCGTTACAGCACTAGTTGTGGAGGCATAATCGGTTTTATTGCCTCCGAATCCCAGCCATTTTGCGGTCATTGTTCCCGTTGGCGGTTATCGGTAGATGGCACTCTAAGGGCTTGTTTACTTAAAAATGAAGGGATCAATATTCGTAACTTTTCATCCTTGGAACGCCAACATGTTTATCAGCAATTATTGGGGATGAAGCCCTATTTGCGTCCCCCTGAAGTTAGCCACGCTATGCATCAAATTGGAGGATAAATGTTTACCCATCTTGACGAAAATCAACAGCCCCGTATGGTGGACATTAGTCAAAAAGTAGCTGGCGATCGCCGGGCGGTGGCCCAGTGCATAGTGCAGTTACCCAAAGCTATCAAAGATTACTTAACAGGACAGGAAATTTTTCTCAAGAAAGGGCCGGTTATTCAAACAGCGATTATCGCCGGTACTATGGCGGTGAAAAAAACAGCGGATCTGATTCCCTTTTGCCACACTTTGCCAATCCATGGGTGTAAATTTGATATTAATATTGTTTATCAAAAGCGAGATTATTTAGAAATATTTTTACAATGTGCTGTTAACACTAATTACAAAACTGGCGTGGAAATGGAAGCCCTTTGCGGGGTTTCAGTGGCAGCATTGACTATTTACGATATGTGTAAATCTATCAGCTCAGAAATTATCATCAAAAATACTAAATTAATCGAAAAAACTGGTGGTAAAGCTGATGTTAGCCAAACGCCCCTTTACGGTTTAGTGTTGACCGGGGGAAAAAGTAGACGCATGGGGAAAGATAAAGCTTTAATTAATTATCAAGGGCAACCCCATGGGCAATATATTTATGATTTGTTGGCAAAATATTGCGAGCAAGTTTTCTTGTCTGCCCGTCCTAGTCAGTGGCAAGGAACACCGTTGGAAAATTTACCTACCCTAGTAGATAGGGGAGAAAGTGTGGGGCCGATGTCGGGAATTTTAACGGCTTTGCAGAGCTATCCTGGGGTTAATTGGCTCATTATTGCCTGTGATTTAGCCTATATCAATAGTACAATGGTGGAAAAATTAATTGCCCAGGCTCGCCAAGATTTGGTGGCAACTTGCTACGAAAATGCGGATCAAGGTTTTCCCGAAGCTCTCTGTGGTTTTTATACTCCCCTTGCTCTACAGTTATTTACTAAAGCCCAAAATATTGGTTTACATTGTCCAGTTAAAATTTTACAAATGGCAGATTGTCAGCTGATTAAACCGGATAATTTATTTGATATCGCTAATATTAATAGTCCTGAAGATTATGGCCAAATCAATTAAACTCAGATATTTTGCTTCTCTCCAAGAACAGGCTAAGGTTGCAGAAGAAAGTTTAGTAACAAAGCTAAATACCTACCAAGAACTTTATGATTCCTTGGCTAAACGTCATGGTTTTAATTTATCCTCCTCCCAAGTCAAAGTGGCAGTTAATGATGAATTTACCACCATGGAAAATATAATTTTAGACCAGTCCACAATTGTTTTTATCCCCCCCGTTGCTGGGGGTTAATTTCCATGGCTTTAGCTTTATTTGACATTAGTGATCAACCAATCAATACCCAACCTTTAATTTCAGCTTTACAGTGTGACCAAGCTGGAGCCCTAGTAACTTTTGCTGGTTGGGTGAGAAACCACAATGACGGTAAACAAGTCGACTCTTTGGAATACCAAGTCTATCGGGAGTTAGCCATCAACGAGGGTTTTAAAATTATTGCTGAAGCTAAAGAAAAATATGATCTCCACCAGGCGATCGCCGTCCATCGTAGTGGCCATTTAAAAATTGGTGAAACTGCAGTATGGGTGGGGACTGTGGCTAGCCATCGCCAAGCTGCTTTTCAAGGTACTCAGTATGTTATTGACCAAATTAAACTGAGATTACCCATTTGGAAAAAGGAACATTACTTCGATTATCCGGCCACATGGGTTTATTGTTGCCATCATCATGGTAGTTAGATTACTAACCATCTGGCTAAATGGAGATTAATAACACTAATTAATGGCACTAATTTGATTTAATAACGATAATTATCCGGTGGGAATTGGTAATTTTAGTGACCCTTTTTCGCTAGGATAATTAAAGTAAAATAACTCGAGGGTAATATTGATCATGGCTAATACAACTAAAGGAGCCGATGCCATTGACCAGGCGATCGCCGCTGGCATTGATTTTGATGGCAGTGCCATTCCCGAAGCCAAGCTGGAACTCTATCATCAGGTGATGGGCTTGGAAGCAGGTCGGCAACGCAGTGGGGTCAGTAATACCATGCGCTCCCGCATTGTCCGCATTGGAGCCAAACATATTGTCCAGGCAGAACTAGACCAAAAATTAATTGACGCTGGCTTTGCACCCCTCAAGGATAAAGAAATTGCTTTTTTCTATGGCGCTAAGTAGGCTACTTTGCGTCTGAGCAGAGTAGCTATCTTGCCTCTTGGCTAACTAAGCCCACAGTCCATTGTCACCCTGCAGAGTTTGGGACCTTTAGTGAAAATTTTCCCATGTTATCTTGATAGGTAAAATCAGGCTAGGTGAACTGAGTTTGTGGGTCGACTATGTTAGCAAGGGTTTGGAGTGCTTCCCTGTTGGGCATTGATGCCATTAAGGTCGGGGTAGAAGTAGACGTTTCCGCTGGGCTTCCGGCGATCGCCGTGGTGGGGCTACCAGATACGGCAGTGCAGGAATCCAGGGAACGGGTCAAGGCGGCGTTAAAGAATGCGGGCTTTGCTTTCCCCGTGCGGCGCATTGTCATTAATCTCACCCCGGCCGATTTACGTAAAGAAGGCCCCAGCTTTGACTTACCCATTGGCATTGGCATCCTGGCCGCATCGGAGCAGGTGGATGCCCAACTATTGGGAGATTATTTGTTTTTAGGGGAAATGTCCCTGGATGGCAGTTTACGGGCGATCGCCGGTGTTCTTCCCATTGCGGCCACAGCGCAAAAAATGGGCTTAGCAGGCATAGTGGTACCGTCGGGCAACGCCTTGGAAGCCTCCGTGGTGCAGGGCTTAAAAGTCTATGGCTTCGACCACATTAAAGAAGTGGTGGACTTTCTCGGAGCACCGGAAAAATTTACCCCAGTTAATGCCCAGGATGCCAAGCAACAGTGGAACACCTCCCTGCCTTGTTTGGATTTGAAAGATGTGAAAGGGCAATCCCATGGCCGGAGAGCCTTAGAAATTGCCGCCGCCGGAGGCCATAACTTGATTTTTGTCGGCCCACCAGGCAGTGGGAAAACCATGTTGGCTCGCCGTTTGCCTGGTATCTTGCCGCCGCTCCAATTTGAAGAAGCGTTGGAAGTGTCCCAAGTCCATTCTGTGGCAGGGTTACTGAAAGAACGGGGACAATTAATCCGTCAGCGTCCTTTTCGCAGTCCCCACCATTCCGCCTCTGGTCCTTCCCTAGTGGGAGGGGGGAGTTTTCCTCGGCCGGGGGAAATTTCCTTGGCCCATCGGGGGGTTTTGTTTTTAGATGAACTGACAGAATTTAAACGCAATGTGTTGGAATTTTTGCGTCAACCCTTGGAGGACGGGCACGTTACCATTTCCCGCACCAAGCAAACCATCATGTTCCCAGCCCAATTTACCCTGATTGCCAGCACCAATCCCTGTCCCTGTGGTTATTTTGGCGATCCCATTCAAGCCTGTTCCTGTTCTCCTCGCCAGAGGGAAATGTATTGGTCTAAGCTTTCTGGCCCTTTGATGGACCGCATTGATCTACAGGTGGCAGTTAACCGTCTTAAGCCAGAGGAAATGACTAGCCAAGGCCAGGGAGAAAGTTCAGAACCAGTGCGGCAAAGAGTAGCCAAGGCCAGGGCCATGGCGATCGCCAGATTTAGTAAAGATGCAAAAATTAGTTGTAATGCCGAAATGCAGGCAGGGCAATTGCGTCAATTTTGTCACTTGGATGAAAACTGCCGTCAACTGCTGGAAGGAGCGATCAAAAAACTGGGGCTCTCCGCCCGGGCCATGGACCGCATTTTGAAAGTATCCCGCACCATCGCTGACCTAGGGCGATCGGAGCATATCCAAGCATCTCATCTGGCGGAAGCTATTCAATACCGCACCCTAGATAGGTTCACTTAAACAATAAAGCTAGCTTTTTTTGCGTATATCCAAATAATTTACCAATATCTACTTAGTCATCATCAGACTAGCGAGCGCTTTTGAACAATCTTAGGAGATCGAGACATGGATGGCCTGACCCTGACTAAAAAAAGTGGATAAAGCACAATAATGCGGATTCTCATTTTAAACCCACCCCACCCGGCCATTGGTAGCCGAATTCCAAAGGAACAACTGCCACCTCTGGGGCTTTTAAGTATTGGTGGCCCATTGTTGGATGCTGGCCATGATGTTACTCTGCTCGATGCTGAATTTGGTCCACTTACAGACAGTGAAATCGTAGAACGAGTTTGCGCTCATTGCCCACAATTACTTTTGATTGGGCATTCTGGATCAACTTCTGCCCATCCCATCGTTTGCCGCCTAACGTTGTTTTTACGTGAACGATTGCCAAACTTGATAATTGTTTATGGTGGTGTTTTTCCGACTTATCATTTTCATGACATCCTAACAAAGGAACCCCAAATTGATTTTATTGTTCGAGGTGAAGGTGAAGCTACTGTTGCCAAATTGATAGCCGCCCTTGAAAATCATAATGATTTAAATAAAGTAGATGGTATTGCCTTCCGTCGCGACGAACAAATTATTGAAACGCTTCCTGCTCCGATGATTCAAGACCTTGATGTCTATCGTGTGGGCTGGGAACTCGTAGACTTGAAAAAATATAGTTATTATGGCGGTAAACAGGCCGTGGTTATCCAGTTTTCCCGGGGTTGTCCCCATTTGTGTAACTATTGCGGACAAAGGGGATTTTGGGCCCGTTGGCGACATCGTGATCCTAAAAAATTTGCCCAGGAAATTGTCTGGCTCCATCGAACTCACGGCGTACAATTATTTAATTTAGCGGATGAAAATCCAACGGTAAATAAAGCCATTTGGCAAGAGTTTTGCGAAGCTATCATCGCCGAAAATATATCCATAACTATTATCGGTTCAACTCGAGCAGATGATATTGTACGGGATGCCGATATTCTACATCTTTACCGCAGGGCAGGAGTCGAGCGATTTTTGTTAGGTATGGAAAATACAAATGAAGCTACGCTCAAGCACATACGAAAAGGAAGTAAGACAAGCACTGATCGTGAAGCAATTCGATTATTAAGACAGCATAATATTCTCTCCCTTGCCACTTGGGTAACGGATTTTGAAGAGGTTAGAGATCGTGATTTTATTCAGGCTTTAAAGCAGTTACTGTATTACGATCCCGATCAAATTATGTCGTTGTACGTTACGCCCCATCGTTGGACTAGTTTCTATGGCATTGCATCGGAAAGGCGTGTCATCCAACTTGATCAAACCAAATGGGACTATAAGCACCAAGTTTTAGCAGCTACCCATATGCCTCCCTGGCGAATTTTTCTGTGGGTAAAGTTGATTGAAATTTTGCTACAAACTCGACCGAAAGCACTATGGCGTTTATTGTTTCAACCGAATAAAGCTTCGCGACGGGGAATGTATTGGTTTACCCTGATGGGTCGTCGCGTTTTAGTACATGAGCTGATTAATTTTTTCTTTGGCGATCGCCGAGTGAAAAATGGGCCCACACTACAGGAATTTTGGGGAATGCCACAAGAACATCAAGAAATTCCCTTGAGTATCACTCGTAAATAGCTAAAAACGGTCAGAATATTTTTTGCTCAACCCCATCACCTCTGCCATAGGTAAAATCGAAACCCCCAAGGCGATCGGCATTTTACTTTTTCCTTGTCACTAGCTTTTTGTAGTCATTTTTTCATTTGTTGTCCCTGGACCGGTAGACAGTAATCAAACCGACGGTGGAATCCGCACTTTGGAGTATTCCCCAAACTGATGAATTCAGCTTCGCTCACCCCCATCATCAGGTCAGCAACAAAAGTGTAGTCCCTGGCCATTCCATCGTGGCCGCGCCATGGGCGATCGCCAGTTTCTTATGGGAGCAAGGTGGGGCTAACCGCACCGTCCCTAGGTCATTCAAGCCCTTTGCCTATCCCCTGGACAGCTTGCAGAAATCCTGGCCGCTCGTTACAATCCTTCAAAATATTCTCACTTTGTAAGGGATAATGGATAAAACTTGACTCTGTCTGTCTTGTTCGGTTAACACAACCTATAGACAAGGGTTTTATTTACCCAACGCAGAATAAAAATTAAAACGTCTTTAAGACACAAAACACTATTCGTTACTAGAAGGAGCGTCAATGGGACTACCTTGGTATCGCGTTCATACAGTTGTCCTGAATGATCCAGGGCGACTCATCTCTGTCCATTTAATGCACACTGCCCTAGTGGCTGGCTGGGCTGGATCTATGGCTCTCTATGAGTTGGCCATTTTTGACTCCAGCGATGCTGTGCTTAACCCCATGTGGCGGCAAGGCATGTTTGTTTTGCCCTTCATGGCCCGCCTCGGTGTCACCAGTTCCTGGAATGGCTGGAGCGTCACCGGAGAAACTGGTTTGGATCCCGGTTTCTGGTCCTTTGAAGGGGTAGCTGCTGCCCACATCGTTCTATCTGGTCTGTTGTTCCTAGCCGCCGTATGGCACTGGGTATTTTGGGACCTGGAATTATTTGTTGACCCCCGTACCGGTGAATCCGCATTGGATTTGCCCAAAATGTTTGGTATTCACCTCTTCTTGTCTGGTTTGCTCTGCTTCGGTTTTGGTGCTTTCCACCTCACCGGCGTTTGGGGCCCTGGCATGTGGGTATCCGACCCCTATGGTCTGACGGGCCACGTACAGCCAGTGGCACCGGAATGGGGACCAGCTGGCTTTAACCCGTTTAACCCCGGTGGGGTAGTGGCTCACCACATTGCTGCTGGTATTGTCGGTATCATTGCCGGTCTTTTCCACCTTACGGTACGGCCCCCTGAGCGCTTGTATAAAGCCCTCCGCATGGGGAATATTGAGACCGTATTGTCCAGTAGTATTGCCGCTGTATTTTTTGCCGCTTTCGTCGTGGCCGGTACCATGTGGTACGGTAATGCCACCACCCCCATCGAACTCTTTGGCCCCACCCGTTATCAGTGGGATAAGGGTTATTTTCAAGAAGAAATCCAACGCCGGGTTGATAGCCAGTTAGCAGAAGGAGCTTCCCTATCTGAAGCCTGGTCCACCATCCCTGAAAAGTTGGCTTTCTACGATTACGTCGGTAACAGCCCCGCTAAAGGTGGTTTGTTTCGTACCGGTGCTATGAACAGTGGTGATGGCATTGCCCAGGAATGGATTGGTCACCCCATATTCAAAGACAAAGAAGGTCGGGAACTGGAGGTACGGCGTATGCCTAACTTCTTTGAAACTTTCCCCGTCATCATGACCGATGCGGATGGTGTAGTCCGGGCGGATATTCCCTTCCGTCGTTCCGAGTCTAAATTCAGTGTGGAACAAACCGGTGTTACCGTCAGCTTCTACGGTGGTGCTTTAGACGGCCAGACCTTCAGCAATCCCAGTGATGTGAAGAAGTTTGCCCGGAAAGCTCAGTTGGGTGAAGGCTTCGACTTCGATACGGAAACCTTCAACTCTGATGGTGTATTCCGCACCAGTCCCCGGGGTTGGTTTACCTTTGGCCACGCTGTCTTTGCCTTGCTCTTCTTCTTTGGTCACATCTGGCATGGTTCCCGGACTCTGTTCCGTGACGTATTTGCTGGGGTTGATCCTGGTTTGGAAGAACAAGTGGAATTTGGTGTGTTTGCTAAGGTTGGTGACCTTTCCACCCGGAAAGAAGCCTAGGTGCTTCTTGCACAGCTTTTAACCACAGCTTAAGAGCGTGTTTGAAAAGCCTCCCTGGTCACCCAAGTTTGGGGGGAAACTAAGTCAAAGTCCCCCAGCATCGGGAGATTTAGGGAGCAGAGTCAGACTTTACAAACAGGTTCTAAGTCTTGGGAGTTATCCCTCATAATTCGAGCTAACTCAATCAAAACTTAAAGTTTACAGAAACTATTTTTAAAGCGATTTCTTCTACAGGGGAAGTCGCTTTTTGTTGCTTTTTTGGAGTTATTAATAACCTTACCAGTGTGCTATGATGCCAGGGTCAAAGCCCCTGGTAAGCAATTGAAATTAGTTGCTTTTACTAATTTTTAACATCCCTTGATTATCACCATGGTCGAATTAACTGAAAATCACTACAACCTACAACAGGAACTGGCCGATGCCCTCCAATCCCTGGGCCGTAGTATTCATTCTTTGGAAAGGGACATAGTTATTAGCCATTGTGAAATTAATGCCGACCATGGGGTGGGGGTTTTACTGCAAAGGCTTTTTCCCAACTCAGATGAGCTATTGACAATTCGCTCCCATGATCTTTACGGCGGGCAACAGGAGTTTGGCGATCGCCATTTTTTAGTGCAGGGAGGAAGTTTTGTCACCATTGCCCAACAGGTGCAGTGGCTGTTGCACTATTATGCTCCCCGAAGATTTTTATCGGTACCTTATTTCCCAGAGGATTACCAAATTTCCATTGCCCTAAAGCGACTGTATAACTGTCCATTGTGTGTTTTCATTATGGACGATCAAAATATCTACTCTCCCCAGGTACCCGATAGTTTGGTAGATGAATTATTGTACCGGGCTGATATTTGCTTGGGCATTTCCCGTCCCCTCTGTGATGCCTATGAAGCTAAATTCAAGCGTAAGTTTTGGTTTGTGCCTCCGGTGGTGCAGGGACATTTAATTAAAACTGAACCGCCCCAGAGCTGGGACCGATCGCCGAGTAAGCGGCAGGGCGTGATGATTGGCAATGTCTGGAGTCAACAATGGTTAGATCAACTGCGTTCTTTGTGTCGAGCCACGGGGGTAAAAATTGATTGGTATGGTAACCCCAACCGGGATTGGCTGAATTTTAACGAAGCGGAGTTGGGAGAAGACGGCATTAACTTTAAGGGCTTTGTGCCAGAAGATGAGTTAATTGATATTCTTCGAACCGCTGATTTTGCCGTTATTCCCACAGGCATTTCTGACCAGAGCGGCGATCGCCCAGAATTAACAAAATTAAGCCTACCTTCCCGTAGTTGCTTTATCACTGCCACTGCCAATCTGCCAATTCTCGTTGTGGGCTCCCCCGAAAGTGCGGTGGCCCAATTTGTCCAGAGCCAGGGCATCGGTACTGTCTGTGCTTACCAACCAGAGGACTTTTCCGCCAAAATTGATTACTTATTAGAAAACCAAGGGCCCATGCGTAAACAAGCTTTTAAGCTGGGGCAAAACCTCAGTGCAGACGGCATTGCCCAATGGATTTGGGATTCCCTCGCCCAAGGTCAAGCTATGGATGCCCGTTTTGAAGCTCAGTCGGCCAAGATCATTGATGCCAGTGTGGTTGTCACCGCCAATGAAGTCACCCATCGCCACGGTACAGGGGCTTTGGTGCGGCGGGTGTTCCCCAACGATGGGCAAATTATTTCTGTGCGCTCCGACAATCATTACGGCGGTGAACATAACTTTGGTCTCGAGTCTTACTATCTTCCCCAGCGGGGCTGGAGCCGCAAGCAGGTTTTCACCAATATCACCCAGATTTTCGCTGACCATGAAGTTAGTCGGATCTTTTGTGTGCCCTATTACACCGAAGATGTGCTGACGGCGATCGCCATTAAGGAATTATTTGGGGTCCCCCTGGGAATTTGGATTATGGACGACCAAAATATTCGAGTCAACAATATTCCCGATGCTCTGATGGAGGAATTTTTGCAAAAGGCAGATGTGCGCTTTGCCACTCACCCAGAACTGCGGGATGCCTACGAAAATAAATTTGGTTTGAAGTTTTGGATTTTGCCAGCAGTGGTTCCCCACAATTTAATTAAAACGACAGTGTTTGAGCCCCGACAGGAAAACTGTCAACAAAAGCGGGGCGCCCTCCTGGGCAGTATCTGGAGTCAACGGTGGTTTGCCGACCTCTGTCACAGTGTGAAGGAAGCTGGTATGCAATTAGATTGGTACGGCAACTCCAAATATTATTGGCTAACGGAATCCGAACAGGACTTACAAGCCAAAGGTATTTATCCTCAAGGACTTTTTCCCGAAGATAAGTTGGTGGAAAAACTGAAGGAATATCCTTTTGTGGTGGTTCCCACCGGCACCATGGATGAGCGGGATGACCAGCCCCAGCTTTCTCAACTGAGTTTACCTGGACGGATCTTGTTTGCCCTGGCCACATCTAACACGCCAGTAATTTTGATGGGGAGCAAAAAAACCTCCGCCGCTAGTTTTATTAATCGTTTTCAGATTGGCGTGGTTTGTGACTATACCCCAGAAAGTTTTGGGGCTGCGGTGGCCGAAGTTTTAGACCCCCAACGTCAAAGGGTTCTTAGGGAAAATGCCGTGGCAGCAGCGGAAAAATTTAGTGATCACAATATTGACAGTTGGATTTGGAGTTCCCTTGCCGAAGGACAAGCCGCCGATGACCGCTTTGAATCCCTCTTCCGGCGATCGCCCATTGACTTAGTACATTTTATCGAGCCTCCAGTGCCCAGCCTGATCTACAAGGATTACACCCAAGTGTACCAAGTGATGCGGCGATTGAGAGTTAACCATTACCGCCCTGATTTTGTCATGGACGTGGGGGCTTCCCACGGTATTTGGTCCCACACCGCTAGTCAACTGTTTCCCGAAGCCCGCTTCATTTTAATTGATCCTCTGATTAATCGTTATGAACAGGCTGCCCGTAATTACTATCTTAAAAATATCCCCAAAGCTAAGTTTTTAGAAATTGCCGTTTCAAACGAATCGGGGCAGCTCAGTTTTCAGGTTTCCCCTGATCTTTACGGTAGTTCCCTGCTCACCCCAGCGGACTTTCGGGATTATGAAACAGTGACAGTGGCGGTTAAAACCCTTGACCAAGTGGCTGAGGAAGAAAATCTCCAAGGGCGGGGTATTCTTAAACTGGATGTGCAGTGCGCCGAACATCTTGTCTTGGCGGGGGCAAATACTTTCCTCGAGCAGGTGGATCTAGTGATGGCAGAACTTTCCTATGTCCGCTATGACGAAAATGCCCTGGTCTTTTTAGAGATGCTTAATCTCTTGGATCAATTGGGTTTCCGTTATTACGACGAAACCGGCGAATGGCGATCGCCCATTGATGGTACCCTATTGCAAAAAGAAGTCGTATTCATCCGTCAGGATTTGTTAATACCTGAAACCAGTCGTAAAATTTAGCTTTATTTTTTCTAGCTCTTCAATCTAATTCCTTTCTATTCCAAGCCTAATCATAATGATTAAACAATTATTAAAAAATAATCGTATCGTTCAGAGAATCAAGGTATTGAAAGATCTTTTTCTACAGAAATTAGATGACCTCCAGGCAAGTGTTGACCAAATTAAAATAACCACCGATCAAAACCTGGAAGAAATTAGATTAGAATTAGAGCAAAAAAATAGAAATATTAATCAGATTTTGGAAAATCAAATATTTCTAATTAAGTCTGCCCTCGATACAGCTAGAACCATTAAATATTTAGTTGAAAGTGGACAGCAAAGACAAATTATTGTCGAACAGATGATTAATGCTATCCATCAAGAATTTCAAAGAATTAGGGAAGAATCAGAGAGGAGTAACGGTTATATTCATCAAGAGTTTCAAAATATCAGGAGCGAATCCCAGCAAAGGTATCAACTGCTCCACCAAGAGTTCCAGGCTGTTTTGGGTAATCTGCAGCACTACCAAGAAATTTTAATTGATAAGTTCTTGGATTTACAGGAAAACAGCCAACAGCAAGACGTTTTCTTACGAGAAACCCTAGCTCAGATTGCCGCTGATGTCCATGATCAAAAATTCAAAGTAGTCACCGATCCCAGCTATTTCCAGGCGATCGACATTGAGTTGATGGTTTATCTCTACTCTTATCTTCCCCACCGACGGACGATCGATGTGGGCGCCAACCGGGGCGATGTCTCCGCCAGATTGTTACAGACTGGCTACGAAGTTTATGCCTTTGAACCTTTCCCGCCAGTATTAGCCAAATTGCAGGAAAGATTGGGACAAAATAGCAATTTCCATGCTCTTGGCTACGCCCTAGGATCCGCCAATGAGACTAGGAATTTACACCTAGTGGTGGATCAAACGGAAGACAAAATCTTTGATGATGCCACTTTTTATAGCAGTTTGACTCGCCATTCCCTCACTGAAGGCTTAGTCTTCCATGACAGTATTACAGTGGAAGTCAAAACCATCGCTAGTTTGCATGAAGCGGGAACTCTGCCTGATGATATTGGCTTAGTCAAAATTGATACAGAAGGATTTGACCTAGAAGTTATTAAGGGCATGGGAAATTTTCGTTACCCAGTGGTATTGGCCGAATTTTGGGATCCCACTTTCCCCTTTGGGCAAACCGGGGCCATGAACCATCTAGTGGATATGGTGCCAGCTATGCGACAAAGGGATTACCGCTGGCATATAATCATCTATCGCATCTGGGGGCAGCACGAGGTCAGTTATTACTGCAACTCGGACTATTCCTTAGAAAATTCTTGGGGCAATGTTTTCTTCTTTCAGGATTACGAAATCTTTAGCCAGGCTTTAAAATGGTGCAATTCAGTTATGCCCGCCACCTATTTTGCGGCGTAGCTTGTCCCTAAATACTAAATGGAGCAAAAAAATTCGTCAGTAGTCATAATCAACAAAGTTCACCTGGAGTTCCACATCATCCCCCATGCTATCACTTCAAGACAACTACTTGTATCTCTCTAAGCTAGGTGAATTTAAGCAATTGCAGGGGGGAATTGCCGGTTTTTTCTTGGAACAAAGTGCGGCTCTCTGGGATGCTTTGCTAAGTTTTCAAAATACCCATGGTATCCATGGCAATATGCTGGAAATTGGAGTTTACAAAGGTCTGTCAGCTTTGATGTCCTCCCTTCACCTTAAAGAAACAGAAAAATTTGTTCTAATCGATTGCACGCGCTATATTGAGGACGCAGAAGCCAACCTTGCTCCCATTTTGGGCACCAGAGGGAATTATATTCAGCAACCGTCTTATCAAGTAACACTCCACTCCCTTGGTGATTTGCGTTCTAGTTGCCGTTGGCTTCATATTGATGGTGAACATACGGGCAGGGCTGTGATTAATGATCTTGAATTGTGCGAACAACTATTGTCAGATGACGGCATCATAGTTTTAGATGATTTTTTTAATCCTATGTATCCTCAATTAACGGAGGCGGCCTTTTCTTTTTTGTCGGCTAATAAACATAAGTTATCCATGTTTTTATGTGGTTGGAACAAAGCTTATTTAGCCCGACCACTATTTGCCTTTAACTACAGAAATTTTATTCGACAGGCTTTAGCCGCGGAGCTTCATCAAAGGGAAATTGACGATTTTATACTGACCAAAACCACCACACTGGATGAATCGACTTCCTTTGGCATAGTTCATCGTTTTACAGATAGAGACTACTATGGTTTAGATTCCGATCCTGATTTTTTACCTTAAAGTCAAGCTAGCGTAATTAGTTGGGTTTTTATTTTTCGAAAAAATTGCTATCGAATCAAGAGTTTAATATATTTTAACTCATGAATAAGTTGCCAAAAATCACCAATACAAACAATGAGTTTTTTGTCAGTATCTTAGCCCTATTATTATTTATTGGCATATTTTTTATAACTGCATCCTATAGTGATTTATTGAACTCTGGCTTTCGTTATTTCATTGACGATCATCAGATTCCTGTGATGAAACAAGATCTCGATAATCACGGCTTTTGGGAAACAGCAAAAATATGGATTAATCATGACAGAAGTATCCAGCGATTTCGTCCTTATTTTCAGCTGCAAGTGGTGACCATCACCCAACTCCTGGGAGTTAACTCATTTTTGTGGTTTTCATATATTACTTTGCTGGGAGCTTTTACATCTTTTTTTCTGTTTGCTTTTGGACGAATCTTATTTTTTTCAATCCCGGTTTCTTTATTTTTTCCGATATCTACCTTGCTAGGAAAGCAATCAGAAATTTGGGTTAGGCCAATGATACCCGATGCTCAAGGTATGTTTTTTTTGTCGGCCGCCTTATTATTTATTGGTTTAAGCTGTAATCATAGTAAATATTCAAAAATCAACTCCGTAATTGCTATTATTTTAATTATAATAATGTCCTTGTGTAAAGAGTCTTACATTATCTTTATACCGACTTTAATTTCTCTTAAGGTTTGGCTTTATAGCGATTTTCAAAAAACTTCCCTGTGGAAATCAATTGATACCAATAGGATTTTTGTAGGAGTGTTATTAGCAGTAATGTTTTTAGAGCTTACCTATATAGTTTTTTTCTTGGGAACTAGCGGTATGGGGTACGCTGGCGTTGATAATGAAACATTAGATTTATTTGCTATTCTTAGAACATCAAAAGATCTATTACTACAAAGCTATTTTCTGCCTATCATAATAAGCATTGTAATTCTTTTTGTTACAACTCGCCTAACTCATCATTCATTATTAGTTACATTAAAAAAAATAATTCCTTTTATTATTCTGCTCTTCATTTCTCTAATTCCCCAAACTTTAATTTATACAAAATCAGGGATCATAGCTGCTTTTTATCTATTTCCTTTTATTCTTGTTTCCACCCTTTTATTGTCTAAGATTTTGTCGCTCATTGGTGATAGTTGTAGGTGGCTTGGTGTTTTGCTAGTCTCTTGTTTATTATTTACACTTGTCTTTAATCAATCACCATTAGCTTGGGATATTTATTCCCAACAATCTCAAGAAAAACAATATATGAATGAGCTGATAGACCAAATTGAAATATGCTCAGAGAAACCAGATCCAATTTTAGTGGTTCTTAATCCTAAAGTTCGTTATGAAGTATCAGACGCTCTACAAAAAGTTCTACGAAGTGTAAAGCATCGAGAACAATTGTTTATTGTTACTTATGGATTAGAAGGAAGTTTATTTTACTCTGATAAATTGGCTGATACTGAAGCTGTGTGGAACTTTTTAGACCCCAAGGCAATCTTGCCTAGCTATAACGGAACATTATTGGATATTCATGATAAAGGTGATATTAAGACAATAGTGATATTTGATGGCTTAGATGATGATTTTGCCAAAAGTAATATAGATTGGTTTTCTCCAAAAGAATATCAAATGAAACGGTTTGATATTAGTCTTGCCCCCAGTACTCTTTACTGCAAAAAATAAATTAACAATTATATATATTACGATCAATTTGTATGATTAACTTTTCCGAAAACAGGACTACCAATTATTTCAAGCACTTCAATATTCAGTTTATTTTTCCTTATCTTTTTATTATTTCCCTTGTATTTTTTTCTCGTTTTCTTTTCATTAATGATTTTGGACTTTACGAAGATGATTGGGCATTTAGTGGTACAGCTATCTCAAATAATTTAGCTCAAAACTGGATTAGGCTTAGGGCTTCCTTTGGTAGTTTTTGGCAGGGTCGTCCACTCCATATGACTTTTCTTACCTTTATCCCCTTTATCGGGGCAAAACTCGGAGGAATTAGGGCCCTATATTTAATTGGATTTACGATTTTAAGTTTAAATGCTTGTCTTTGGTATTCTTTATTAAAAAAAATTACAAAAAATAAAAATGTGGCAATCATTGCTAGTTTACTTTTTGTCCTATATCCTGCCGATACAACATTTGGTCTTTTACAACATTTAATCGGTATCCAAACCGCTCTGTTGTTTCTTCTCATTGCCTTTCACGTTTACGTTTCTTCTTCTGAAAAACATAAATTAAACTATTTTAGGAAGCCAATCAGCTATGTTTTTGCAACTCTATCTCTGCTAGATTACGAAAGCTTATTCTTGATTTTTTTGACTGCCCCCCTGCTTAATCACCCCAAAAGTACAAAAAAGGAAAAACTCTATCATTTTCTAACCTTAACAATAATTCTTGCCATCTATTTATTTCTCAGAAAATTAGCTGGGGAATCTAGGATAAGTGGGATAACGGGACTTCAGCTTATCCAAAAAGTTGTATATCAAGTTTTCTGGGGTCCCTTAATAGCTTTTTATTCGTTTTTCAAACGTCCCATCGAAGTAATTTCATCCCCAAGGGTAGAGAATATTATTATTTTTTGTATTGGATTAATATTATTTTTTATCGTTCTAAGGTATTTATTCAATAAACAGTTTTTACAAAATGATATCCCAGCAGATTTAAATACATTTCAAGAATTTTGGAAGTTGTCAGGGACAGGATTACTGATGACTATTCTAGGTTATTCATCTGCATTACTTTTATCTGTTCACGATATCAATGGTCGGGCTTCCCGAGTTCATTTTTCTGCAGCTTTGGGCATTACTTTGATTCTTGCTTGTATTTGGGGTATTGCTTTTTATATTACCCGCGTGCATAAATTTTGGCATACATTATTAATTTTATTATTGTCTGTCTACCTCAGTTTTTTGTTAACCTTCTCGATCAGCGTTCAGCAATATTATAAAATGAGTTGGCAATATCAACAGGCTTTTTGGCATGATGTTTTTACCTTAGTTCCTGACATCAAGGAGGGAACAATAATCCTTGTGCAAGCACCCAGTCTGGTCTGGGGTAAGCAAATTAATCCCTTTGACTGGAGCTTACCAGTTGTGTTGGAATCAATATATGACTTTCCCGATGATTGGCAATTTTCTCCAAGGACTTACCGTCTTAATTCAGATGTAGTTGAGCCTGAACAGTGGAAGGATAAAGTAATTAGCAATCGGAAGTTTGTTTTATCCGGTAAAAATGACGGCTTATTTTTTTACTTCCCCTGGGAACCAGAAAGAATAGTTGAACCCCAAGATGTTGTTTTACTAGTGGAAGAGCAAGGGCAATTAGTCAGGAAAGAGAAGTTCCAGACCACGGCTGGAGAAATAATTTATCTAAAGCCTAAGACAAACGATCAACCAACTCTAGATTTACCCACCACTGTTATTTTTGAACATTTGATGCCACCACCAGATTGTGATTATTGCGGTTCTGTTCCACGTATTTATTTTCAGCCTCAAGAGTAATTGACATTAGCTTGTTAGCAGGTTTGCTGGAGGCGGTTAAAGTAACAAAAAAATAGAATAAAGAGGATTAAGCGAATAAAGAAACATCTTTCTACGTTTGTAGCGTTTTTCAATCTAGCAATGCATAAAAAGTTTCTTATTTTTTTTACTTCTCTTTTGTCAGACTGGGCAAGTTGATTTTTTGCAAACCCTCAAAGCCCATTAACAACAATGTATTTAGATTGTGTACTTCATAAAATACTAGCGCCCATGGTTATCGAGTCTTGAAAATCTTGAAATGCCTCCACAGTAAGACTTTTTGTGTAGTACTGAAAAATATTCTTTCCGAGATTCAGGAAAGAGGGGTAGTTGAGTGACAGCTTGTTTGAAAATTAGGCTCTAAGCCCTACTAAATAGGGTTTTCAGCGTTTATTATCAAAACATACTCAAATGTTTGCTCAGCAAGGGATTGAGCAAAACTTTTCAAACACATTCTAATTTTGCTAGTGCAGGAAAACAGAAAATTAGTCCGTAAAGACTATATCAAGACCAGCTCGGGACAAAAAATTGCTCTTAAGCCAAAACCACAATCCACTTTGCCGCCGAATTTTGCGACTCTCCCCGTATTTGATCGCGTCATGTCATCTAGTTGTGACCATTGCAGTAAAGTACCGCCCGTATACTTCGAAAATCCCTAAAATTCTTACTCTTCAGTGCATAGACTATGGGATGAATCTGCCCTAAAAATAAAGTTTGGCAAAAATTCCCCCGATCAGTTATGATATTCGAAGCGACGCGGGATAGAGCAGTCTGGTAGCTCGTCGGGCTCAGGTCGCAAGATGTAAACCATGAGCACTAAGCTTAAGGGTGACATTGCAGAGCAAGCCGCCATTCTTCGTGCATTGAAGCTTGGTTGGGGGGTTCTGAAGCCATTGGGAGACCGTCTTTCTTACGATTTGGTCTTTGATGTCGAAGGGATCCTTCTGAAGGTGCAGGTTAAAAGCTCCTGGTTCAGCGAAAAGACTGGCAACTATGTTGTTGACAATCGCAGAACAAGGACAAACAGAAGAAACATTGTTAGATCTCCTTATCGTGGGAATGACTTTGATTTTGCTGTTGCCTACGTCGAAGAACTTGAGCTGTTTTACGTCTTCCCGGTTGATGTCTTTATCAGTTACGGCAGTGAAATTCACCTGGTCGAAACTGATAAGCGTCAGAGAAAACCAAGGTCATTCGGTTACCGAGAGGCTTGGCATCTCATCTTGCAAAAAGGGGCTGCGCAAAAGGAAACTTCTGCGTGATTATCTCTCAAATTCGGGGAAGCCTTTCAAATGGTAATCCCGAGCCAAACCTAGGAATGCTTGGTGTTTCTGGGAAGGTGTAGAGACTTAATGGGAGACACCCTAACAGAAAAGCTGAGGGTGAAGAGAAAGTCCAGACCACAAACTGACAGAGTCAGGCAGTGAAAACTGTAGTTGGTAAGCATAACCCGAAGGTCGGTGGTTCAAATCCGCCTCCCGCCATTAAAAAAAAAGAAAAAAATTCCCCCCGCCGGATAATGGTTGGGGGGTTTGTTTTATTCAATCTAAAGTTTATGGCTACTGGTTCCACTGCCTACACTTGGCTAGACGATGCTCTAGAAACTATTCAGCGGGCCCATTGGCATCGCCATCCCCAGATAATTACCCAAGGGCCAGGGCCAGAAATTAAGTTGGAGGGGCAACGGCTAGTTAATTTTGCTAGCAATGATTATCTTGGCTTAGCTAGCCATCCCCACCTAAAAACAGCGGCCATTAAGGCGATCGCCGAATGGGGAACCGGCAGTACAGGTTCCCGGTTGCTGAGTGGCCACCGTCAGCTCCATCAAGACTTGGAACAGGCCATTGCCCGCTGGAAGGGGACGGAAGCCGCTTTGGTGTTCAGTTCTGGCTATTTGGCTAATTTGGGCACCATCACGGCGTTGGTGGGTAAACGGGATTTGATTTTAGCGGACGAATATAACCATTCCAGTCTGAAGCGTGGAGCCCAGTTGAGTGGAGCCAAGGTAATTAACTATGACCATGGGTGCCCAGAGGTTTTGACCGATCTATTAATGAAACATCGAGACAATCACCGTCGTTGTTTGATTCTCAGTGATGGGGTGTTCAGTATGGATGGCGATTTATGTCCCTTGCCCCAGTTAGTGGCGATCGCCGAAGAATTTCAAAGCATGTTGCTAGTGGACGATGCCCATGGCACTGGCACTATGGGAAAAATGGGCACGGGCTGTCGAGAACACTTTCAGTTACCGGTGGGAGATTGGATTCAGGTGGGAACCCTCAGTAAAGCTCTGGGGAGCCTGGGGGGTTATGTGGCTGGTAGTGCATCTTTGATAGATTTTCTGCGCAATCGAGCTGCCACTTGGATTTATACCACCGGCCTTTCACCGGCTGACACCGCCGCTGCCCTGGCGGCCATCCAACTGATCCAACGGGAACCAGAACGCATTGTCCAACTCCAGCTCAACGTTGATTACCTAGCCACAGGGTTGGAAAGTCTGACAAAATTAAACTTTCGGCGATCGCCAATTAATTCCCCCATCCTCTGGGTAGGGGCCGCCAATCCAGCCATGGCTCTGGAAATGGCCAAGCATTTACGAGAACAGGGCATTTTTGCCCCGGCCATTCGTCCCCCCACGGTTCCCCACAGTCGAATACGTTTTTCGGTCATGGCCACCCACTCCCCAGGGCACATTGACCAACTATTAGAAGTACTGGACCACTATTACCCCAATTAGAGTTGCCTTTGACGGTGCATAGTTGTCAGTCTCCCTACTTACCCCTTGAACATCACATCCCCGCCATGGGACAGTGAACTCAGTAGAGGTTTTGGTTAAACTGAAAGTGAAACCAGCCATATCTTTTGATTTTTCACAGTAAGAGTAAGCATTATCAATGGGCGACACTATTACCCTCCTTTCCCGCCGAGAAATAGAAAAAATGCGGCAGGCGGGCCAACTAGCGGCGGCCCTACTTGATCACCTAGCGCCAATGGTGCAACCGGGCATAACTACCCTAGAGCTGAATGACGAAGCGGAAAAATGGACGAAAGCCCACGGAGCCATCAGCGCCCCCCTTGGTTATAACGGTTTCCCCAAGTCTATTTGCACCAGCATCAATGAAGTTATCTGCCATGGCATTCCCCACCGCAAACGGGTATTGCAGGCAGGAGACATCATCAACGTTGACGTTACCCCCATTGTGGACGGCTACCATGGCGACTGTTCCCGCACCTTTTTTGTCGGTACTCCCAGCCCAGTGGCAGAAAAACTGGTCAAAGTCACCGAAGAATGTCTACGCCTAGGCATTGAAGCAGTTAAACCCGGCGGTAAAATTGGTGATATTGGGGCCGCCATTCAAAGCCACGCTGAAGCCCAGGGATTTTCCGTTGTTCGTGATTTTGTTGGCCACGGCATTAGCAAAATTTTCCATACCGCTCCCCAAATTCCCCATTATGGCAAAGCAGGCAAAGGCAAAAGATTACGCCCAGGGATGGTGTTTACCATTGAGCCCATGATCAATGAAGGCACCTGGGAAGCGGTATTACTAGATGATGGTTGGACTGCCATCACCAAGGACGGTAAGCTCTCCGCCCAGTTTGAGCACACCATTGCCGTCACTGAAGATGGAGTGGAAATTTTGACCCTAGGGGAGTAAATACGGTGAAAAGTTGGCAAATCGAACTTTTATACGACGGTGAATGTCCCCTTTGTCTGAGGGAAGTTAATTTTCTCCGTAGTAAAGACCAGGGCCGGGGCTTAGTTAACTTTGTGGACATTGCTCAGCCGGACTACAATCCCCTAGACCATGGCGGTGTCAGTTTTGAGGATGCCATGGCCCGTATCCATGGGGTGAAGGCTGACGGCAGTGTGGTAAAAAATGTGGCCGTTTTCCGAGAAGTTTACGAAATTCTCGGTATCGGCTGGCTATATGCTCCCACCCGTTGGCCCATTATCGGACCCTTGGTGGATAGAATTTACGACTTTTGGGCCGATCTCCGTTTGAGCTGGACTGGGCGGTCAAGCCTAGCGGAAATCCTTGCCCAGCGGGAAAAGGGAATGTGTGCCACCGATGGTTGTGCATTGCCGGTTACCAGTGGTGTTGAGGGTAAGCCCTAGGTTTTTGCGACAATAATTGAAGGCCATTGAAAAGAATACAGGCATAGTCGTGAATTTTCGTAACCCAGTTCCCACGGTGGATTTGATCATCGAAATGATTGATCAACCCCGCCGACCTATTTTATTAATTGAGCGGCAAAATCCGCCCCACGGCTGGGCCCTGCCCGGAGGCTTTGTGGACTACGGCGAAACCCTAGAAGCGGCAGCCCTGCGGGAAGCCAAGGAAGAAATTTCCCTGGACGTCCAGCTTATCGAAATGTTTTATGCCTACTCAGATCCCCGCCGGGATCCCCGGCAACACACCCTCAGTGTGGTATTCCTGGCGGCGGCCACCGGCAAACCCCAAGCGGCGGACGATGCTAAAACCGTTGGCTTTTTTGATTTGTGGGAATTTCCCGACCCAGTTTGCTTTGATCATGGACAAATTTTGCGGGATTATCGCCGCTACCGCTATTATCGTCAACGCCCCGATCCCCACCGGAATTATTTGGGGGACTAACGGGCAAAGCATTAGTTCCTTGGCTCCTTCTAGACCAATAGTGCAAATCTAACAAATTCAATGGGGGATGGCTTCCGAACAAATATTGTTGATGAATTTCACCCCATCTTCCTTGGGTATCAGTTCTTGTAAATAAAAATCCACCGTTTCATTACTTTCGTTGGTCACTAGCACCTTAGCTTGGTGCCCCTTTTGTAATACCTCACGGCGATCGCACAGTTCGTAGGCAAAAATAATCAGGCGATCGCCTGGTTGACAAAGCAAGGCGGCTCCACCGTTGGGGCAAATTTCCTTGGAATGGGCTTGACCGGGCAGGACATAGGTGGAAAAGCGATTACCGTTGCTGAGATTGATAATATCCACCTCCTCTAGGGGCAACAATCCCACCCGCTCCAACATTACTGGGTCAATGGTGATACTGCCCACATAATTAACATTGGCCTCCGTCACACAGACCCGATGTAATTTTGCGTGCATCAAACGAATGCTCCCCATTAAGCCCTAACCTCGGTGAAAAAACGGTATTGGCACTGTCCGTTATCGTGTTAACCGTCGCTAACCATGGCCAACGCCACATCAATATTAAGGCGAACTGCTTCTGCAGAAAGATGGAGGGCAGCTTTTTCTTCAGGGGTTAATTGCACTTCGAGAATATCTTCCACTCCTCGACACCCCAAACGGCAGGGCACTCCAAGGAAAATGTCCTTCAATCCATAGGCACCATCAAGGTAGGTGGCGGCGGGGAGAATTCTAGACTGATTGCGTAAAATGGACTCCACCATCACCGCAGCGGAAGAGGCCGGCGCATAATAGGCTGTGCCCGTTTGTAGTAAGGCGGCAATTTCAGCCCCACCGTTACGGGTACGCTCCACCAACTCTTCAATGGTTTGGGGGGGTATTAATTCGGTAATGGGAACCCCGCTGACGGTGCAGTATCGTGGCAAGGGCAGCATCAAATCTCCGTGCCCGCCCAGCACTAAGGTGTTGATATCAGAAGGACAGGCCCCTAATTTCATCGCAATGAAGGCCTTGAGCCGAGCCGAGTCCAACACCCCCGCCATGCCCATAACCCGTTGGGAAGGTAAACCAGTTACTTTCCAGGCCAAATAGGTCATTACATCCAGGGGATTGGTGACCACAATCAAAATGGCGTTGGGGGAATAACGCAATGCTTCCCGGGCCCCCTGGGCCACAATGTTGGCGTTTTTGCCCAACAAATCATCCCGACTCATGCCGGGCCTGCGGGGTAGACCAGCGGTAATTACCACCACATCGGAGCCGGCGGTGGCCTCGTATTCATTGGTGCCAATGATTTTGCTGTCGTATTCCTCCACGCTCTGGGCGGCCATCAAATCCAAGGCAATGCCCTGGGGTAAGCCTGGCACAATGTCCAACAAAACTACGTTGGCGACATTTTGCTGCACTAACCTCTGGGCAAGGGTCCGCCCCACATTGCCAGCGCCGACCACGGTAACCTGCCAGGACTGACAGGCGATCGGAGCATACTCCAAAATATTCATGGCACCCTCCGGGGTGTTGATGGTGGAGAAAAGCAACCTAAGCCAGGGCTTCGATTTGGTCTAAGCGCAGCCAGACGTTGGGGGTAGGGACATAAAATCGCACTAGGGCATATTCTTCGTTTAAATCCAACACTTCTCCTTTGCTATGGAAAAGGTAGTCGGGTAAACGGCGATCGCTGGCTTGGGCTTCAAGGCTGTTTTCCAATTGTGCGCGGATAACCCGCACTAAACTGCCCTTTTTCATTTTAGCGGCCATGGTTTTGCCCTCGTTGGGAGACTGGGAAATTAACTCTAAATTGTTACATAACCCCAAAATTTTGTAATTCTTATTTTTGGCTAGTTTCTCCCCAGGCCATTCCCCAGACTTTCCCCAGTGATTCCCCCAGTTAGCGGATTTTATCCCCAGGAGGTTAAGGTTTTTAGGCTATTTCTTAACCCTGACTGGGCCGTGGGCACCCTAGGGGTGGGGGAATTTTTTAGGGTTTTGACGCTAGGGATAGTAGGAATATTTTTCTGGCGATCGCCGCCTGGGGAATCCCAGAAAAAATTAGAGAGAGTTGGTTAAAGCCCTTTTATTGTTAAGTTGAGTTAAGTAAAAATAGCTCAAATTCCTATAGTTTCGTTAGCAAAAATGAGAAATGCCCACCGGGGCAAAATTTTCCGCCATTGACAGCCAGGGGAATTCCTCGATAAAACTATTGGGCACACAGCAGAAAAACTTTGGGTGTGGGGCCGTAATCTTCAGCCGGCCAAGTTATTCCCCAAAGCAGCTCCGCCCTTTGACAGAGAGAAGAACCATGGATACCTCCGTTAGTGTTTTTGCTGAAATTCCCGAAGACCTGCACCAGTCCTTGACCACCTATCTGGATAAACATCCCCATTGGGACCTAGACCGGGTGTTTTCCGCTGCCCTGTCCCTGTTCCTGCTGCAAAATGAGGGAGGCTACGGCACCAAACCCATGTCCACCAGTTACAAAGCCTGTGCCCGGGTCTATCTGGAAACTTTATTGCAAACTGCCGAATGATTCCCAAGTTAATTGTGGGTTTGGGTAACCCTGAGCCGAAATATGATCAAACTCGCCACAACATTGGTTTTGCGGTGGTGGATGCGTTGGCGATCACCTGGCAGTGTTCTTGGTATGACCATAAGCGCTTCCAGGGCTGGTTTGGCGAAGGGCTAATGGCCGGACAAAAAACCTGTTTGCTCAAACCCCGTACCTATATGAATCGCTCTGGCCAAGCTGTGCGGGCGGTGGTGGACTGGTACAAACTCGACCCCCAGTCGGTGCTGGTGGTCTATGACGATATGGATTTACCCCTGGGCCGATTACGCCTGAGACAAACGGGTTCCGCCGGGGGCCATAACGGGATGAAATCCCTGATTAGTCATTTGGGCACCCAGGATTTTCCCCGCCTCCGGTTAGGCATTGGCAAAAGTGACGGCAGTAAAGACACCATCGCCCATGTGCTAGGCAAATTTAGCCCGTCGGAATTACCCATCGTCGAGAAAAGCTTAGACCTGGCCACGGAGGCGATCGCCCATAGTCTGCACCATGGCATTGCCAAAACCATGAGTTTATTTAATAATCGTGACGTCTGCCCTTAGGTAATGGGATTAATGGGGTATGATGGGAAGTCGGCAAATTATTACATTTCTTGGGAATTTCGCTTGTGACTACAGCCGAAGCAGCATCTACCGTACACACCAGTTTCATTCTTAAAGTCCTCTGGCTCGATCAAAACGTGGCGATCGCCGTGGATCAAATTGTGGGCAAAGGCACTAGTCCCCTCACTTCCTACTTCTTCTGGCCCCGGGCCGATGCTTGGCAACAACTGAAAGACGAACTCGAAGCCAAACATTGGATCGCCGAAGCGGACCGCATTAACGTCCTCAATCAGGCCACCGAGGTGATCAACTTCTGGCAGGACTTGAAAAATCAAAATAAACAAATCTCCATGGCCGAGGCCCAGGGTAAATTCCCCGAAGTGGTGTTCAGCGGCAGTAACTAAATCCCCCCGGGGTGAGGAAGAAAAAATATTTTCATATTCCGATATCCACTGGCTGTGGCGGAGAAATTGTTTCCCTGGGGACAGTCAAAAAACAGCACTGTTCCCTCCCTGGGCGCCTCAAAAAATCGATATGCTACCGTAAGGTCGAGGGGAACTTCCCCATGGCCAGACTGTCATAGCCTCTGGTTTGGGAGGGCTGACCATGCCTTGGCTACAAACCTTTTCTTTTCGGCGATCGCCATTTTCCTTGGCCCGCAGACATTTAAAAAACAAGATTTTCGTGAAGATTAAATCAATATTTTTATTGTCATTACTTTTTGAGGCGACAGCAACAATGAAATCCTTACTCCGCATCGGCGCAACCCTCGGTCTGATTGGTACCACCGCGATTGGTACCTGGTTAGGTACCACCCTCCAGGCCTTAGCCTTGCCCACCGAAGAGGTAGTCAAAATTCTTCAAGGGGTGCCGGTTTTTACCATTGTGGATGCCCAGGGAGCCCCCTTAGTGGCCGTCGGTAATGACAACGAAAAAGTTACCGGTGTTTTCATTAGTCAACAAGAAGCCAATGGCTTTTTACAGGAACTGAAAAAACAAAAACCCGACGTTGGTTCCCAGGTCAGTGTTCAACCCGTTTCCCTGGGGGAAGTAGTGAAAATTGCCCAGGCCAATGCGAACCAGACCGACCCCCTGGGTTTTGCCTATGTGCCCATCCCGGCCCAGGTGCAAGCAGCTCAGCAAATGCCCAATTCTGAATACCAAGGGGGAGTACCCCTATTCGTAGCCAGAGGGGGAGAAGACCAAGGTTACCTTACTATCCAACAGGAAAACGAGCAAATTATTCCTTTCTTCCTGGAGGCTAGTCAAATTCAGCAAATGGTGGAACGGTTTAAGCAAGAGCAACCTGCCATGGCCGACAGCATCGTGATCGACGTGATTGCCATGGAGAATGTTATTTCTACCTTACAAACCAGTGACGATGCCATGCTCAAGCAAATCCGCATTGTGCCTACCCAGGAAGCCATTCAATTTATCCGTTCTTTATCCGCCCAACAACCTAAGTAATCCCTGGAGTTTATCTCTAATCTAAGGGCTTAATGGGGGCAAATAAATTACCACTTACCTCGAATCAGGGGGGAAGGATGGGAAATAACTTTGATGGATTATCCCCCCCTGGCCCTGCATTGATGAAGTCACCACACTGGGTTGCCGAAGGGACCATGGCTAACTATATTTAACCCATGAATAACCTTGTGGGAGATTTTTTCAGGATGCGTCTATTTTGGCCCCAGTCCCGTCGTCGGTTGACGGCGATCGCCTTGAATCTAGCCCTTGCTGGCACCACCGCCGGACTAATGTTTGCCTGTGCTGAACCAGAACCTACCCCTGGGGACGGAGCTAGTCAACCCAGCACCGGGGGAGAAGGAGGAGCGCTAAAACTAGGGGCCCTGCTGCCGGCTACGGGGGATCTATCTTCCATCGGGCAAAATATGCCTTTAGCGGTGCAATTGGCGGTGGATACCATCAATGCCTGTGGCGGCGTCAATGGCCAAGACGTAACGGTGGTGATTGAAGATGATCAAACCGATCCCACCGCAGGGGTTTCCGCCATGACCAAATTGGCAGAAGCGGATCAGGTAGCTGGCGTGGTAGGTTCCTTTGCCAGCAGCGTTTCCAGTGCGGCGGTGCCCATCGCAGTGAGAAACAACATTATGATGATTTCCCCGGGCAGCACTAGTCCTGTGTTTACTGACCAGGCCAAGAAGGGCGAATTTAAAGGCTTTTGGGCCCGTACCGCTCCTCCCGATACGTACCAAGCCCAGGCCCTAGCTGCCTTGGCCAAGAAACAAGGTTTTACCGACGCCGCCACCGTGGTTATCAACAATGACTATGGTGTGGGGTTTGAAAAAGTATTTGTGGAATCCTTCACCGCCGATGGCGGTAATGTGACCAATAAAGATAACCCGGTGCGCTACGATCCCAAGGCGGCAACGTTGGATACGGAAGCGGCCCAGGGCTTTGCCAATAGTCCTGACGCTGTGGCGGCTATTCTTTATGCTGATACGGGGAGTGTGTTGGTGCAATCGGCCTACCGCCAGGGCTTAATGGATGGAGTCACCCTACTATTAACGGATGGCGTTTATTCCCCCGATTTCGTTGAAAAAGTAGGCAAAGATGCCAATGGAGTTTCCCTTTTATCTGGGGCCCTGGGTACGGTACCCGGTGCCGATGGCAAATCCCTGGAAGCCTTCACTGCCCAATGGAAAGATGCCACTGGCGGTAAGGACGTAACTGCGTTTGTGCCCCACACCTACGATGCCACTGTTTTGATGATGTTGGCGGCAGAAGCTGCAAAATCTAATACAGGAGCGGGGATCCAGAGCAAAATCCGGGATGTCTCCAATGGTCCAGGGGAAGAAGTGACCGATGCCTGTGAGGCGATCGCCATGGTGCGGGAAGGCAAGGACATTAATTACCAAGGAGCCAGCGGCAATGTGGACATCGACGAAAATGGTGATGTGGTAGGTACTTACGATGTCTGGACGGTGAAAGGGGATGGCACCCTAGAGGTAATCGATAAAGTTACCCCCGGTTCCGGTTCCTAGTACTTCTCCGTAAATTGTCTTGACCAATTTGATCAGTTTTAATTAACCATTAATGGCCCCCATCGGTTGCTCCAGGGGGCTTTTCTTTTAGAGCGGTTTGGCGTTTTTCAACTTCGATCTTTCCCCTAGTAGATGGGGACTTCTTCCACTTCCGCCAGGGGTTCTGGGATCAATACATCCGGCGATCGGCTGCCGGAAAGTTGTTTTAACAATTGGGGGCGTGGGTCGTGGAGCAGGTAAAAAACTTCGTCCCCAATTTGGGCATTTTCAGTGGTCTTAGCTAGTTGCAAACTGCCCTGCCGTTTCAGCATTAAGGGCAGTAATTCCCCAGAGCGAATTAGGGCTTGGGTGTGGGCTTGCTGTAGGGCTAAGCCAGTTTCCTTAAACAGGGTTTTGCCCAGTTTAATTTGCCCATCCTTAAGGTACTGATTCCAGGTTTTGAAAGTTTTTTGCTCCATAAAAATTCTTACCCCTTTATTTTTCAGCAAGGGATTATCTTCCGGTAAGTTATCCGGAGCAATCACACACACCCGGGGGGGGTTAAATTCATTGATGGTATTTTGAGCCAGCACCAAATTTACTTCCCCGTTATTGGTCAGGGCCATAAATGCCCCCATCTCTTCAATGCCGGCCTTTTCCAACGCATGGGAATCCAACGCACTGGTTTGAATGGCCGTTAATCCTTCGGCGATCGCCGTCGCACAGGCTTCCGGGTCACTGTCAATCAATACCACCGATTCCCCTTGGGCTGTAAATAAACGGGCCACCAGTCGTCCCAGGGGAGTACAACCGATAATTACTGCGCCGGTGGTGTGGGTGTCGGTGATACGTAGCAGTTTAGCCAAGGGCTTCGCCGTTAAGCCCTGAATGAACACCGTCATCATAATGGTGAGAAACACAATCGATTTGATCGCATCGCCACCGTTAATGCCCCGTTCAGTCAACAGTAGGGAAAATAGGGAGGCAACGGATGCAGAAACAATACCCCGAGGGGCAATCCAAGCCACAAAAAGTTTCTGTCGCCAGTTAAAAGCGCTAGTCCAAGTACAAATAGCGATACTAATGGGACGAATGACTAGCATTAACACCGCCACAGTGAGCACACTGCCCCAGCCCAAAGCCCCAAAGCTACTCAGGGATAATTCCGCCGCCAGCAGAATAAATAGCACCGAGACACAAAGCAGGGTTAATTTACCTTTGAATCGTCGCAAAAGTCGGTTATCAGGCAGGGCAGAGGAGTTGAGGTAAATGCCCATGGCTACGGTGGCCATTAAGCCCGATTCACTCAGGGATGCTTGGGCCGCACCAAATACTCCCCACACCCCCGCTAGCACCACCAGATTACTGACATCTTCCGAGAGAAAGCTGGCCCGTTTGAGGAAATTACTCAATAGCCAACCGCCCCCCACCCCGATCGCCAGGCCAACCCCAAGGCGCAATATTAGGCCCATGGCAATTTCGATAATGTCGGTTTCAACGCTGACATTGGTATTAAAAATGGTTTCCAATACCACCACTGCCAGGATTGCTCCCACCGGATCGATCAGTACCCCTTCCCCCTCCAGTAGGGTAGCCACAGACTTCTGCACCTGGACCTGTTTAATTAGGGGGCCCACCACCGTTGGCCCGGTTACCACCACCAAGGAGCCGTATAAAAAAGCTAAATACCATGGGAACTCCGCCAACCAATGGGCCGCTAATCCCCCTCCCACTAGGGTAATTAGGGTGCCGATGGTGACCAAATTACGCAGACTACCGGAAACCTGGCCCAATTCCCGCAGGCCTAAATTTAAGCCCCCCTCAAACAAAATAATCGCCACGGAAAGGGAAACAATTACTTCCAAACCATCCCCAAAATTGGCGGGTTGAATCCAATGCAAGCCGCTGTTGCCGAGGATGACACCAAAAATAAGCAAAAAGACAATGCTTGGTAGTTTGAGAAATCCCGCCAATACTTGGGCCCCAATGCCAAACAGGACAGTGAGGATAATCTGGAGGGTAAGGGAAAATGATCCTTCCATAAGGCTCAAAGGAATTGGTTCTGCCTGTGGGTTAACGGTAAATCATTGCCAGGGTTGTGGCCCTTTAAGTTAAAAGGCCAAATAACTCCCCTCCAAAGTAAGGTAGTCTGCCACCAACTGGGGAGCTTGCTCCGGGAGAACTGTTTACCAACCTAAAATTTATCGCCAATTCACTCAAGTCTTTGGACTTTACACAATTTGTCGGTTAAACAATTAAAAAATTAAAGGCGGCACCCAGATTCGAACTGGGGGTAAAGATTTTGCAGACCTCTGCCTTACCACTTGGCTATGCCGCCATGTCCGGCCAATTATTATAACAGAGTTGGCAATCTAGACCAAACGGCGATCGGTCAGCAACTCATAGCCCGTGGCCGTTACCAACACCGTATGCTCAAACTGGGCCGAAAGGGCATTGTCCACCGTCACCACCGTCCATCGATCGCCAAGGGTACGGGTGAAACGGGAACCAGCATTGACAATTGGCTCGATCGCCAAGGTCATGCCCGGTTTAAGTTTAACGTTGGGCAAATCCCGGCAGCGGACGTTAAACACATGGGGGTCTTCGTGGAGGGCCTGGCCCACCCCATGGCCGGTGAACTCTTCCACAATGGTGTAACCGGTGGGCTTAACGTAATCCTCGATTGCCCCGGCAATGTCCATCAGGTAATTACCAGGCTTCACCTGTTCAATCCCCGCATACAAGGCCCCTTCCGCTACTTCCATCAACCGCTGGGCTTGGGGGGAAACCTTACCCACCGCAATGGTGATGCAGGAATCCCCGTGGTAGCCCTGGAAATAGGCTCCGGTATCTACTTTGAGCAAATCGCCGGAACGAATTTTCTTACGGCGACGGGGAATGCCATGGACCACTTCATTATTCACGCAAGCACAAATGGAAGCGGGAAAGCCGTGGTAACCCTTAAAACTGGGAGTGGCCCCCAGGGAGCGAATTCGTTCCTCTGCTAACTGGTCTAAATCCCCGGTGGTCATGCCCGGTTGCACCGTGGCGGCAATCTCCTTCAATACCTGGGCGGCGATCGCCCCGGCTTGGCGCATAATGGCAATTTCGGCGGGGGTTTTAATCTGTACTCCCCGGCGGGAACGTTTTTTTGCCTTTGGTGTCGGGGAGGGTACGGGGGAAGGGGGCGCAAATAACTGGCTGAGTAAATTCATAGGATGGGTGCCCAAAAATCTAGGCCATGCTGGCCTTGACTTCCTCCAAAGTTTCCATGGGAATATCCTGGGCATCCCCAGCAAAATCGTTATCTGGGGTTAAAAACAACATACAGTGACATTCCTTGCGCTCCCGCATAGGCACACAGGGGCAATTCCAAAAGGTATTTTTTACTTCCGCTTCCTTGTCTTCGTAGTGGCGACAGGGGCACAGGGGAGAACCCAATTCCTCTTTATGGCGAGCTAAACCCTCGATAACAACGGCGGTGACGGAAAGATCACTACAAAAATAGGTATCCGTACGTTTAGCATACTGCTCCGCAAAATTTTTCATTGCGGCCAGTGTTTTGTTGTTCTGGGTGTCACTGCTGGTCATAGATTCTCAAGGGAATTTAGATGGTCGGCACAAACGCCAATTTTGCCGTCGGTGTATTTATCTTGACACACTATTGGAGCAGAGCCAAAAACCGACGAATCACCCCAATTGTTACCCCAGGTAATTCCAAATGGGGCGTTAACCCCACGTCTTTAATTTCCACAAAAGCTTTAATGGCATTGGGGTTCAGCGCCGCTAAACGACGACCGATCGCCGGAGGGGTAAATTGGGCATATTCTCCCCAGAGGATAGCCGTAGTAACGGTTAAATCCGGCATAAATTGGGCCAAATCAAAGCAGAGATCCCCCCTAACAAAGGACAGGGCTGCATATTCCGCCCTGGGTTGGGTGGCGGACTCCAGATAGGCATCGATAATTTCGGGATAAATGCGCCGGGCTTGGGCAAATTGTCGTTGTTCCAAAAAATTCATAATGCCCGCTGTGTTGGCAATGCCGGTGGTGTAGATAAAACGATCCAGCACTGGCACACTGACCAATTGGGCAAAAAAGTTACTGCGGTAATCTTCACCAAAGTCCGATAGCCCTGTGGGGGTACTCAGAATTAAACCTGTAAATAGGTTGGGATGCTCTATGGCAGTGCGAACGGCGATCGCCGCCACCAAGGAAGAGGCAATCACCATCACAGGTTGGTCACAGGTTTGTTGCAAAAATTCCTGAATAACCTGGATATAGTCCTGGGGAGTGTAATTTTTCACCGGATGATCGGAGCGACCCCAACCCAACAAGTCCGGCGCTAACACCCGGTAGTCAGCAGCAAAAGCCGGATAAACCTTCGACCATTCGTAGGCAGAAGAACCACCCCCAAAGCCATGGAGAAATACCAACGTTTGGCGATCGCCGAGGGAATCTACCGCCTCTACCCAGGGGGCCTCCGTTGCTTCGTAGTAAACAATGGTTCCCAGGGAAGTAACTAGGGAATTGCGGGTAAAGCCAAGGGGTTCAATCATGCTGTCTCCTAATGGTTGTGGCATTGACCAAAGCGACTGGTCTTCTTCAGTATGGTTTAGTTTTTTTGCCCGTGGCGGGATTTGGGGCCAGAAATTGGACCGCTTTTCTTTTGTTCCCGTTGCAATAACTTTTGCCCCCACCGGGGATAAAAACTCAGATAAATGAGCAAATTGCCCCAAAATAACGCCCCCAGCAGCAAATAAGTTTTGAGCCAAAAATTACCCTGAAAATCCTCCATAATGCCCACACTAGCCATACTAAACGCTAGGGTTAACACCACTAACAGTAACCGTTTGGAAATCCTCAATTGCTTTCTTCGAGATGGTTGCTTGCCCACAAATTTTGCCCTTGATAGAATTTGGCACCGTTGAATTGGAACTGGGAGGTTGCCCCTAGAATGGTTAAAAGTCGCAGGGAAAGCCATGGCCGTTGGTGTTTGTAACCATGCCCCACCGGGGACTAGGGCGGTCAGCTTATCCCATGGCGGGTTTTTGCTAACCTGGTTGTAAATCAATTGCTCTTTTAATTTATGGTTCGTCGTCGTTCGGTGCCTTGGATTCATCGCTATTCCCGTTTCATTATGGGGGCGATCGCCGTCCTGGGGATCTTGATCACCTCCTACCTGGCCTATATTTCCTTCACCGGGGGAGAAGCCCTTTGTCCCGTGGACCAGGCCACCGGTAGCTCCAGTTGTGACCTGGTGTTACAGAGTGCCTACGCCAAAGTTTTTGACATTCCCCTCAGTGTTTTTGGGCTGGCAGCTTATCTGGCCATGGGCATTGCCGCTTTGGTGCCCTTTTTGGTCAGTGAGGAGAGCAACAAAAAACAGCGTAACTCCCTGGAAGATCTCACCGGAAAATTTCTCCTGGTGGGGGGTACGTCCATGGCGGTGTTCAGCGGTTACTTAATGTACATCTCCTTTTTCCGGCTCCAGGAAGCTTGCTGGTACTGCCTAACTTCTGCTATTTGTTCTTTGTTGTTGTTCATTTTGGCGATCGTTGGTCGGGAGTGGGAAGAAGTGAGTCAAGTATTTTTTACCACCGTCGTGGTGGCCATGGTAACCATTGTCGGCACCCTGGGTCTCTATGCCACTGCTGAAGGGCCTAAAGCCGGAGCCGATGGCACAATTCCCATTCCTGCCATTGCCGGTCAACCCAGACCCCCCAGTGGTTGGCCCATCACCACTCAGTCGGGACCAGCGGAAATTGAGTTGGCGGAATACCTCACTGCCAAAGGGGTACTCAACTATGGTGCCTTCTGGTGTCCCCACTGCTATGACCAAAAACTACTTTTCGGCAAAGAAGCATTTGAAAAAATTAGCTATATTGAGTGCGACCCGGCCGGGAAAAATCCCCAGACCCAAACCTGTGTGGATGTCGGTATTCAATCCTTCCCCACCTGGGGCATTGACGGAGAACTAAACCCTGGGGTCAAAACTCTCCGGGAATTGGCAGAGCTCACTGGCTATGAAGGCAATATGGATTTTAAATATGGCCTGAGAAATTAGTTAGACCTACCCAAGGATTAAGCCGACTAACAAAGTGATCCATCGTCTGGCGGTATAGCGACGCCATCATTCCCCGAACAAAATCCCCTCAAGCTAGAGATGGCCTGGGGGATTTTCCTTGATAGTTTTGCGGTTTGATTGCAGTTTTTTATTAGTAATAATTGCCGACTTTGCGATGGTGTACGGCGGTTAACCCTTCTGCTTTAGCTACCCGACCATTGGTTACTTGGCTGTAAACAATCCAGTGATCACTACATTCCATCCGACTAGCTACTTCACACTCCAAATAGGCTAGCGCATCGGTCAAAATAGGCGATCCGTTGCTTGCGGTTTGGGTTTTTACTCCAGCAAAACGATCAGCACCAGGGGGGAAACGTTTGAGGAAATGTTTCATCAAAATTTGATAGTTGCCTTCCTCCAAAATGTTCAACACAAAGCGATCACCGACTTGCATGAGGGATTCAATGGCCCGGTCCTTGGCCACAGCAACGGTGAAACCAGGGGGATTAAAGCTGGCTTGGGAAACCCAAGAGGCAAGCATGGCCCCTTTAACCTCTCCCTTTTGGGCAGTGATGATATACAGCCCCCCACTAATGCGACCGATCGCCTTTTCCAGATCGCTGTCCAGGGATTTGAGTTGTTTTATTTTGGCCGCCTGGATGAGATTTTGACCCAAGTCAGTGCCGGACTCATCACAAAGCTGATAGGTGCTTTCGCTGGGGGTGTCTTTGACCTTGATCACTTTGAAAGCCTCCCGCAAACCCAGGTCTAAAAATTTGGTGCGGAGGGGGTCAATGGGCTCGTCGTCCCCACCATAGGATTCGTATAAACCAAAGACCTGTTTCGGTTGCATGGCGGCCAACACTGCGCCGAAATTGGTGCTTAGATCAGCGTTAGCCTGTAAAGGCGGCATTCCCAGAACTACCCCGCTGGCATGGCCCACCAGTTCCTGGATTTCCTGAGGATCGGCGGAGCTTAGGTCCACCATGTCCACCCCCACGCCGGTTTTAGTAATTCCCTTGGCAATGGCCTGGGAAAGGCGATCGCCGTAGCCATAATCAGCCACATAGAAAACCACCACGGTTTTTTCTGCTTTACTTTGGGACTCGCTCCAATGGCGGTAGCGATGTAATAATTCGCCAACGTTATGGCGCAATAGGGGGCCATGGCCATTGGCAACGGTGCTAATGGTGCCCAGATTATCCATGCGTTTCATGGCGGCGAGAACGGAACGGGCGTTGGGACCCATCAAGCAATCGTAGTAAAACTGGTAATCCGGTGCGATTTTGCCCAAATCGATGTCAAAAACTGCATCGGAGCAATAGTGCATCCCAAACACGTCGCAGGTGAAGAGAATTTCCGTGGCGGGGTCATAGGTGAGCATGGTGTCCGGCCAGTGGAGATTCGGAGCACTGACAAATTCCAAATCATGGCCCTGGCCCAAATCCAGGCGATCGCCACTTTTAACTTGAATACGCTCAAAGGGTTGATGGACAAAATTGTCGAGAAATTGCAACGCTACTTTGGTGGCCACCACCGTAATGCGGGGATTGAGTTGCAAAATGTCTTTTACTAACCCACTGTGGTCTGGCTCAGTGTGGCTGACGATTAGGTAATCAATGCGCTGGGGATCGATTAATCCCTGTAATAAATCTAGATATAACTGGCGGAATTTCTCGTGGGAGCTATCTACTAGGGCAACCTTATCCGCTTGGATTAGATAGGAATTGTAAGTGGTGCCGTTTTGTAGGCCGAATTCAATATCAAACCGGTCCCGGTCCCAGTCCAAAGAACGGATAGCAGTAATATTTTTGGCGATCGCCTCAGTTTGGGTAGAAAGCCGCTTTTGGGGGGGGAGGGGGGTAGTGAACATGCCGTACTCCTAGGACTGGTAATGAAAACTCTCTGTCCAGTGTATCCCAGGGGCCAGAGCCGGGGAAAGTTAACAAACATTGATATTTTTAACTCTAACGATTACGACTTTCCCTAGAGACTTCAGAGACGATACATGATGCTTTCCCCATGGCTATCGGTGCCACAGGTGCGGAACAGATTATACAAATCCCCCAGGTAACAAACTTCTTCCATTTGGGGCACAGAACTCTGCCAAGGTTTGGGATTGCCATAGGCATAAAATGCCTCTACCCCATCAATGCCATGGCGGGCTGCCGCTGGGATCAAGTGACTGGCGGGCTGACGGTACCGGGCTGGATGGGCCAACACCACTAAGCCACCGGCATCATGGAGAGCCTTAATGACTTTGGGCGCTTGGGCATAGTACTTATCCGGGCGATCGCCGGTTAGATAGGGGTCTAGGACCGGGTGGGTAGGGTCAAAGTCATAGCCCAGGATGTGCACTTCAGTGCCGTCTAAATTGGCGGTAATTTCAATGCCAGTCCAAAGTTGGGGCCGGAGACTAGGATAATGGCAATGTTCGGTGAGCCAGCGCTGGGCCCGGTAATAACCCGCCACACAATGGTGGTCTGTGATCGCCAAACCCTGTAATTCTTGATGTATGGCCTGTTCGATCAAACCCTCCGGGGTCATCTGGCCGTCGGAACATCGGGTGTGGAGATGAAAATTATAAAACCGTGGACAACTGGTGGGGGTCAGGGACTGCCAAACAGTTGTAAGTTGGCGCTCCATCTGTTGAGACTGCGGAGAAATAAGGTCGTTAACCATGAATAAATGCCATCCTGACAACGGGTTGGTGCTGGATATAAATACATCCCACCCTTTTCCCACAATAACAAAACTTTACATAATTGGCTTTTTCCCTTCGTCCAGTCCTTGGGGGCAAAAGTTCCCCACCACCGACCATTAGTTTTCCCTTGTCAAGCCATCATCAATTTATCGGTAAGAATCAGCCTAAATAAAACCCGAAAAAAATCACAGCGCTCAGGCTGGGTTACATTAGGTGGAGATCGGAAATTATTTTCTTCCAAGACTCATGGGGCAATGGTTTAAGCGTAACATCGGTAGAGTGAACCCCGTGTACTTTTCTCTCTGCTCAGAACCTGCGTTTTAAGGTTGGGTTTCTATGGAGTCGGCCACCATGTCTTTTCCCATCAGCAAGACCTACTTTTTGGCAGGGTTGCACTGTCCAAAACGTCTATGGTTGTCTATCTGCCGTCCCGAAGATGCTTCCCCCATGTCCTTGGCCGCTGAACAAAGAATTAAACAAGGCAAGGCGATCGGAGTGGCGGCCCGGGAATCTTTTAAAAATGGCATATTGGTGGACGGAAATCTTAAACATTGCCTAGAGAAAAGTTGGGAATTGACGGTGGTGGGGGCAGGGCAAGGAGTGGAATGTTTATTTGAACCGGCTTTTTTGTACGACGATATTTTGGTGCGCTGTGATGTATTGCGGCGCTTACCTTCAGGAAATTGGGAAATTATTGAAGTAAAATCCGCCACTAAGTTAAAAGACGAACACATTGCCGACTTGACCTTGCAACATTACGTGTTGGAGGGGTTGGGGTTAACGGTGGAAAAAACGAGCCTCATGGTGGTCAATCCCATGGCCAGGAATTGGAGTGTGGTGCAGGATAGATTTTGTTATCAGGATGTAACGGCGGCGGTGGTGCGTTGGCGTGGGCAGTTACCCCAAAAACTGGCAGAATTCCGCACATTGTTGACGGAACCGACCGCTCCCCAAGTGCCCATTGGCAGCCATTGCGATCGCCCTTACCGTTGTCCGTTTAAAGATCATTGCTGGCAGAATGTGCCGCCGATTTCCATTTTTGACATTCCTTTGTTGAAGCAGGATAAATTGCAAAATTTGATGAATTCTAATATCTGGAATCTGGAGGATATTCCGGCGGAGTTTCCCTTGACCCAAAAGCAAAGAACATTCATTGACCGGATGACGGCAGCAAAACCCCAAATAGACCAGGATTTATTGAGGCAATTGTTGGGGCAGATTCAACCCAATCAGCCTTTGTACTTTTTTGATGTGGAAACCCACAGTAGTGCCATTCCCCGTTTTGCCGGTCTGCACCCCTACGAACGCTGTATTTTTCAGTACAGTTGCCACCGCCTTAATCCCGACGGTTCCCTGGAACACTTTGAATATTTACACACGGAGGATTCCGATCCCCGACTCCCCCTACTTATTTCCCTAATACACCACATTGGCGATCGGGGGTCAGTGGTGGTTTATAACCAGTCCTTTGAAAAGGGAGTATTACAACAGTTGGCAGCGGCCTATCCCAACTATGGGGCCAAAATTAATCAGATTATCGATCGCCTCTGGGATTTACAGGTAATCTTTAAAAGGGCGTATTTCCATCCTGGTTTCCGGGGTTCCTATTCCCTCAAAAAAGTTCTGCCGGTGATGGCCCCCCAATTTTGCCACGACGACTTGGTCATCAAGTCCGGCAATGAAGCCCCTCTAGTGTGGGAAGCACTGCTGGAATGTTCCGCGCCGGATAAAAGGGCAGAAATGGCCCAACAACTACGGGAGTATTGTGGTTTAGATACCCTGGGTATGGTGAAAATTTATGAGGTTTTGCAACAGGAATTAAAAGATTGACCAGGACTAACAAGGATCGATTGCCATGGATAATCTAGTCGCTCTCCCCATCCTCTTTACCCTGACTTTGGTGATGGTCATCGAATAGGATCAGGGTTTCCGCTGCCTGACGGGGAGAATCAGTGTCTTTTCTCAATGAGGCTGGGATTATGGGGGGGAGATTTTCTCCTTTTTCGTTTGACAAAAGTTCATAGGTTTCTTTTGCTTGGGCTTCCACCAACTCAGGCGATCGCCATCGGGGAGTTTTCAATGGGGAAACTGGAGAAATTGGCAATTGGGGAACAGGCAAAACCAGGGCCGCCGAAGGAGTATCTTCCTGAGCTTCACGGACAATATTTTTAACAAAAAAGTTAATTGTTTCTTCCTTTAACCAACCCTTGAGCACCGCCACCGAACCGAAGCGGACCCCCAACCGTCGTTGTTCCCGCAAAATACGTTCGATCTGGTCTTCATCCAAAAGATGGGCCATCTTCAGATAGTAGCCAATGGGACCTTGCACTGGCTGACCAACCATTGCAGGCCAAAGATCAACAAAAAAGTCCGCCGTTTCCTGGGAAATCCAGCCATGGTGAGAAAGAATCTCCCCCAACAACATCTGGAATTGCTTTTGTTCGTACAAAGCCACCTCCAATTGCCCAGGGGTAATTAGTTTTGCTTCCTGAAGAATAATACCGATGGGCTTTTGGCTGCTGACCATGGTGAACGGGGGAGGAAAAGGGTCCAGAATCGGACAGAATAGACTCTGAATGAAGGAAAAAAGACGTAATTAGGCGTAATTGAACCCTAGTAATCTAACCACCACTAATTTTAGCCTTGTAGCCCTGCTTTAACAAATAAGCAAGAATTTTCTCCCGTTGATCCCCCTGGATTTCCACGCAGTCTTCTTTCAAGGTGCCCCCACTGCCACAAAAACTTTTCAGGGCCTTGAGTAGAGCTTGCTGTCCCATGGCCGATAATTGCAAACCACTCACTACCGTCACCGTTTTTCCTTTGCGGCCAGAACGAGTTGCTTGGATGCGGACATTTTGCTGTTGGGGGGGAAGATCAATTTGCTCCTCCGATAGGGGGTCTGCCAC
Organism: Synechocystis sp. FACHB-908; assembly: GCF_014698595.1. Classification (NCBI taxonomy): domain Bacteria; kingdom Bacillati; phylum Cyanobacteriota; class Cyanophyceae; order Synechococcales; family Merismopediaceae; genus Synechocystis; species Synechocystis sp. FACHB-908. Next base: position 109,215 of record NZ_JACJTH010000011.1, on the reverse strand, counting down.
CGGACCAAATTCTTGATAAACAATGCGAGCTGGAGGTTTGGAACTGGCCATAGGACTGGAAAAAAATATTGGGCAACGCTAACAAGTAGGGAGTGATTGAGGAATTAGCGTCCGATCGCCGGGGTAAAATAGTACACATTACGCCTACTAATGAGATTACCAGATTCAACGCTGTTAGTGGGAGAGCTTATTTGTAAAGTTTTGATCTATGGCATGTTGGTAGAATCTTGAGGGCACTTTAGTTTTACTGAGATTTTAAATAGACATCAGGCTTTTCCCGCTTGAGCAAAAACAAACTGAGGGTTAACCAGATAAAGCCCACTCCGTAACCAGCCAAAATATCTGTTGCCCAATGAACCCGACAATACATACTGGCAATGCCAATGAAGCCGACCCAAAGGGTGGCACCAAGATAAATTTGCCAACGGTATTGGGGAAAATGGGCCGCCAACAAAAAAGCTAAGTAGAAGTAAAACACCACTCCGCCCGCCGCATGGCCACTAGGAAAACTACGCCCATCCACATCCACTAAACGGGGTAAAGGTCGAGTACGGTTAAAAAAGGGCTTCAACACTTGGTCAATTACCAAAAGAATGCCCAGGGTGGCAAAAACTAGATATTTAATCTCCGACCAATAGCGTTTCCAAGCTAAAAAACCTAGGGTGATGGCAATCATCGTGGCGGTCAATTCCACCCCCGTACCTTTATAGACTTTGATCCAAAAAGGGGCCATGGCCTCGGGAATTACCTTATGGAGGAAATCTAAAAAGGCAATGTCAAAGGCGATTTCCTTTAAATCGTTCACTTCCTTAAAATTGTGGCCTAGGGCGATTAATAATCCAACGATCGCCAAGCAGCAGAAAAAGGGAACCCGACCGACAATGGTTAACCAGGGAGGTAAAGAAGTATGGGCCGAAGACTTCATTGGCAAGGTGTAAGAATTGACAATTTTTAAGCATAGGGCCATTTGTCGACCGACGGAGATCAACGGCGACGGTGTATGGGCTGGAATAATGATGATAGTTCAATCACCTTAGTTTGTAGGCTCGAACAGGGGTCCGCTCCTCGCTTTAGTTGATATTCCAATTCCAACAACAGGGGTAAGGTTTTGAGCAATTGCCCGCCGGTAATGCCCCGCAATTCCTTCTTTAAAAAATACAAACGTTTGGGATTACTGAGATCGGCCTGGGCGGCGATCGCTTTGTCATCTTTTTCCCCTGCCTCCAAAGCAAGCTTGATCAATGTCCAAGTACGAAACTGGCCGGTGAGGGTAGCCAATATTTTTAAAGCCGGTTCGTTGTGGGTCAGCAATAAGTCTGCCACCAATTGCAATGCCTGGGGGGTTTCTCCATCCCGGATCGCCTGGGCTAATTGCAAACTATTTTGGGTGCTGGTATTGACCAACTGTTCTACCTGGGCCACCGTTAAGGGGCCCGTTTGACTCTCGCTATAGAGTTTGAGCTTGCCCAACTCATTCCAAATTAGCCTCGTGTCATTACCCAACGCTTCTGCCAAAAAACCTTCCGTTTCCGTTGCTAAGGGAAGTTGCAGATCCTGGGCGATCGCCTGAATTTGATGGATGAGAGCGTCCACATTCCAGGGTGAAATGAGGGCAAATTCCCGGATAGTGGCATTACCTTCCAAATATTTGGTCGATTTCAGTCGGCGATCGAGCTTTTTACTGGATGTGAATAGTAAATGGCAGTCGGTGGGAATGGCGGGCAAACTTTTTTGCAACCTAGCCAGCAAACCATCGTCGCAACTTTGTCCTAAGGTGGAGTCCACCACCCACACCAGGCGATCGCCACTACCAAAAGGGGGTGTCAAGGCTTGCTCCAGACCCCGTTGGGTAGCATCAGCTTGTTCCCCCGGAATTTTTTCAAAATTAAAGGCCTCCCATTGGGGATCTAAACAACGTTTCTGCAGTTGTTTGACTGCTTGGTGCAGGGTAAATTGGTCTTCGCCCCAATAGAAATATACGGGCATAGCAACACCGGGGGATTTTCATGTAGCTTCCCTTAAGCTTAGGCCAGGGGGCGTTTCACACAAACTTTTAACGACTAACGACCTTTGAGAGCTTTTTGAAAGTTTTTGCGATAGGAGGGATTGACCAGGAGCAGTCCAGGCCATAGCAATGCCAGGGAGATGCGGGTTGCTAAGCTACGATTAAAATTGGTGTGGCGATAGCCAGAAAGAAAACGCCAGACCCCGCCGACGTAGACCACCAAAAGAACAAACGAAACTAAATATCCCATAGTGCTTGAGACGCCGAGAGTGGAAACTGTGCTCAAAGGCGGTTACTGGGTTCATTTTAGCAAATTACCCACCAGGACACAGCATCCGACAAGGTGATTGCCTTTTAAATAGTTCAAAAGTTTTGTTAATTATCAATTTTGGTTGTGGATATTTTGGCACAACTTTTGTCGGAACTATTCATAAAAAGTTACTTATCCATGTCTAATAAGGTAATAAAAAAACAAACATTGACTATTTCTTGGTTAACACTTAGTCAAGTTTTGGGGGGAATAACTATGGTGTTGGCCCAATCCATTCCCCCGCGCTTCCAAGGCACATGGGTAGAAAATTTAAAAAACTGTGCTCTACCCATGGACGACACTAGATTAGTTCTATCAGATGGTTGGGTCGATTTCCATGAGTCGAGGGGAAAAATAACTGCCGTAACAGTGGATGATGAGCTAAATCTTCGTGTGACTGCTAAATTAGCGGGAGAAGGAGAAACTTGGAAAGATACCTTTCATTTTCGCCTTTCCGAGAATCATCAAAAATTAACTAGCATTCACGAAGATGGCATCAGTTTTACCCGTCACCGATGCCCATAAATCATTAGGATTAACACAATAAACACCTTTAATGTTTAATGTAGTTGGATTTTAAAACTACGGTGCCAACCAAGAGAAGGGTGCAAAGGGAATATTTCTGGCCACCCAATAAGCTAAAATCGCCTGTAGTATGAACCAGATTACCTTGGGGGGAACAAACCAAACTAATAAAGTCCGCCCATTAATAGTTTTTAAGCCATAGGCAACGTAGGAATAAATCATAAATGGGAGGGAAATCATCATCAAAGGATTTAGGCCAAAAGCTCCCACTAAGTTGCCATGCAATAATTGATGCAACGCCCGTAAAGTGCCGCAACCGGGGCAGTACAGCCCAGTTAAACTGCGAAAGGGGCTGGGGGGAAATAATTTCGATGAAGCAGGATCAAACAGGAACAGAAGAGTGCCAGCAACGACAATGGTTAGGGTTACCAAAGTGAATACTAAATATTCCTTGGCCTTAGCGGATAGTAATGGAGATGGGGAATAATTTTTCAAACTAAACATGGTATTCGTTAATGAATGGTGAACAAGGCAAAGTCAAAAAATGTAACTTTAATTACTGACCAAAGACGGCGGCAATAACCACTAGCACAAAATAGATGGCAATGAAAATTATGCCGGCACCAAAGGACCACCAACAAAACTTTTTCGCTTCCTTGGAAGCCTTTACAGCGCCTTCATAGTCCCCTGAAGCTAAACGAGAATTAACTTCCGATGCTTTGATAATGGCCACAATACCCAGGGGTAAGCAACAAAATAGAGTTACCAGGATCGATTGCGCCAAGTAATTTGGTACATACTGATTTGTCATAAAACAAACTCATTTCTGAGTAGACTGGAATATACCAGCCAGGATAGACAGAAATTATCTTAATGGTTCATTTTGTTGCGTTTTCTTCACAATTTGATCTTGCTTATTTGTTAGTTTCAGAGCACTATTAATAACAATAGGGGAATGAAGAGCGCCAAAAACAAGTAATTGTGTTTTTAAAGAAAAACTTGCGATCATGATTTTTATGAAATACAAAGCTGAACAATTTATCAGCTCTTCTGAATTTAGTCCTAGTTTCGCCAAGCTTTCAGAACACGGCAAAAACTCTTTGTCATGCAAAATAGTCAGAAATTACTATGTGATGGCTTCTACAAACTTAACTTCTATTCGTGAGTCTCTTAGGAGATGTCGCGATGAGAGTGGACAGCCACTTAGCTTAAGCCCTAGCGAATTAAAACCATCAAGTTATCGGCTGGAGTTTGAACTAGTAGCACTAATTGCTTCAAATTTGACACAGATGCCAGATTTAGAGAATTTTATCAAAGATGATAAAGAAACTACTAATGAAGATAAATTAATTTTGTTGACTGCTTATCAAGGTTTCAAAAATAAAGTTGATGGATTGTTTAAATTATTTGGTTGGCCATGCTTTGGATTTAAACAAGAAAAAGAAACTTAAAAAATCTTATATTTTTTATTGTTTAAATTGTCACCAATTTTTGTAGGGATGTTGGGCTAAATTGACGTTGTAATAGCGGGCATCATCCGTTACCTCTTCCCCGATCCAGGGAAGTAGACTTATTTTTTCACCAGTGTAGGTTAATTCCACTTCCGCTAAAATTAGACCCTGGTTATCCCCCAAAAACTCGTCTACTTCTCAGGTTTTACCATGGTAATCGAGGCAATAACGATATTTTCAATCAGGGGCGGTGAACAGAGTTCTGTCAAAATTTAATTGGCTTCCACTGCAAGAATTTCATACTCAAATCCAAGCGGGCAATGCTGGCATTTTTACCCTTAATGGTGAGATAGGCCCGATCGCCAATGGTACGGACTCGCAGCGTAGTTAAATCTGGGGTGGCAATGTAACCTTGACGGTACAAATAACCCTGGACTAAACTCCGCCAGCGGTCATCTTTAACCAGGAATTTATGTTCAATCTCGATGGCCACAACCTCCGCCCCCCGATGTTGCAAGTTTTATTTGATGATTACCGGTAAGCTCAACAATCCGATAGGTTTCCATTGTCCTATACATTTCTGGGCAAACGAGTGGGCTTTCATCTGTATTCTTCCATGGCCCACAAAATTTTGAAGGCCACCACTGACAGGATTGGTGTTGGGGGGCATCAACCCATTCTTTTCGCCGGACTACGTTAACCATAATGTGTCGGAAGGGAATGAATCTCCGGGTTATTCAAAAAATTAGTGGTCACAAGAATTTGAATGTGTTGTCCCACTATCTGGCGGCTTCTGAACAGGAGAAGGAGCAAGCTTTATCAATGATCTTGTTTTAAAATTGATTGATATGATGATGGCTTCGTAAGTACTAATATCGAACAAATCAACCTATTTCTTTCCATGATAACTTCTCCTACAAATTTAAATTCTTTACCTATTCCCCCCGGTGACTTTGGTTTACCGTGGTTAGGAGAAACTCTCAATTTTCTTAATGATGGGGACTTCGGTAAAAAGCGGCAGCAGCAATTTGGCCCAATTTTTAAAACCCGTTTATTTGGCAAAAATGTCATTTTTATTTCTGGGGCATTAGCGAATAGATTTTTATTCACCAAGGAGCAGGAAACTTTTCAGGCAACTTGGCCCCTCAGCACCAGAATTTTGTTAGGACCTAATGCGTTAGCGACTCAAATGGGAGAAATACATCGCTCGCGCCGTAAAATTCTATACCAAGCTTTTTTACCCAGGACATTGGACAGTTATCTCCCAAAAATGGATGGCATTGTTCAGGGATATTTGGAGCAATGGGGTAAAGCCAATGAAGTGATTTGGTATCCCCAATTAAGACGAATGACTTTTGATGTGGCGGCAACGTTGTTCATGGGGGAAAAAGTAAGTCAAAATCCTCAATTATTTCCCTGGTTTGAAACTTATATTCAAGGGCTATTTAGTCTGCCAATTCCTTTACCTAATACCCTATTTGGTAAATCCCAACGAGCAAGGGCTTTGTTATTGGCTGAGCTTGAAAAAATTATTAAAGCTCGACAACAGCAACCCCCCAGTGAAGAAGATGCATTGGGCATATTATTGGCCGCCCGAGATGATAATAACCAACCGTTATCTTTGCCGGAGCTGAAGGATCAAATTTTATTGCTATTGTTTGCCGGACATGAAACTTTAACTTCCGCATTATCTTCTTTTTGTCTATTGTTGGGACAACATTCTGACATTCGAGAAAGGGTCAGACAGGAACAGAACAAATTGCAGTTAAGCCAAGAGCTGACGGCAGAAACTCTTAAAAAAATGCCCTATCTAGACCAAGTGTTACAAGAAGTATTGCGGTTAATTCCTCCTGTGGGCGGTGGTTTTCGAGAATTAATCCAAGATTGTCAATTTCAGGGTTTTCATTTTCCCAAAGGCTGGTTAGTTTCTTATCAAATTAGCCAAACCCACGCCGATCCTGATTTATATCCTGACCCAGAAAAGTTTGATCCAGAACGGTTTACTCCTGATGGTAGTGCAACTCATAATCCTCCCTTTGCCCATGTTCCCTTTGGCGGTGGCTTACGGGAATGTTTAGGTAAGGAATTTGCTCGGCTGGAAATGAAATTATTTGCCACCCGATTAATCCAACAATTTGATTGGACATTGTTACCGGGGCAAAATTTAGAGTTGGTTGTTACCCCTAGTCCCCGGCCCAAAGATAATTTGCGAGTAAAGCTACATTCACTCATGTAATTATTTGGTAGTGAAATTATTATTGGCGATCGCCAATCCCAGTGGCTAGGGACCTCAGTTTTGGTAGATACTATTGCCGTGGGACAATTTGCCCATTTTTTTTCCTTGGTAAGGATATTGACTTAAATGCTTCCTAAAATTTCTTTGGCCGCAGTGGGGTTAACGGTGGGGGGAATCCTCACCATTACAGGCTTTGTGGCCTACGCCCTCGACTATGCCACCCTCAATCTGGCTGGCTTTTTCTATGGCATTCCCTTAGTGTTAGGGGGCTTGGCCCTTAAGGCGGCGGAGTTGAAACCTATTCCATTTAGTCAACCGACCTCAGAAAAAATTATCGCCCTGCGAAACCAACTGGCCACCCCCACCCAAAATCAAATTCGCAAAGATGTGACCCGTTACCGTTACGGCCAGGAAGCCCATCTGGACGAATCCCTAGAGCGCCTAGGTTTGAGTCCCACGGATGAAGAAAGACCAGTACTCACTAGTCTTTTGGAACAGGATTGGGAGGGAAAATACGTGCTTACCCTAACCTTTACCTCCCCCTTCATCAGCCTGGAAACTTGGCAGGAAAAGCAGGAAAAAATTGCCAAATTCTTCGGCCCAGACCTGGAAGTTACCGTCGCTGAGCCGGAAGAAAAAGTGGTGACAGTGAATCTAATTTCCCAATTAGCCCTCCCGTAATTTGTCCAACACGCTATTAGCCCTCCCGTAATTTGTCCAGCACTGTCCGGTCCTCCAGGGTGGAAGTGTCCCCGGAAATTTCCTGCCCGGAGGCTAAACTCCGCAACAGACGACGCATAATTTTGCCGGAACGGGTTTTGGGTAACACATCGGTGAAACGGATTTCCGCTGGCCTGGCGATCGCCCCAATTTCTTCAGTGACGTGCTTGACCAAATCTTTTTTCAACTCTTCACTGGGTTCAGCGTTACCCTCCAGAGAAACAAAGGCGAAAATGGCTTCCCCAGTCAATTCATCGGGGCGACCCACCACCGCCGCTTCCGCTACGAGGGGATGGGAAACCAAAGCCGATTCAATTTCCATAGTGCCTAAACGGTGACCAGAGACATTAATCACATCATCCACCCGGCCCATGACCCAAAAATAACCGTCTTTATCCCGGCGGGCCCCGTCCCCAGCAAAGTAGAGATATTGTCCCTCCTTGGGTTGAATATGTTCCCAATAGGTATGGCGGAAGCGATCGGTGTCGCCGTACACATCCCGAATCATGCTGGGCCAAGGTTGTTTAATCACTAAAAAGCCCCCTTGGTCTGACTCGACGGGATTGCCATCTAAATCAACAATTTCCGCCACAATGCCGGGAAAAGGTTTGGTACAAGAACCGGGTTTGGTAGGGATAGCTCCAGGTAGGGGAGTGAGCATAATGCCGCCGGTTTCCGTTTGCCACCAGGTATCGACAATGGGGCATTTACCGCCGCCAATGACCCGGTGGTACCACATCCAAGCTTCGGGGTTAATGGGTTCCCCCACAGTGCCCAGTAAACGGAGAGAGGATAAATCCCTGGCGTTGGGTACGGCTTCCCCCATGCGAATAAAGGCTCGGATGGCGGTGGGGGCGGTGTAGAAAATATTCACCCCATACCTTTCAATTACGTCCCAAAAACAACCGGGGTTGGAGGGGCGGGGCACCCCTTCATACATTACCGTTGTTGCACCGTTGGACAGGGGGCCGTAAACAATGTAGCTGTGGCCCGTAATCCAACCCACATCAGCGGTACACCAATAAACGTCCGTATCTTTGAGGTCAAAGATCCATTTGGTGGTCATGTGGGTGTAAAGGTTGTAACCCCCGGTGGTGTGGACCACGCCTTTTGGTTTGCCAGTACTGCCAGAGGTGTAGAGAATAAACAGCATATCTTCACTGTCTATGGGTTCCGCTGGGCAATGGGCCGACTGTTGAGGTTGGAGTTCGTGCCACCAGTGGTCCCGTCCCGCCGTCATGGTCACATCGGCTTTAGTTCTTTGCACGACGATGACGTTTTCCACGCTGGGGGCACCGTGTTCCAGGGCCTTATCCACTTCCTGCTTCAGGGCGATCGCCTTATCTTTACGAAAACCACCGTCGGCAGTTATGACCAATTTGGCTTCAGCATCCACTAATCGATCCCGCAGGGCTTCCGCACTAAACCCACCAAACACAACACTATGGGGCGCACCGATACGGGAACAGGCCAACATGGTGATCGCCGCTTCGGGAATCATGGGCAGATAAATTGCTACCCGATCACCTTTTTGCACGCCTAAACTTTTCAGGGCATTGGCAAACTGACACACTTCCCGATGGAGTTGGGCATAGGTAATTATCCGGGAATCTCCCGGTTCCCCCTCCCAAATAATGGCCGCCTTATTGCGCCGCCAGGTGGTTAAGTGCCGATCCAAACAGTTATGGGAAATATTTAACTGACCCCCCACAAACCATTTCGCAAAGGGAGGTTGCCAATCCAAAACCTGGTCCCATTTTTTAAACCAATGTAATTCCTGCTCCGCCAGCTCACCCCAAAACTTCTCCGGATTGCTGGCCGCCCGGCTGTACAGTTGCTCATACTCCCGCCCACTACGCACGTAAGCCCGCTCACTAAATTCTGTAGGGGGATCAAACAGTCGCTCTTCCTGCAGGATGGATTCAATGGTATCTGACATGGTTCTCCGTCAAAGTCTTTAATGGCTTGGGCCCAACGTTGATGATTGTCGCAAAAATTTTTCCCCTTTCCCCAGATTTGTAACCTTTTGTATTTCTTTGCCTCTGCTGTTTACCCTGGGGGCGATCTAGGATAGAAGAAGGAAACTAGTATTGGTCCGGGTTAATTGGACAGTGGGGAAAAGATCAAGAAAACATCGGACCCTTTACACGCAGCCCATAGCCCATTCACTCGGAGGATAAATCTATGAAACGGAACTATCTACTGACGGCGATCGCCACCCTTGGGATTTTGGCCAGTCTAGCCCCCAACGCCAACGCCCAATTTCGTAACTACAATCGCTACAACAACTACAATAACCCTGGCGATCGTATTGGCACTCCTGGTTTTAGCCAACCGATCTTTATGCCTAATCGCAGCGATACCTATCCTAATAGTTACTACAGAGGCCACAACCGTAATTACCGGGGCAAGGACGAATTAACCATCATCAATGGCGGTAGTAATTGCATCAACTGTAGGGTGGACGGTTGGGAGCGTCGGGATAGGGATAATAATTGGCACCATCAACGTTATCGCCAGGAGTATTTTTATTACTAATATTGCCCTAGTTAATAGCAACAAAAATCCCCGCTGAACTTAATGAAGTCAACAGGGAAACGGTTGCTTATGGGGAAACCTTAGTGATGATCAGAAAATGTCTGAATCATGTTCAAATCATTTCCTAGGCTTTGTTGGCCATCGCAGTTTCCGGAGGAAGTTTAATATCCTTGGCTAACCCCAGCAAAGATAGGAATTTAATGGTCATCCAAGTTAAATCCACTTCCCACCATTGCAAACCATGGCGAGCAGAGTACTGATAGGCGTGGTGATTATTGTGCCAACCTTCACCGAAAGTTAACAATGCTACCCACCAACAATTGCGGGAATAATCATTGGATTCATGGCTAACGTAGCCGAACTTATGGGTGGCACTGTTGACAAACCAAGTGAAGTGGAAAACAAACACTAGGCGGACAAAAATGCCCCAAATAACGAAGGGCCAGCCCCCTAAGGCAAATAAAATCAAGCCTAGGGCGACCTGGATAAGAATTAGATTATTCTGGCAAAATTGATAAAATTTATCGTCTTGGATATCCTTGGTGTAGCGGGGAATATCAGCTTTAGCAGGAATTTCAAACATCATCCAGCCGATGTGACTCCACCAAAAACCCTTATTAGAATCGTGGGGATCCGGGGTGGTGTCAGAAAATTTGTGGTGCATACGGTGTAAGCCGACCCACTCAAATACGCCCCCCTGACAGGCTAGGGTGCCACAGATTACGAAAATATACTCTAACCATTTAGGAACATTGAAACTGCGGTGGGAAATACAACGGTGAAAACCTAAAGTAATGCCAATGCCGCCGGTAATTACATAGAGCAAGAAAGCCATCCCCACTGCTTTCCAACTGAAAAACTGGGGCAGGAAAGCCAACAGGGCCACCAAATGAATGGAGGTAAAAAAGAAGATCACAGTCCAAGCTGGAGTCAACTTGGGCTTGGAATCGTTGGGAAGAGCAGCAGTCATGAAAAAAAACCTAACGAAAAAACGGAATAATTGGCGCTTGTTAAAAACGATTAAACTATTGTCAAAAAGTTTGCTTAAATATAGGTATTCAATGTTTAATGGGTTTAACATCGCCGGGATTTACCAACCATCCAAGAAAATCGAATCGGTGATGATCTCGAAGATTGAAAGATAGTTTAAGGGGAATTCCCAAATAACATCAAAAGTTAAATAATGTCTTAATGAAATATTCCAGCTTCCTTAAACAAGCAGAAGAAAACCTAGTCCCAATCTTTTCGGAAATCGACGCAAAGGTCAAGGAAAATCTGTACAAAGTCATAGAGGCATTTCGGCACCATCGGGTAGGGGTACAGCACTTCGCCGGGGTGAGTGGTTATGGCCATGATGACCTAGGCAGAGATACTCTGGACGGGGTTTTTGCTCAGGTGATGGGGGCAGAGTCGGCCGCTGTACGGGTACAGTTTGTGTCCGGAACCCATGCGATCGCCTGTGCGTTGTACGGCATTTTGCGACCGGGGGATGAACTACTGTCGGCGGTGGGCTCTCCCTACGACACCCTCGAAGAAGTGATTGGTCTTAGGGGAAGTTGTCAAGGCTCCCTCGCTGACTTTAACATTTCTTATCGTCAATTGCCCCTCACGGCGGCCGGCACGGTGGATTGGCAAGGGCTAGAAACTGCAGTGCGTCCGGAAACTCGCTTAGTTTTAATCCAACGTTCCTGTGGTTACAGTTGGCGCCCCAGTTTGGCGATCGCCGACATTGCCAGAATTATCGAAATTGTTAAAGCCCAAAATCCTCGCACCCTTTGTTTTGTGGACAATTGCTACGGGGAATTCATTGAGACAGTGGAACCGACGGCGATCGGAGTGGATCTGATGGCTGGGTCTTTGATTAAAAATCCTGGGGGCACCATTGTTACGGCAGGGGGTTACCTAGCCGGGAAAGAGGAATGGGTGGAAGCGGGGGCCTATAGATTGACTGCCCCAGGCATTGGCCGGGAAGGGGGAGCCACTTTTGACCAAAATCGTCTGTTATTCCAAGGCCTCTTCCTTGCCCCCCAAATGGTGGGGGAAGCGATGAAATGTAACCATCTGCTGGCCCATGTGTTTGACCAATTGGGTTACCCGGTTAATCCTGCGCCCCTATCTCCCCGCCGGGATGTGATCCAAGCCATTCAGTTGGGCAGTCCAGAAAAATTATTGGCTTTTTGCCGGGCTCTACAAGGAGCTTCCCCCATTAGTTCCTATCTTCAACCCGTACCCGCCGCTATGCCTGGTTACGCCAGTGAAGTGGTGATGGCTGGGGGCACATTTATTGACGGCAGTACTTCCGAGTTGTCCGCCGACGGACCATTGCGGGAACCCTACACCGTTTTTTGCCAAGGAGGCACCCACTGGACCCATATGGCGATCGCCTTGGAGGAAATTTTGGCCGCCTTTGAGGAGTTGGAGGACGGGAAAAAAGCCTAGATCGTCAACATATCAGCCGTTTAGGGAAGTGGTCTGTGGCAGGGCTAGGAAGACCATCGCCGGTCATAGAATCAGGGTAGCTGGTCAAAACAGCCACAGTATTTGGAGGCGTGATTGACACGATTAGTTATGAAAAATTCCTATTCCGCTCTCTGGGGTCGCCCAGCTAAAGTTGTCCTAGTGGCCCTAATTCTTGGTGGCTTGGGTTTAGCGATACCTAGCTATGCCCAGGAGACCCAAACTTACTACTGCTCCCCAACCGAAACATTGACAATTAAAATGGTGGAAGGATCTGCCATTCAGGTTACCCTGCCGGATGGTCGCACAGTGGTTTTACCCCAAGCGGAATCGGCCTCTGGGAATAAATACAGCAATGGTTTCATCACCGTTTGGTCCAAGGGCAACACTGCCTTGGTGGAAGAGGGCGGCAACGTTAAATGGCAGGATTGCGTCAAAATTTGATCATGTTCATCCCTTCAGAGGACATTAACGCCATGGTTACTACTTCCACCGATCAAACCCGGCGATCGCCTACTTTTTTGTTGGTAACTTTACTGAGTTTGTTAACTGCGGCGTTGGTGTTCTTTCCCGTGCTGGCCCAGGCGGGAGAAGAGGAAAATCCCAATAATCCCATGGGTTACGAAGATGCGGACCGGAAGGATTACGAAAATATGAATCAGGAAAATTATCAGGATTTAACTGACGAAAAATCCGTCGATGATAATAGCTTAGATTACGAACAAGACGATCAGTATGAGAATGACAACCAGTATGAATATGAAAATCAAGATGATGTAAAGTACCGCAATATGAACTAATTAGACCTATTCAAAGGCATTGGTGATCGCCTGTTGACCCTGGGGGCTAGTGGCAAAACCCAAAAATGCTTCCACCTGGGGTGAGGGAGGCGTTTTGTAAAAATAAAATAATTGTCGTCGCAGGGGGTAATTTTCCTGGTTGGGGCTAAGGCTGTCAATGGGCACAATCCTGGCAGTTTGCTGGTTCTCTACCTGTCCATAGGTGGCGTAGCTGATGCCATTGCTACCCAAAGCCCGAATGATCGGGGTGGTGGCATCCCTGGGCATAGTTTGGAAATTTGCGCCCTGGCCAAACGCTTGTCCTTGCAACACTTGGGCGGCAAAGGTTTGTTGGGTGCCACTTTCAGAAGGTCGATTGATTACTTGAATAGTGTTGTTTGGCCCCCCAACCTCAGACCAGTTACTAATTTTTCCCGTAAAAATATCCCGCAACTGAGCCGAAGTTAACCCTCCAGCAAAGGGATTTTGCCTGCCCACCATAACGGCGATCGTGTCACTGGCCACCGGCACCGCCGCAAGGCCTTGGGCCTGTTCCTGGGAAGTGAGGGGACGGGAACTAGCAGATAGATCAACTTTGCCCAAAATTAGGTTCACAACGCCCTTGTCGGTGCCCTGGGCATCGGTTTGCACCACTGTGCCGGGGAAAGTTTGCTGAAATTGAGCCTTCAGGGCCTCATTGATGTTGACCATACTAGTAGAGCCATCAATGGTAACTTTTGTCCCCGCTGGAACTTGGGTTGGCGCCACAAACGCATCGGAAGCTTGCAATTCTGGGGGAGGAGGTAACTGCCCTGGTTCGTTAACCATCTCTCCTGGGTTTTCACCACCTGTTTGGAAGCGTTGCCATAGCCACCAACCGCCCCCTGCCACCACCACTCCGGTAATGGCTAAAGCTCCGATTAAGATAACCGCTTCATTTTTTTGCCCCATGGGTCATTGCTCCCAACTCTGTGCCATCGAAGTGGACAGATCATAGCCCATTTAGCTTTCGTTAACCTGTACTTAACCTCCCATCAATTTTGTCTAGTTCCCTCGATGAATTTTAAAGAAAACCCCAAGATTGAAGTAGCTCAAGAACAGCCGGCTCCTCCTCGTAATGACCAATAGCATTCACCTCATCAGGCGCAATTAATCCCCTTGTCCGCAGGGCTTCCGCCGACTTGTCTGGATGGATAGTTCCATTTGTCCAAGGGGGCCACAAACAATCTGGCTGAAACTGATGGCCCTTGGCATACTCAAGCAACCTAAACTGCCCATTCGTGCAATTCCGCTCCGTGAGCAAATAGTGCTTATTTAGGCGACTCTCTGACGAAATACGAAGAAATTTGTCTATATATCTATTGATTTCGTTATGGTTCAACTGAAGAGGATACTGATTAATATTTGCATTTTTCAACCGCGCATACGTGTCCCATAGGCGAAATTCCCTTGTGTGGATCGCGAAAACAAGTAAACGGGAGCCGTCAAGCACACTTAAAAGAAGTTTCGGGTTGTAATTAATTCGTCCTATTTCCTGGCCAGAGCCCACGCCGTGAATAGAAAAAAACAACTCATCAACAATCTTGTAAGGCACTGCTTCATATGGCCATTGGTGATGGAGTAAAACCTGGTGACCGGGTTTAAGCCTCATGCGAACCTGGGAGTGAATGCCTAAACGACCTAATACTGGTACATCCGCCTCAACAACTTGAAAAATCATGTCTGCAATTGAATCGCGAGAAAAGACCGCAATGGCAAAACCATCTAAGTCCCGCACATTGGCAATAACAACCTGATTTTCAGTTGGTTTTAATCCCAAAAAATTCAGCTCCCCTGGCGTTATTCCTATAACGGGCCTGAAGTGCTCAACATTCACACACTGTCCAGCGTCGGCCGGATTTGCTCCGGGAGGAGTGGCCGTTGACCAAAAAAGCCTACCATCTTCATTCTGCCAACGGCGAACACGGTCCGGATCTGGACGAATAAACACTCGCGAAGGAAATTCATAAGGGTCATCGGTCTGGCGGCAACTGTCATCCTCGTTGAAAGTCATTCCATGGGACATTAAAACCTCCCGATTGATCGCCTTACATTCTGGTTCTGCACCAGTAGCTTCCGACCCCATGAACACAACAGCAAGCGCACTAACTAGAAGTTTAATTACCGTCGATTTGGCTAACTTACCCTTCGAGAAAATTGTACTTGGACTATAAACACATAAGTTCTGATTTCGAAGGAAAAAATTGAGTTCCATCATTCATTTCTCTCCATTATCTGGATGCAAGCCAGAAAAAAGAAAAGACACGAGGAAATATTAAAGAGTGAAATATAAAAGACAATAATACTTATTATAATTAAAATGGCATGGTCACAGATGTGAAATAGTCCAACGCTCTCTCTTGTATGATGATAGGGCAAGAAAAGTTTCAGTATTTTTAAGGATAAACGGATGAAAATTTTGGTCACCGGCGGCACGGGCTTTTTAGGCACAACCCTCTGCAATCAACTAGAGGCCCAGGGTCATGAGCTAACCAAAATCAATTCCCGTAACTGTGACCTGACCCAACCGGATTCCCTACATCAGTTTACCAAGGGCAGTTTTGACCAAATTTATCACCTGGCTGCTTGGACCCAAGCGGGGGATTTTTGTTTGTCCCATCCGGGGGAACAGTGGCTGATCAACCAAAAATTAAACACTAACGTTCTAGATTGGTGGCATAGTCAACAACCCCAGGCGAAGTTGATTTTTATGGGCACTAGTTGCGCCTATGATCCTAATTTGCCCTTGGAGGAGGAATATTACCTCACTGGTTTACCCATTGATAGTTTGTTCACCTACGCCATGACCAAAAGGATGCTTTATGCGGGGGCGTTGGCATTGCAAAAACAGTATGGGCTCAAATATCTCTGCTTAGTACCTTCTACCCTATACGGCCCCGGATACCATACCGATGGGCGGCAGATGCATTTTATTTTTGACCTGATTCGCAAAATTATTCGGGGTAAGCTCTACGGCGAAACGGTTACTCTCTGGGGGGACGGTTATCAGCGGCGGGAATTGGTCTTTGTAGAGGATTTTGCCCGCATTGCCCTGGAACTGGCGGCCATGGTGGATAACGATTTAGTCAATATTGGCGCGGGGGAAGAATTTACCATTCGTCGCTTTGCGGAATTAATTTGCCAGGAAGTGGACTACGACTTTAACCTGATTGAATTCGATACCAGCCGTTACGTGGGGGCCAAATCAAAATGCTTGGGGGTGAAAAAACTCCATGGCCTAATGCCGGATTTACAACTGACCAGTTTGGATCAGGGTTTGGCCAAAACCATTAAGTGGTTCTGGAGCGAACAGGAAAAGTTGGTGCCTGCTTCTGTATCCTGAAAGGGTAACTAGTTTCCCCTCTCCTGTGATTTCCATGACCACTAAACAGATTGCCCCCTATGGTTCCTGGCGATCGCCAATTACGGCCGATGCGTTGTTGGCGGGGAGTATTGGTTTGGGGGCAGTGCAAAACAGCGGTGAAGATGTCTTTTGGCTAGAAGCGAGGCCGGCAGAAAAAGGGCGTAATGTTCTAGTTCACCGGCAACCCGATGGCACTGTGCGGGATGTCACTCCGGCCCCTTTCAATGTCCGCACCAGGGTACACGAATATGGTGGCGGAGCCTTTTTGGTCACGGCGGATGGGGTTTATTTCAGTAATTTCAGCGATCAACAGGTTTACGTCCAAGGCGTTGGGCAAGAACCGCAACGATTGACCAACAGACCAGACTGTCGTTTTGCTGATTTTGTTTTGGATCAACCCAGACAAAGATTAATTGCCGTTGGTGAACGTCATCACTCAGAAGCAAAGGAGCCGGAAAATTTTCTCGCCGCCATTAGTCTAGAAAATGGAGAGGTCACGACGATCGCCACGGTCCATGATTTTTATTCTTCCCCACGCCTCAGTCCTGACGGGCAGAAATTGGCTTGGATTACCTGGGACCATCCCCATATGCCCTGGGATGCGACCCAACTATGGTTGGCCGACATTGACCAAGCAGGGAACCTCAGTAATCTTAAAATCATTGCTGGCCAGGCAGGTAATGAATCCATCCATGAACCCCAATGGTCCCCCGACGGCAGTTTATATTTTGTTGGCGATCGGACTGATTGGTGGAACCTATACCGCTATCACAAAGGGGAAGTGGATAACGTTTTTCCCCTCGATGCAGAATTTGCCTATCCCCATTGGGTATTTGGTTTACGGAGCTATACCTTTGTCGATACCGACACGATTCTTTGTACTTTCACCCAGGATGGCGCTTGGCAGTTGGGCAAACTGAAACCCTCCCGTAAACAGTTAAGCATTTTGGGACTGCCCTACAGCAATTACTCTTCTTTATGTAGTGACGGCAAAACTCTCTGGTTCATTGGCAGTGGTCCCACCACATCATCCGCCGTGGTTGCCCTAGCAGTGGAGGCCCAAGAAACAGAAATTCTCAAAGTGGCTAGTGATTTTACCCTTGACCCAGCCTACCTTGCCCAGCCCCAAGCCATCAGTTTTTCCGGTGATGATGGTCAAACCGCCCACGCCTGGTACTATCCCCCCACCAACGGTGATTTCCGAGGCCCCTCCGATGCCCTGCCTCCCCTGTTGGTCAAAAGCCATGGTGGTCCTACGGCGGCGGCCGGTAATTCTCTGAGTTTAAAAATTCAGTATTGGACTAGTCGAGGCTTTGCCTATGTGGATGTCAATTACGGTGGCAGTACGGGTTATGGCCGGGATTATCGTCAACGGCTAAATGGTCAGTGGGGCATTGTTGATGTGGCGGATTGCGTCAATGCGGCCCGTTACCTGGCAGACCAAGGTTTGGTGGATGGGGAGCAACTGGCCATTTCCGGTGGTAGTGCGGGGGGCTACACTACCCTGGCAGCCCTGACTTTCCACAACGTTTTTAAAGCCGGGGCTAGTTATTACGGTGTGAGCGATTTGACTGCCCTGGCCACCGATACCCACAAATTTGAGGCCCGTTACCTCGACGGCCTAATTGGCCCCTATCCAGAAAGAAAGGATTTATACGAACGGCGATCGCCAGTGAACCATGCAGACCAGCTTACTTGCCCGGTGATTTTCTTCCAGGGCTTGGAGGACAAAGTTGTGCCCCCTAACCAAACGGAAATGATGGTGCAAGCCCTCAAAGCCAAAGGCATTAAGGTGGAATATGTGGCCTTTCCCGAAGAACAACATGGCTTCCGCATGGCCGCCAACATTAAAAAAGCCCTGGAGTCAGAACTTGCTTTCTACGGCGAAGTGTTCGGCTTTACCCCTGCCAAAAATTGACGGCCAATGACCAGGGGCAGATTTTGTCCCAAGACTAATTTGTGCAATAATCAGAGTTTGCGTATAAATTACCGTATTCCTTCCCGCAACAGTTATGGCTAAAAAAGGTAAGGGGGCACGCCTCGTCATCACCCTAGAATGCACCGAGTGCCGCAGTAACCCCGACAAGCGTTCCAATGGCGTTAATCGTTACACCACGATGAAAAATCGTCGTAACACCACCGCCCGGTTGGAACTGAAAAAATTCTGCACCCACTGCAACAAACACACTATCCACAAGGAAACCAAATAATTTCCCTGGTCTGTGAACATTTTCCTTAGTTCGGTATCCGCTTTGTAACCGAGATGCCCAAACTAGCACCCTATCAAGTCATCTTCGCTAATCTCCATGAACTACTACCGTAAACGCCTTTCTCCCCTGCCCCCCAATCAGCCGATTGACTATAAAGACACGGAATTATTGCGTAAATTCATCACTGAACGGGGTAAAATTCTCCCCCGACGCATCACTGGTTTGACTGCTAAACAACAACGGGACTTGACCACCGCAGTGAAACGCTCCCGTTTGGTGGCTCTCTTACCTTTCGTCAACAAAGAAATTTAGTTTTTCCGTCTTTGGGCTAAGAATAGTCTGAGAATAAGAATAAGTAGATATTCTTTATGCGTCTTTCTACCTCAGGGTAGCAAATACGGGGAAATGCAGTGGCTTTTGTGGTTGCTGCATTTTTCTTTACTCGTGAAATTCATCGGTCAGAGAAATTTTGGTCGGAGTAAGCCAATTTCTATCCTAGGGAACTGGAACTTTTCCAACTTTGCCCTTATCTTAGGCGTATCCCCTTGGGGAATTTGGGTGCAGAGGAGTAAACTTTATGGTCTTGAGTCGAGACGTTAAATCTTCCCCGGAGCAAGCCTCTAGGGTTTCGTCAACGTTATCCGGCTACCGTTTAGCTGAATTGATTCGTCAGCGGGCTTGGGTGGAAATTGACCAAGCGGCGTTGGTGCATAACGTCCGGCAGTTCCGCCAGTATGTGGGGCCAAAAACTAATTTGATGGCGGTGGTCAAAGCCGATGCCTATGGCCATGGAGCAGTCCGGGTAGCCCAAACTGCTTTACAGGCCGGGGCTGATTGGTTGGCGATCGCCACTTTGGGGGAGGGCATCGAACTGAGGGAAGCGGGCATCACCGCCCCGATTTTGCTTTTGGGAGGTATTAATAGCCCAGAGGAAATTGAAGCCATTGCCCATTGGCGACTACAGCCCACCCTCTGCTCCCCGGAACAGGCCCAATTGTTCAACGATATTTTGCTTAAGTTGGGTAAGGTTTTACCCGTACATCTCAAGCTGGATACGGGCATGACTAGGTTGGGTACTCCCTGGCCCCAGGCGGCGAACTTTGTTGGTTTGGTGCAATCTTTGCCCCAGCTACGGCTAGCTAGTTTATATTCCCATCTGGCCACAGCGGACGACCCCAACACCGCCACCATGCTCCAGCAACAGGAAAGATTTGCCAAGGCGATCGCCAGTTTGCGTCAAGCCCGATTACCCATACCCAAATTACATTTAGCTAATTCTGCGGCCACCCTCCACGGCCAGGCTTGGCACTACGACATGGTCCGGGTAGGTTTAGGTTTGTATGGCCTTTATCCTGCTCCCCACCTAGGCGATTGCCTGGACCTAAAACCCGTATTAACAGTGCGGGCCAAAATCACCCAGATCAGAACCATTCCCCCCGGCACCGGCGTTAGTTACGGTCACCAATTCGTTAGTGAAGAAACCATGCCCATGGCAGTAGTGGGCATTGGCTATGCGGACGGTGTCCCCCGTAATCTTTCCAATCAATTGGAAGTGCTTTTGCGGGGCCAACCAGTGCGACAAATCGGGGCCATCACCATGGATCAAATGATGGTGGATTTACGGGGCATTGATGATCCCCAAGTGGGGGAAGTGGTTACCCTGATTGGCCAAGACGGCGATCGCCAAATCACCGCAGACCATTGGGCCTCTACTTTGGGCACCATATCCTGGGAAATTCTCTGTGGCTTCAAACACCGTCTACCCCGTATTCTTATCTAATCAGCCATGGTGAATCCCTTGCAACCATAATTGCTGACCGGAAAAACTGCCCAGTTGCCAAGCCCCCAGAATTTCGCTCGAAGGTCAACTAAATGGGGCCGATTCGCTCTGTAAATTAATTCTTTACCCACAGGCGATCGCCCGAAAAACAAATTACCATAGTGGTGGATGACTGCCA
The DNA here is from genome assembly GCF_014698595.1 of Synechocystis sp. FACHB-908. Lineage (NCBI taxonomy): Bacteria > Bacillati > Cyanobacteriota > Cyanophyceae > Synechococcales > Merismopediaceae > Synechocystis > Synechocystis sp. FACHB-908. The sequence goes on along the minus strand of NZ_JACJTH010000011.1, from coordinate 88,623 downwards.
TTAACTTTTCAGTCGTTTTGTTTTATTTATTGACATACAAATTTTCCTAACCGGCATTGGCTGATTTTTTGCCCAAAAAACATATTCCTTTGTATTGGGTACTAATTCTCCCCTTAGTGCTGCAAGTTTTGCTGGTTATGGCAGTTTTGGTCTTTTCCGCGCTATCGTTAGATTTTTTCGGTCAACTTAATAATAATGTCTATCTTTTTCTAGTTCTGGGCATTATCATTTTTTTAATTCCCGCCCTGACTAGTCTCTACATTGCTCGTTTAGTCATTGAACCCCTACGAAAACTAGTTACTACCAGTCAAAATTTAGCCCAAGGCACTTCCCACGGCACCATAACACAACCAGTGGCCATTGCCGAAATTCAGCAGCTTGCCAAAGCCATCAATGGTATGGCCCTCCGGTTACAACAATCCCTGGCACAAACCAAGGAAGAACTCCAAGGCTCCAAAGAACTATATCGGCAAGTAGTACAAAGTCAGACAGATTTTATTTTACGCTCCCAACCAGATACCACCATCACCTTTGCCAACGATGCCCTTTGTCAAGCCCTAGGGCTTGCTTTACCCGAGGTAATCGGCTTGCAATGGCTAGACTTCATTGTTGAAGAAGACTTGAAAATAGTGCTGGACAAAATAGCCTGCTTAACCCCAGAACAGCCACAATTTATCAATGAAAATCAGGATAAAAGGGCAGGAGGAGTATTAGGTTACACCCAATGGGTTAGTCGGGGAATTTTCAATGACAAGGGTCAATTAATTGAAATTCAGTCCGTTGGTCGGGATATTTCAGCCCTGAAAGAAACCCAACTGGAATTAAGACAAAGTCAAAAATTTATTGAAAGCATTGCCGAAGCAACCCCCAGCCTTCTATACATATATGACCATATTAAGCAAGCCAATATCTATAGTAATCGTTCTGTTGCTGAATTTTTAGGTTATTCTCCAGAAGAAATTAAAACAATGGGGGCCAGCTTGTTTACAAATATTTGCCATCCAGAAGACTTGCCACGAATTTTAGCCGCCATTGAAAATTGTCAAAAATTAAGGGACGGTGAAATACTTGAAATTGAGTATCGTGTCCGAGATGCTAGACAACAATGGCGCTGGCTCCTAAGCCGAGACTTAGTTTTTACCCGCACAGAAACAGGACAACTTTGGCAAACCTTAGGCACAGCTCAGGATATTACCCAACGGAAAGAAGCGGAAATAGAGTTGGAAAAAATTAAAACTTTTCTTGCTTCCATTGTGGAAAATATTCCTGACATGATCTTTGTTAAAGATGCAAAAACTCTGAGATTTTTAGAATTAAATAAAGCTGGTGAAAGTTTAATCGGTTATACGAAAGAAGAAGTGTTAGGAAAAAATGATTATGAGCTATTTCCTCAGGAGCGGGCTGAATGGTTTATCCAAGAGGATAGGCAAGTTTTACTATCTGGAGAAGTTCAAGATATCCCCATGGAAGTTATCCAAACCTGCCACGAAGGGATACGTATTTTACACACTAAAAAAATCCCTATTTGTGACGCATCCGGTCAAGCGCAATATTTATTGGGTATTTCCGCTGATATTACTGATCTGTTGGAATCCCAACAACGTTTGCAGGAATTAGCTCGCCATATTCCGGGGGTAATCTATCAGTTTCGCATGCGTCCCGATGGTACTTTTCACTTTCCCTATGCCAGTGAGGGGATTCGGAAAATTTATGGAGTTAGCCCTGAGGAGGTAAAAGAAGATGCCACCCCAGTTTTTAACGTGTTGCACCCTGATGAATTGCCAGGAGTTTCCCGATCCATTTATGAGTCTGCAGCAAACCTAACTCCCTGGTATTACGAGTATCGAGTTTGTTTTGCTGATGGACGAGTGATCTGGGTATTAGGCTACGCCACGCCCCGGAGGGAAAGCGATGGAGGAACCATTTGGCATGGCTATATTAAAGACATTACTGATCGCAAAGAAGAAGAATATTTATTAATTAAAGCCAAAGAAAGGGCAGAAACAGCGGAGCAAACCTTACAAAAAGCTCAAATTCGGCTAGAAAGGTTTAATAAAAAACTAAGTCAATTAATAGATATTGATGGGTTGACGAAGATTGCTAACCGTCGTTGCTTTAATGTCCGCATTAAACAAGAGTGGCGGAGATTATCTAGGGCTCAAGTGCCCATATCCTTAATCATGTTTGATATAGATTGCTTCAAAAATTACAATGACCGCTATGGCCATCCGGAGGGGGATCTGTGCTTAATTAGGGTGGCCCAAGCAGCTAGAAAAGCTGCCAGTCGGCCAGCGGACTTAGTGGCCCGTTTTGGGGGGGAAGAATTTGCGGTGCTTTTGCCCGAAACCGACACCAAGGGGGCAATTATGGTTGCCGAGAAAATCATTCAAGCCATCAGCCAATTGGCGATCGCCCATGAAGCTTCCCCCATTAGTGGGCAAATCACAATCAGTTTGGGCATCGGCACCCAGTTTCCCTCCAAGGAACTCATCTCCAGGACCCTTATCAAACAAGCGGATATGGCCCTGTATGAAGCAAAACGCCGGGGCAGAAATCAGTATGTGGTCTGGACGGAAGAACTGGAAGGGGAGTCCTCACTTTCATGAGGTCCCAAAGCTAGGACAGCGTCCTTGAGAGCTTCAGAACGGTCGTCATAGCAATTACTTTCAGGAACAAAGCGGAACACTTGCAATTTTTCCAAGCGTCGCTTGGTTTGCCCTGTTGCCCCCACAATGTAAACGGCCCGACCTTTTTCCGCCGCTTCTTCAATGGCATTTTCCAGGGCCAGGGAAGCGGTTACTCCCAAATGGGGCACATCGCTCAGATCAAAAACAATGGCGGCACATTCTTGAATGGCATTATGTTCCCTGGCGATCGCCTTGGCCACCCCAAAAATCATTGGGCCACTGAGTTGGAAAAGCAAGACCCGGCCATTGCCCTCATCTAGCCAACGTTTCTCATTGGCGGAAAGGAGAATTTCGTCGTCGGCATCGCTAATACTTTTCACAGCTTTGGACTGCAACGCACTCATACGGTCAATGGTGAGAATATTGGCAATAAATACACCAATACCTACTGCCGCAATTAAATCCACCAACACCGTCAGGACAATGACGGCATACATAATCAAGGCCCCTTTGATGGAGACATGGTGAGCCCGCTTGAGGAACCCCCAATCAATAATGTCCACCCCAACTTTGAACGCAATACCAGCCAATACGGCTAGGGGAATGGTAGCCGCCAATTTAGCTGCGCCTAAAATTACCACCAGCAACACCATCGCCCGGATCAAGCCAGACAGAGCTGTGCGTCCCCCGGACTGGATATTTACCACCGTCCCCATGGTGGCCCCAGCTCCCCCCAAGCCACCAAATAAACCGGACATTACATTGCCGATGCCCTGGCCGACTAATTCCTTGTTGGAGTTATGTTCTGTGCGGGTCAAGCTATCAGCCACCACCGAAGTCAGGAGGGCATCAATACAGCCCAGCATTCCCAGAACAGCCGCATCAATCAGCATTCTCTGTAATTGATCAGCCTGAAACACTGGTAGCTGTAGAGCGGGCAAACCGGCCTGAATTTCCCCAATGCGACGGATATCCAGATCGCCAAATAGGGTGATGGAAATAATTGTCCCCAACACTAAAGCCACCAATTGGGGCGGAGCAAACTTTTTCCAACGGGAAGGCATAAACCAAATAATGCCCACCGTCATGAGCGCCAATAGGGTTTCCACCGGCCTGACATTGCTTACTAGGTTAGGGAGGGCCTGGAGGGTGCCGATTACCCCTCCCTTGGGACTAGCTTGGCCAAGAAAGGGAGCCAGTTGCAAAATCACCAAAATAATCCCAATGCCGGACATAAAGCCGGAAATGACTGTGTAGGGCATCATGGTGACATATTTGCCCAATTTGAGCAGACCAAAGGCAATCTGGAACAACCCCGCCATCATTACCACAGTGAAGGCCATGGCCAAGCCATTGTCGGGATCTGCCGCCACTAAACTAGCAATAACCGCCGTTTGCACCACCGTCATGGGCCCAGTCGGTTCGGAAATTAAGGTGGGGGTGCCGCCAAATAAGGCCGCGAAAAACCCTACGATCACCGCCCCCCAGAGTCCGGCCGTAGCCCCTGCTCCGGAAGCAATCCCGAAGGCTAAGGCCATGGGCAGGGCAATAACCGCCGCTGTAACCCCGCCAAAAAGGTCCCCCTGCAGGTTCCTAAAATGAATTTTGTTAGTTATTTGCATTATTCAATATCCCCAAAAATGGGTTAGTCATAGTCTTTAGTCTATTTAAAATAGATTTCCATAGAGAATATTCTAGGGCTGGTTTTTACTTCAGGCAATGATACAGATAGATAAAATCTATACCAAATGTCAAAAGAGGACTCCCGTTAGAGCCTGAGCGGTGAGATCAATTTTGGCCAATGATTAAACTAAATCTTTTTAGGGATAGGGATTGATCGGTGCTCTGCTGTCGAGCTTGGCAACCATAAATCTTCCCCAGCCCCCATTGAGCAAATTTTTCTCTATTATTCCCCTAAACTGCGGGGATCTAGGGCATCTCGCAGGCCGTCTCCCAATAGATTAAAGGCCAAGACAGTCAAAATAATTAGTACTGCGGGGGGCCAGACCAACCAAGGTTGCAACACCAAGATAGAAGCATTGGTGGCAATGGAAAGTAAATTTCCCCAACTAGGATCCGGTTGTTGAATGCCCAGGCCGATCAAGCTCAACACTGATTCGGCCACAATAAATCCGGGCACTGCCAACGTGGCGGAAATAATAATGTAACTGGCGGTTTGGGGCAAAATGTGGCGCACAATAATCCTTGGTGCCCCGGCCCCCATGGCTTTGGCGGCTTGGACGTATTCCTGTTGTTTGAGGGAAAGCACTTGACCTCGAATTACCCTAGCTAACCCAGACCAACTAATGAAAGAAGTAATTACCACAATGAGCAAAAACCTTTGGGCACTGCTCAGACCAGGAGGTAACACCGCCGCTAGGGCCACCAACAGGTAAATGCCAGGGATGGTCATCAGCACTTCTACTAGACGCATTAAAACCACGTCTAACCAACCACCGAAGTATCCAGCAATGCCTCCCACCACCATGCCCAGGGGAAAGGAAATGGTAATCCCAATCAAGCCAATGAATAAACTAATGCGGCCACCAAATAATAAACGGCTAAATTGATCCCTTCCTTGTTCGTCTGTCCCCAATAAGTTGAGCTTACCCGGCCCTAAGGTACCAATTAAATGGCGATCGCCTGGGATACCCGGAAAAATTTCCACTGGGGCAAAACTGGGGGGTAAGGGTAATTTAATTTGTCCCCAGACGTAACTATCCCCTTGGACCCAAAGGCGGACTGGGGAAGGTTGGCTGAAATCTATCTCTAAAGGTCTTAATCCCGTTTCTAAATCGGTGGGTAACTGGCGGGTGGGGTAAACGGTGGGCCCGATCCATTTCCCCCCCGGCGATCGCCAATGGATTTGGGTGGGAGGCAGTAGGGAACCATCCACTTGGGCGTTGTAGGGATTATAGGGGGCAAAAATATCCGCTCCAATGACAGCGACGTAAAACAACAATAGTAGTATGGCACCCCAACGAGCCAGGCTATTGCGCCGCAGTTTTTTCCACCAATCCATAAAAATTTGTCCCCTAGCAACGGCCGCTATCCAAATCCAGATAACGCTCAATCAACAAAATAGCAACAATATCATCCACCGGGCGGGGGGGAGTCCTCAAACCCAAGGGCACCAAACGCCCTAATCCCTGAGGAGGATACATTTGCCAATATCTTTGCCTGGCTTCCACAGTACTGTTTTTTTCGTTCACCAATGCCAGGGCCATGGCTGGGAGTAAGTAACTTTGCAATTGTTTTTGCCATTGTTTAGCGGTGGTTTGATTCCCCATTACTACTTGCTCCACTTGATACTGCTCACACAGGGCCGGCAGTCGCTGGGGCACTTCCTGGGCCGCAATGGTTTCATGGTACAAAATTTGGCGATCGCCAGTCATCACCGCCACCCCGCATTTATCCCGACCAGGATCAAATCCTAAATAATTCATACAACTTGGTAATTTATTTAATTTTCCAGTGGGCCAACGTCCCATGGTAATGGTTAGGCTGTCATCCAAAAACTTGGTCTTTAACCTAGTCCGAGAAAATCTTTGGAAAAGCGTCGTACCATTGAAAAATCTATCGGAATTCCTTTGCAAAGGAGAATTTTCACAAAACTTCTTGACCGGGGTTGAAAGTGAATTTTTCCCTGGGCAGTCAGTCTAGGGTGTGATAGAGAGAAAAGGCGGTTGAGTATATCATGGGCATATAAGACGTTTTTGTTGGTTGCCACTGCCTTGCATAGCGAAGTTATTTGTTTTCCTCAACTACCCCTCGCTGTTTACCGGGAAATCGCGGCCCATGTGCAACAGCTTGCCGGTGTGACCGCGACCCTTCTGACTCCCACTTTTACCCAGTTTGACTATTTCAACAGTCAGGTGGGGGGCCTGGAGCTGACCCTACAGGATGATTTTTCCCCCGGCGATCGCCAAATTATTGAGGAAATTCTCGCCTTCTATGCCAAAAGATACGGCACTCCCGAGCGACGGCCCGCCATGGTTTCTTCCTACACCGCTTAGAATATCTGCTCCACTGGTCGAGAACTAGACTGTCCCCAATCATTCCAACTTGATGGCTGCTAACCCTGCCCTGCCCCCCCAAAACATTGAAGCTGAAGAGTGCATCCTGGGGGGGATTCTCCTCGATCCAGAGGCCATGGGGCGCATCATTGACCTCCTGGTAGTAGACGCTTTTTACGTCAAGGCCCATCGTTTGATCTATGAGGCCATGCTTAGTCTCCATGGCCAAAGTCAGCCCACGGATTTGATGTCTGTCAGCAGTTGGCTCCAAGATCACCATCATTTCGAGGCGATCGGGGGCATGGTGAAATTAACTCAATTATTAGATCGCACCATTTCAGCGGTGAACATTGACCGTTTTGCCGCCCTAATCATGGATAAATATTTGCGTCGCCAATTAATTGCAGCGGGGCATGACATCGTTGATTTGGGTTACGAAACTAGCAAAGAATTAGAAACAATTTTCGATGAATCGGAACAAAAAATATTTCGCCTCACCCAATCTCGTCCCCAAGCAGGGCTAGTACCGTTATCAGAAACCTTAGTTAATACTTTCATTGAATTAGATAAATTACACGAAAAACTTTCCAGTCCAGGGGTAGAAACCCAATTCTATGATCTTGATGCAATGACAGGGGGATTACAGCGGGCAGATTTAATTATTTTGGCCGGCAGGCCGTCGATGGGAAAAACGGCATTCGGTTTAGGAATTGCCGCTAACATCGCTAAAAACCAGAATTTGCCTGTGGCTATTTTTAGCTTAGAAATGTCCAAGGAACAGTTGGCATTAAGACTAGTGGCTAGTGAATCCTTAATTGATAGTAACCGTTTACGGACAGGGCACTTTAGCCAAGCAGAATTTGAACCTTTAACGGCGGCCATGGGCACCCTTTCCAGTTTACCTATCTACATTGACGATACGGCAAGTATTTCCGTAACCCAAATGCGTTCCCAGGTGCGTCGCCTCCAAAGTGAACAAAAAGGTCCATTGGGTATGGTTCTAATTGATTATTTGCAACTGATGGAAGGAGGCAGTGATAATCGGGTACAGGAATTATCAAAAATTACCCGTTCTCTCAAAGGTTTAGCCAGGGAAATTAACGCGCCAGTAATTGCTTTATCTCAGTTAAGTCGAGCGGTGGAATCTAGAACTAACAAACGGCCAATGATGTCAGATTTAAGAGAGAGTGGCTGCATCAGTGGAGATAGTTTGATCAGCTTGGCGAGCACAGGAAAAAGAGTTTCTATTAAAGATTTGTTAGATGAAAAAGATTTTGAAATATGGGCAATTAATGAACAGACGATGAAGCTAGAATCAGCTAAAGTTAGTCGTGTATTTTGTACTGGCAAAAAGCTAGTTTATATTTTAAAAACTCGACTAGGTAGAACTATCAAGGCAACAGCAAATCATAGATTTTTAACTATTGATGGTTGGAAAAGATTAGATGAGCTATCTTTAAAAGAGCATATTGCTCTACCCCGTAAACTAGAAAGCTCCTCTTTACAATTAATGAGTGATGAGGAACTAGGATTACTAGGGCATCTAATTGGTGATGGCTGTACTTTACCTCGCCATGCTATTCAATATACAAGCAATAAAATAGAATTAGCTGAAAAGGTAGTCGAATTAGCAAAAGCAGTTTTTGGCGACCAAATTAATCCTCGTATCAGCCAAGAAAGGCAATGGTACCAAGTTTATATCCCTGCTAGTTATCGGCTAACCCATAACAAAAAAAATCCGATTACAAAATGGCTAGAGAATTTAGACGTATTCGGACTGCGTTCCTACGAAAAATTTGTTCCTAATCAAGTTTTTGAACAACCACAGAGGGCGATCGCCATTTTTCTAAGACATTTATGGAGTACAGATGGTTGCGTCAAATTAATAGTAGAAAAATCATCTAGACCGGTAGCTTATTACGCAACTAGTAGCGAGAAGTTAGCAAAGGATGTACAGTCGTTACTCTTGAAATTAGGCATTAACGCACGTCTATCAAAAATAAGTCAGAATGGCAAAGGCAGGGATAACTATCATGTAACCATTACAGGGCAAGCTGATTTACAAATCTTTGTTGATCAAATTGGCGCTGTTGACAAAGACAAACAGGCAAGTGTTGAGGAAATTAAAACCCATATCGCTCAACATCAAGCAAACACTAACAGGGATGTCATTCCAAAACAAATTTGGAAGACCTATGTGTTGCCACAAATTCAAATAAAAGGGATAACTACTCGCGACTTGCAAATGAGACTTGGTAATGCCTACTGTGGGACAGCTCTTTATAAACATAATTTGAGTAGGGAAAGAGCAGCAAAAATAGCCACTATTACCCAATCACCAGAAATAGAAAAGTTGTCTCAGAGTGATATTTACTGGGACTCCATCGTTTCTATTACGGAGACTGGAGTCGAAGAGGTTTTTGATTTGACTGTGCCAGGACCACATAACTTTGTCGCCAATGACATCATTGTCCATAACAGTATCGAACAAGACGCAGATTTAATTATGATGATTTATCGAGATGAATATTATAATCCCGACACGCCGGACCCAGGGGTAGCAGAATTGCTAATTGTTAAACATAGAAATGGACCCACTGGCGTAGTTAAATTGTTATTTAAACCGGAATTTACCCAATTTTTAAATTTGCAACGAAGTAATGATTACTAGATTGAGTAAAGAAAGTTTTACCCACAAAGTTTCTGGTAAATTGATTGCCAAAAGCTTTTCCCTGCTTTTTATCCATCAATGGTGAACCAATGGGATTCGCAAATACACAGTCACCTTGGGCACATCGGGTGAGGTACAGTAAAAGCTGTTAATTTGTTATCCAAATCCCCCTAGCCTGCGGCGCTATGCTTCCCCTATGCGAGAACAGATTTCTGTCCTTACCCAAAATCTTAGTCAAACCATTGTGGGCAAGGATGAGGCTATTCGTTTGGTGTTGGTGGCCCTGTTGAGTGGGGGCCATGCTTTGCTGGAAGATGTGCCCGGTGTGGGCAAAACCCTCTTAGCTAAGTCCCTGGCCCGTTCCATTAACGGCAAGTTTCAGCGGGTGCAGTGTACCCCCGATTTATTACCAACAGATATTACCGGCACTAACATTTGGAACCCCAGTAGTCGTGAGTTTGAGTTTTTGCCCGGCCCGGCGTTTGCCAATATTCTCTTAGCCGATGAAATTAACCGGGCTACCCCCCGCACCCAGGCTGCTTTGTTGGAGGTGATGGAAGAAAAACAGGTCACAGTGGACGGTGAAACCCGTTTGGTGCCCCATCCGTTTTTTGTCATTGCTACCCAAAATCCCATTGAGTACCAGGGCACTTTTCCCTTGCCAGAGGCCCAGTTAGATCGTTTTGCCCTTTCCCTCAGTTTGGGTTATCCGTCGGAAGCAGAAGAACTGAAAATGCTCCAGCGGCAACAAAATCCAGAGGCGATCGCCGTGGGAGATTTAGAGTCTTGCATTTCCTTGGAAGAAGTGGAGGCATTACAAAAAGCGGTGCGGCAGGTAAAACTAACGGAGGATTTGCAACAGTATCTCCTACGCTTAGTGCGGGCCTCCCGGACTGATGAGGACGTTACTTTGGGGGTTAGTCCCCGGGGCACAACAGCTCTACAACGGGCAACCCAAGCCTTTGCCTTTTTGGAAGAACGGGATTATGCCATTGACGACGATGTGAAATTTGTTGCTCCCCATGTGTTAGCCCACCGCTTAATTCCTGCGAGCGGCAAAGATCCCAAGGCAATTTTGCAAAGACTTTTGGACAGCGTACCCATTTAATTTATTTAACCAAATCGTTCTTTCTTTCCCATGGCAAAAACTCCCATTTTGGTCACCGGTGGGGCCGGTTTTATCGGTGCCAACTTTGTTTACCATTGCGTTCAAACCTGCGGCGATCGCCGTATTGTTGTCCTCGATGCCCTCACCTATGCTGGGAACCGAGCCACTTTAGCACCATTGGAAAAACTGCCCAATTTTCGCTTTGTCCAGGGAGATATTGGCGATCGCCATTTGGTGGATCAACTATTGAGGGAAGAGCAGATTGAGACCATAGCCCATTTTGCGGCGGAATCCCATGTGGACCGTTCCATCCTTGGCCCTGGAGCCTTTGTACAAACCAATGTGGTGGGTACTTTCACCCTGTTGGAAGCTTTTCGAGAACATTGGCAAAGGCGGGGAAACCCAGCCCAATTTCGCTTTCTCCACGTTTCCACCGATGAAGTTTACGGCAGTTTAACCCCCAATGAACCGGGTTTTTCGGAAACCACCCCCTATTCCCCCAACAGTCCCTATTCCGCTTCCAAGGCCGGCAGTGATCATTTGGTGCGGGCCTATTTTCACACCTACGGCTTGCCCACTTTAATTACTAATTGTTCCAACAATTATGGCCCCTACCAATTTCCCGAAAAGTTAATTCCCCTCATGTGCCTCAACATTCTGCGTGGGGAAAAGTTGCCGGTGTATGGTGACGGTCAAAATGTGCGGGATTGGCTTTATGTCACAGACCACTGCCAAGCTCTGGACTTAGTTTTGCACCAAGCCTTGCCAGGGGCAACCTACAACATTGGCGGCAACAATGAAGTTAAAAATATTGAATTGGTAGAAATTTTATGCGACTTGATGGACGAATTAGCTCCTGATTTACCAGTTAAGCCGGCACGACAACTGATTAGCTATGTGACCGATCGCCCTGGGCATGATCGCCGCTACGCCATTGATGCCAGCAAGATTAAACGGGAGTTGGGCTGGGAACCAAAAGTAACAGTGGAACGGGGCTTAAGACAAACAGTGCAATGGTATTTAGACCATGAAGCCTGGTGGAGGCCCCTGTTGGGTTAGTGAATATCAACCAAAGGCGATCGCCTAGTCCATTGGGTAACAGGGATTGCAGAGATTGACAAAATCCTATTGCTGGGGTGGATTTTCCCGCTCCATCTCAATGCGGAGGGGAGCATCAGGTTTTTCCGTTAATCCCAAGCTATTGAGAACCTGCACCACGCCAAAGGCCACCACTACCCCCAGCACCAGTCCTCCCACCACCAAAATGACAAACCAGTTGCGGGCTTTTTTCAGAGCCTCTTCCCGACGAGCTCCCGTGATGTCGTCGTATTCGTCAAAATTAGAGTTACCTTGATCGGAGCCACCACCATTGGGGGAAGGGAAAACCATAAAATTTTAGGGCGATCGCCAAAATAGCCCCTTAAGGTTATCCTGATTTTCCGCCTTGGCAAAGGCCAAAATTACCTAATCCCCCAAGCATCTCTTAAGGAAGACAATCAATCTGGACGTAAATTAGGCGCAAACTTATCCGGCACTTCCTGGAGATGGTCAGATTGCCAAGTAAAATTCCCCACCCCCAAGGTCAAAGAACGCAGTTCAATAATGAAGTTCTGCATTTCTGCTTGGGGTAAATGGGCAGCCACCTGGTCCCAACTTTTCCAGTCGGAACGGGCTTCGTAACCAAGAATTTGGCCCCGATGGCCGCTTACTAGTTGCAACACCCGAGAGGTAAATTCCGTTGGGGTGGTGACGTTAACGCTCAAAATTGGCTCCAACAACACCGGATTACATTGGGGCATTCCTTCCGTCATGGCTAGGCGGGCGGCCTGTTTAAAAGCCTGTTCAGAACTGTCAACATTATGGTAGGAACCGTCAGTTAAAGTAACGGCGATATCCACCACAGGGTAGCCAAGGGGGCCTTTAGCTAAATATTCTCGTACCCCCATTTCCACCCCAGGAATATATTGTTTGGGCACCACTCCCCCCACAATGGTTTCACTGAAGCTAAAGCCGTTACCCCGTTCCAGGGGTTTAATGGTAAGGTACACATCGCCAAATGCGCCATGGCCACCGGTTTGATGTTTGTAGCGGCCGTGAACTTCTGTGCCTTTACGAATGGTTTCTTTATAGGGAACTTGGGGTTGTTGGCTGACCATGGGCAGTTTATATTGCCTTTCCAATCTTTCCAGTGCCACTTTGAGATGAATCTCCCCTTGGCCCCAAAGGATTACTTCTTGGGTTTCGGTATTTTGCTCCCAAGTTAGGGAAGGGTCCTCCTCCACTAATTTTCCCAGGGCAGTGCTGAGTTTGACTTCATCTTTCCTCTGTTCCGGGGCGATCGCCAGACCATAGACCGGGGGCAAAGGCTCAACAAAGGGCAGGGGTTTGACATCAGCAGTAGAAAGGGTAGTCCCGGTGTTGATATTTTCTAACCGAGCTAGACCCACAATTTCCCCCACCGTGGCGGTTTGTACCGGTGTTTGCTGATTACCAAAAAGACGATAAATGCCCCCCAGCCTTTGACCATTTAGGGAGTCAGCTTCCCGTAAAGTTCCCTGCCAAATGCGAGCCAGGGATAATCGACCCTGGGGAGTGAAATAGGTTTTTAATACCTGGGCAATGACGGGGCCGGAACCATCGGTGCTCAAACTCCGGCGGGCCGCCGTCACACTGGGGTCCGGTGCTTCCTTAATCAACACATCCAGCAATGGTCGGACACCGAAATCCTGCTCCGCCGCCCCCAGCACCACCGGCACAATTAAATCTGCCCCCAATTCCTGTTTGAAATCCGCTTCGATTTCCGCCTGGGGCGGTTCCACTTCCTCCAACAATTCCTCCAACAGGCGATCGTCAAAGTCCGCCAACGCCTCCAACATTTCCTGGCGGGCCTGGTGTTCAGCCCCGGCTAATTCCGCTGGCAACGCAATGGGATCGGCGGCACTGCCAGTGTGGTATTGATAGGCTTGCTCCGTAATGAGGTCAATATAGCCCTGTAACTCCTCCCCTTTGTAAATGGGATACTGCTGGGGAATTAGGGGCCGGGAAGAAACACTTTTCAGGGCCTGTAAAACTTCCCCAAAGGGTTGTTTAGCCCGGTCCATTTTATTGATAAACACCAGATGGGGAATGGCCCAATCATCCAAAAATTTAAACAAAGGGGCGAGGGTCAAAACCCGACTCACATCCGCCTCACAAACGATGACCGCAGTACCGGCGCCGACCAACGCTCCATAGGTTTCCTGGGCAAACTCGATGGAACCTGGACAATCGAGGAAATTTAAGCGCAAATTTTCATAATCAATCCCTGCCACACTCACTTCCACACTCATTTGGCGGGCCTTGGCCTCAGGGCTGCTATCGCTCACTGTGTTGCCGTCTTTGATATTCCCCTTACGGCTGACACTGCCACTAACCCACAAAACACTTTCAAGCAGGGTGGTTTTACCACTGCCATAGGGGCCAACAATGGCCACGTTGCGGAGGGATTCATTGGTGGGGTTGTTCATAAAAAAATACCTGAAAGGCTCTTATTGCTGAGCCTAACCCAGAATTCCCGGCCTCAAACCTCTCCGCAATCTCTTGTAAAATTCGGGCAGGAGATTGTTAACTCTGGTTAAGTTTCAGTGGGTAAAAAACGACATGGATTATCGGCAAGCGGGCGTAGATGTGGAAGCAGGCAGGGAATTTGTCAGCCGCATTCGGCAACAGGTGGAAAGTACCTTTCGCCCAGAGGTTATGGGGGGCATTGGCGGTTTTGCCGGGCTGTTTGAGATTCCCGCTGGCTATAAAGCACCGGTGTTGGTTTCCGGCACAGACGGGGTGGGTACAAAACTGAAGATTGCCCAGGCCATGGACCAACACCACACCATTGGCATTGATTTGGTGGCTATGTGTGTAAATGATATTTTGACCACCGGAGCAGAACCCCTATATTTTCTCGATTATTTAGCCACGGGCAAGTTGGAACCGGCCCAATTGGCCGATGTGGTCACCGGCATTGTGGAAGGCTGTAAACAATCTGGCTGTGCTTTGTTGGGGGGGGAAACAGCGGAAATGCCTGGTTTTTACGGGGCAGGAGAATATGATGCGGCGGGCTTTGCGGTGGGCATTGTGGAAAAGTCCCAATTACTCAACGGCTCCCAGGTAAACATTGGCGATGTGGCGATCGCCGTGGAGAGTTCGGGGGTCCACAGTAATGGTTTTAGTCTGGTGCGGAAAATCATTGAAAGCAATGGCTGGCAATGGTCTGATTGTTTACCAGAGTGGGGAGGCCAGTCCTTAGGAGAAATCTTTTTAGAACCCACCAGGATCTACGTCAAACCTATCCAGGCGTTATTGAAGTCAGGCATTAACATCCACGGCATGGCCCACATTACCGGCGGCGGATTGCCAGAAAATCTCCCCCGCTGTTTGGGGCAGGGGCAATCCATCCAAGTCAAAGCTGGAAGTTGGCAACCCTTACCCGTATTTAACTGGTTAGCTGACAAAGGCCAAGTCAACTCCACTGCCATGCTGGAAACCTTTAATTTGGGGGTAGGTTTTGTGGTGCTTGTCTCTCCGGAGCAGAGGCAGACAACCCTAGATTTTTTCTCCGGGCAGGGGCTGGTGGCTAATCAGATTGGGACAGTAATCGAAGGCGATGGCGCTTTTGTTTGGCTAGATTAGTTAACAGTCTTATTTGCTCTGGCCTGGATTACCTGTAAACTGCCCCCCGCATAGAGATGCTTACGAACAACTGTGAAACCAGCTTGGTCCAGTAATGACCCTAAATCGGTGTTAATTAACTGCCAGGCGGTTTCCGTTTCAAACAGGCCCATAAAAATTGCCAAGGGCGGCCAAAATAGCCAATTACTGGGGCGATGTAAATCCACTAAGGCAAAAATTCCTCCTGGTTTGAGCACACGGTGTACGCCGCTGATAATGCTCTGTAGTTGTGCCGGAGTCATTTCGTGCAGGGCGACGCTGGTGTGCACTAGGTCGAATTCCCCTTCCCCAAAGGGTAAATCCTCGGCCAAACCCTGAACATAGGTCGCCTGGGGTACATTAATTTTCGCCCTGCCCAGGGCCTTGGGGGAAGCATCCAGCCCCACCACCGTGGCTCCAGATTGAGCTAGGTAAACAGTGGCTTGGCCACCCCCGCAACACAAATCCAGCACCTTCTGTCCCGGTGAAATTGCTAAATTCTCCAATGGCAATTGATGGAAACGCTCTTCTCCCCCCACATTCAAAGTCGCTAGGCGGGAAACTAGGGCGTAAACCCACGGATACTGATAACTCCAAGTGCGGAAAATAGTTGCCATAACCTAGAAAGAAATTGGGACGCCGTTTGTAGGTTGGGATTCTTTCCTTTTCGCCATCTATTGTTACACTTGGTAAAGAAACTGAAAAATCATTCTACTAAGCTTAACAATTATGGGTCGTGTTGGGGTCTTACTGCTAAATCTTGGCGGACCGGAGAAGTTAGAGGATGTACGCCCCTTCCTTTTTAACCTGTTTGCGGATCCGGAAATCATTCGTCTCCCTTTTCCTTGGTTGCAAAAACCCCTGGCATGGCTGATTTCTACCCTACGGGCGAAAAAATCCCAGGCCAACTACGCCGAAATCGGTGGTGGTTCCCCCCTGTTGCAGATTACCGAAGCCCAAGCCTCCGCCCTCACGACCCGTCTGGAACGCCTTGGCCAGGATGCAAAAGTGTACATTGGCATGCGCTACTGGCACCCCTTTACGGAGGAAGCCGTCGAAAAAATTAAAGGCGATCGCCTGCAACGGCTGGTGATTTTGCCTCTATATCCCCATTTTTCCATTAGCACTAGCGGCTCCAGTTTCCGGGTGTTGGAGGAAATGTGGCATAACGACCCCAGTTTGCGGCAATTGGACTATAGCCTGATCCCCTCTTGGTACGACCATCCGGGCTATCTCCAGGCCATGGCGGATTTGATTGCTCAAGAATTAAAGAAATTCCCCAATCCAGACCAAGCCCATATTTTCTTCAGTGCCCACGGTGTGCCCCAAAGCTATGTGGATGAAGCGGGAGACCCCTACCAGGCAGAAATTGAAGCCTGTACCCGTTTGATAATGCGGACTCTCGATCGTCCGAACCAATACACGTTGGCCTACCAAAGTCGGGTGGGGCCAGTGGAATGGCTCAAGCCCTACACGGAAGAAGCTCTGCAAAAACTGGGGGCGGAGGGCATTGACGATCTATTGGTGGTGCCCATTAGCTTTGTGTCAGAACATATTGAAACCCTCCAGGAAATTGACATCGAGTATCGGGAAATTGCCGAAGAAGCCGGCATTGATAATTTTCAGCGGGTACCGGCCCTAAACACCCATCCAGTTTTCATCGACGCCTTGGCCCAGATGGTGATGGATTCCCTCAACGATCCTCCCTGCACCTTTGAAACGGTGCCCCATCCCAAAAAGAACATGAAAATGTATCCCCAGGAAAGATGGGAATGGGGTTTGACTACGGCGGCGGAAGTATGGAATGGTCGCCTCGCCATGTTGGGTTTCATTGCCCTGTTGGTGGAGTTGATCAGCGGCCAGGGCCCGTTGCATTTTGTCGGCTTGCTTTAGAAAACTTTTGAAAGTCCCCAAACCCCCAATGATGGGGGAATTAGATTATTGCAACCGATCTTGACACTGCGTTAGGGCATAAATTGGAGCGGTAGTTGGCGGGGCTGGTTCCCTTGCAACTGTTGCTCCATTTGATGTGCCAACGCTAGGACTAAAGCATCGGCGGCGGGCTTACCAATAATTTGCACACTGAGGGGTAAACCCTGGTCATCAAATCCCACCGGAATGGCGATCGCCGGTAGGCCGGCCGCATTGGCGGGGGGGCAGGGGGCAATCCATTCAATAATTTTCTGCACCACGTCGGGGGGCGATAGATGGGTCCATTCCCCGATTTTTGGGGGCCGATGATTAAAAACGGGCAAAATTAGGGCGTCATACTGTTCCATAAAGCCGACAATTTGGCGGGAAATCACCTGCATATTCCTTACCCCCCGCAGATAGTCCCCCGCAGTGCCACTGGTTTCCCCTAACCACTGATTAACCGATTCCAACAGGGGTAAAGGAATGCCGGAAGCCCCCACCCCAGCTTTCCAAATTTGGGCAAAGGGTTCAATTAAACTAGTGACATCAAAACAGGCTTCCTCCAATTGATGCCCTAGATTTTCGCAAACGGCGATCACCTTGGCCACAGCCCCTTGAATCTCAGAAGAACTGCTAAAGGGAGGTAGGGAAAAAGCATAGGCCAGGCGCAGTTGCCCAGGGGTTTCCCCCGTGGTCTCCACAAAAGGGCGATCGGGGGACGGTAGCCAATAGGGATCCCCTGTGATGTAACCTTCCATGACGTCCAACAGAGCCGCCGCCTCCAACACAGTGCGACTGAGGGGACCATGGCAGGCAATGCCACTCTGGTAATCTCCCACTGGAGCCTGGGATACCCGGCCACGACTGGGTTTAAAGCCCACTAAGCTGCAACAAGCTGCTGGAGTTCTCACAGAGCCGCCACCGTCGGAGCCCTGGGCAATGGGCACCAAACCCGCCGCCACCGCCGCCGCACTGCCACCGCTAGATCCCCCCGCGTTATAGTCCAAATGCCAAGGATTGCGGGCCGGTAAAAATCCTGGGGGTTCGGTGTAGGGAAATGACCCCAGTTGGGAAGTGACGGTTTTACCCACGATGGTGAATCCCGCCGCTTTCATTTTGGCCACAACACCGTCATCGTAGGTGGCTAAATTTTCCTTCAGGGCTGACACCCCGTAGCTCACCGGCATGTCAGCAACGCAGTTTAAATCCTTCACCGCAATGGGTACGCCAAAAAATGGTGGCAAAGGTTCAGAATTACCCATTCCCGCTAAATATTTGGTTTTCTGCTTCGCATCGGCGATCGCCGACTCCCAGGCCACGTGGGCAAAACTGCCTACTGTTTGATCATATTTCCCCAGGCGATCGAGATAATACTGGGTGATTTCCAAAGGAGAAACCTGGCGAGTGCGGACTAATTGGGCTAAGTCGAGGGCGCTTAGTAAACAAAAATCAGTCATTTTAAAATTGGCAAATAATTGGCGGTTAGAAAAATTAGAAAAATTAAAAGGCAAAGGCTTTAAAACCTTAACGTAATCCGGCAGCACTGACTCCCTATCAGCCTGTCTCCGCATAATCAACTAACTGTATTACCCAAAATTCGTTCAATATCCGCTTCGGAAAGTTTTTGCAGATAATTAATTTTAAATTCTTCGAGGAAATCAATTAATAATTCTTCAATGTCTTCTAGGTGGTGTTGTTGATTCAATTCCACATTAAGTTCCATGGTCAGCTTAGTCAGTAAATTTTCCAGTAGTCGATCAAATTCCTTATCCTGTTCTAGAAAGCTCTGTAGAGTAGTCAGTATGCGCTCGTAGGATATTGCAATCATATTGGCCATTATTTCCCGCTGCATATTTTTTACTCCAGGCAAACTCTGTAACTGGGTGTAACCCTGAATTTGTCCTAGGGAAGACTGCATATTATATAGCATAAAATCTCGTACTTCTGGTTCTACTTCTGGCAATACTTTTTGCAATAAAACCTGGGAAACAATTCTAATGACTTCTACTAACTCATTGCGGTTATTAATATCAATATATTGGGTGGTTTTGGCTCGGTCTAAAAATTTTCGCAGGGCTCCTTCCCGCACTAATTGTTGCATTTGTTCCACCAGCCGCACCACAATTACCTCTGTCATATCTTCAGCAATGATGGCAACAAAACCCTGGGTAGCCTGCCCTTTAACTTTATTCAAATCCATTAATTTAGCTTTATCTAGCCGCACGGTGAGGGGAATAATGCGCAGCCAACGGAAAAATGGTAAAAACAAAAAGAAATCATACCAACGCCACAGCATGGCATCGACCCAACTGACCCCCCGGTAACGCAGGCTAATTAAACGGGTACGTCCCAGAAAGTCTATTAAGAAAATCAGGAAAAAGGGAAAATCAATTAAGGCAAAATTATCCACTGGCTGGCCATTTTCCCCAATTTCTCGGAAATAGTTAGTGGCAATCAGAGGTCTAATTTCTTGGTCAAAAAATACTAGCTGGTTAGTTAGTCCGTTTTTAAGCAGGTAATCCTTAGACCAAAAGGTTTCAAAGGATTCGGTGGCAGATGCATCGGTGGAACCAAAAACATGGAGCCGCATAAGATTTTTGATCCGCTCAAAAGTGCCGGTTTTATTGGCAATTTGGAAGGGATTTTCGATAATCATTTGGGCACTGTCTTGGCGTAATTCCGCGAGAATGTTATCAATTTCCTGCGCCTGTTGTACGTTGCCAGCCCCATCCAAGGCCTGTTCATCTAGTTTGCTATTTAATTCATCCACCAGTTCTAAATAGGCAGCGGTGGAACGGTAAGGTTCAATGCCTTTTACCCAATCGTAGTATGGGGTAATGTTGAAAGGAAAAATCCGCACGGGCCGCTTGGGAAATACCCGCTGGAAAGGGCCGACTTTAACTGAAAGCTGCACTGTCCCCTGTAACCAAAAATCCCGCAATGGGATATAGGTCAAATCAAACAAAACTAAACTGTAATTGGCAAGCAAAATTAGAGCCAATATACGCTCATACCAAAGAGGTACTGCTAGATGTTTTTTGGATCGGTCAAAGGGACGGGGCATAGTTGGAAATGGCAAAATGCTTGAATGATGGCCGCTAACCAGACTTTAAGGTTAGCCATGGAAAGCCTCCCTGGCAGAAGTTTTGGGAGATTAGCTCGGAGTGCTCACCATTGCAGGGAAAAATAAGGTTTCAGCAATAGCCTCTAATGGCAAAGGCAAAAACAATTGGGAAACTGTTCCGTCCCAATTCTAGGCAAGAAATTCCCAATGGTAAAATCATGGGGGTATAGATATCTTGTTTTTTAGCTAATTGCAATACTCCAACCATGCGCCTGAACTTTTCCCGGACTTTGTTTTTTGCCGCCATTATGGGTGGATTTGCGTTGGCTATGGGTAAGGCCCAGCCCTTTTTTCCTAGCAATTCTGTTCAAGCCATGGAAACTTCCAAGTCCCAATCCCTTCAAGGTACTACTTGGTATATTAGCGGTTGGCCTAGCGCCCCAGTGCCAGGCAGTGCTCCGATTACTTTGCAGTTCAAGGGCGCACCGCATAGCGGATCTCTGCGAGATCGCCTGACGGGAACAGCAGGTTGCAATACTTTTAATGGTGCCTATACCAGCGGTGATGGTAACTTGACCATTAACCAAGCTCTGGCCACAACCCGTAAAGCCTGTACCGCCGAGGTGATGGCCCAGGAACAAAGATTTTTACAACTTCTGCCCCAAGTAACGTCCTATAGCATCGGGAACGATGGGCAACTGACATTAACGTATCTAAAGGATGGGGAACAGGGTAGCATTAGTTTCATTCCCGCCAATCAGTACAGCGCTCTCCACAACAGTCAATGGGAACTGGTGACCATGGCCGGTGTGGAACCCATTGCTAACGAAAACTCCCGAGCCATACCACAACTTCAATTCCTTGGCGATCGCCTGACCGGGACAGGGGGCTGTAATCGGTTGATGGGACAATTCACCATTGATGGGGACAATTTGACGGTGGATGAACGCATGGCTTCCACCATGATGGCCTGCTCCGAACCTTTAATGGCCCAGGAACAGCAATTTATTCAAGCCTTAGTTAATGCCCAGAAGTATGAAATTTTGACTAGCGGAGAATTGGTGATCGACTATCTCATGGGAGAGAAAACTGAACAGTTAGTCTTTTTGCCTTTAACCGAGGAAGATTCAGCCCCAAGATAATAATTCCCAACGAAGGCAAGCTATAGACAAAGCATGGGACAGAGGGGAAAAGCTCTCCTCCGGTTCACCGCCGTTGGGGAATGGAGGCGTCAATCCATGTGGAACGCGAACCACACTGACCAGACTAGAATTCCAACAAAGAGAACTGTTCCCAACACAAAGGCGGCATTATGGAGGCTGTTGGTGTCGATGAGCGTCATACAATCAAGGAGGTGTTAGGGTTTAGGGCCTTTGGCGCCGATTAAATCCGTTAACCTTCAACCATGGGGGCAAAGCAACAAGCCCTCCAAGTTTAGCCCCTGTTTGCCCAGGAATATTAACTTGGCAGAGGAACAGTCACAATTTTTGACAATTGCACCGTCAGAAGGAGTTAATTTAGCTTGATTGCTGATTAATCCCACCATTTCATCGCAAAATCCCATCACCGCCATGAATCCCTCCAATGCCCAACTTACCGCTCGTCGTTACCGAGCCGGTGATCCCATTTTCAGTGAAGGAGATCAAGGTAATTTTGCCTATATTATCGAGGAAGGGCAGGTGGAAATCTGGACAGAACTCAATGGCGATCGCCGGGTGCTGAATGTGCTCCAACCGGGCAGTTTATTTGGGGAATTGGCCCTGGTGGATGCCAAACCTCGTTCCGCTTCCGCTTCCGCCCTCACGGATTGCATTCTTTCCCTGGTTACTCCCGATCAAGTTAACCAACGCATCGACACGGCCGACCCGATTTTGCGCCTACTATTGTTGGTGGTAATCGGCCATTTTCGTTCTGAAAGCAATAATTTTCGTGGCACCACTGAGCCAGCTTTGGTCCTAGATGCGGCCCTAACTAAAACTAAACTTTCCCTCAAAGAACGCATCACCGATGCAGTGGACATGATCCGTTTAGAGGGGGAAATGAAAGAGGCGATCGCCAAAGAGCAATTCCATTTGGTGTACCAGCCCATTGTCTTCATGGACGACCTCCGCATCGAAGGATTTGAAGCTCTAATCCGTTGGCAAAGTCCTAAGCGGGGCTTTGTCCGCCCTGATCGTTTTATCGAAGTGGCGGAGGCAACAGACCTAATCATTCCCATCGGTCAATGGGTAATTGAACAAGGATTAAAAGATTTAAAAACTTTCCAGACAAAATTTAACCCCCATTTGTTGATGAGTTTTAATATTGTTGGTCGGCAAACCAACAGTGAAGATTTTGTTCCCTGGCTACTAGAAAAAGTAGACCACTATGGGTTAACCCCCGATAAGGTAAAACTGGAAATCATCGAGCGTACCCTTTTTAGCGGTGAAAGTTCCGCCCCCTGGATTGAAAACTGTCGTTCCCAAGGCTTTGCGTTAGTGTTGGACGATTTTGGTACGGGTTATTCTAGCTTGCAATATCTGAATGAGTACAAAATTGACCGGGTAAAAATTGATAAATCCTTTGTGGATGGCTTGGGCACCAATCAAAACAGTGAAAGTATTTGCTCTGCCATTTTGCAACTCTCCCACGCCCTGGGCATGACAGTGGTGGCGGAAGGCATTGAAACCCAAGCACAATTGGAGATTTTGCAATCCCTCGGTTGTGACTATGGTCAAGGTTATCTATTTTCTCGACCTCTACGCTTTGACCAAGTAATGGTCTTGGATCAAGATGCTTTCCGTTAGGGGAAAATATCCTTCAAATTTGCCCCGGTTCAAGATTTTCCCAGTTCTTGAGCATAGGCTAAAGCTTCCTGCTCATTACTAATTTTTCCTTCGATGTGGGCAATGTTGATTTCCGTTAGCAGTTGGCCGATCAAAGGACTAGGTTTAATGTGCAACTTGTCGATTAAATCCTTGCCGGTAATTAAGGGTTGGGGATGGGCTAGGCGATCGCCCGAATTCAGATAATGAGTCAACAGTTCAAAGATAAAACTGTGGTAATTATGGGGACAGTGGGCCAGGGCATAGAGGACAAAATGGGGTAGATATTTACCCAACTCGACAAAGAAAAAGTACAGTTGTCGCACCGTGGGGCTATTTTCTAAACAACTTAACTGGGGATAGCCCTGCAAAATTGCCTGCACAGAGCGCAGTTCGTGGCGGGAATATTTCAACCGTTGTAATTCCCCTTCGGCGATTTTCACGTCGGCACAGACTAGGCTGGCCAACTTAGCAATGGCAATGCCCTTTTTCCCCAATGCTTGAAAAAATTGTTGACGTTCCACCAGGGTTAACTGGTTTTTGATGGCGGCGATCGCCAAATCGATGCAACCAATGGCATTGAGGGAACTGAGGTTAGCATGGGAGAACCAGTGAGCTAATATACCATCTTGCCAAGCGGCCAAAAGCCACTGACTACCCCGGGGGCTGCCCAGCAAATAGTTAAATTCCGCTTGCACCCGTTCTGCGGCCACCGTTTTAATGCGGGGAGCTAATTCCCGTAAAACTGTTCTTGTGTCAGGATCGAGGGTGAATTGTAGCTGGGCCGCCTGACGGTAAGCCCGTAGTAGCCGCAAAGGATCATCAGCCAGGTTTACGGCCGCCACCATTTTCAGTTGACCCCGTTGCAAATCCCCCACCCCCGCCATGGGGTCAATTAATTTGTTTTGCTGGAAGTTATAGGCGATGGCGTTAACGGTGAAATCCCGCCGGGCCAGATCCTGTTCCAAGCTCATGCCCTCCTGTTGGGCAAAATCCACTGTGCCATGGGCAAATACCACCCTGGCAATGTGTCGAGCCTTATCCAACACCACAAATCCCGCCCGGTATCGACTGGCGATCGCCGAAGCCGTTTCAATGGCTCCACTAGGCACGACAAAATCCCAATCCAAATATTCCCGTCGTCTCCCCAAAAGGGCATCCCGCACTGCACCACCGACCAAACAGGCTTGGGGAGGAAGTAGAGCCAGATCAAAGGGAACCTGTTGACGTAAATCAGCCAGGTGGCTCACAGGACAAAGCATAATCAATAACCGTTACCCCAGCACAGTTTGCAGTTTAGGCACAATCTCTAAGTCTAAGCTAGAGTAGCGAAAAATAGGCAAAAATTGAGGTTTACCATGTGTATTTGTGTGAACTGCCATTACGTGGACCGCTGTATCACCTACCATGCAGTGGAACATCAACATCAACAACCCCATTTGAGCGATCGCCCGGATTTTGATCCGGTCAACCCTTCTATCAACGTAAATATTCGTACCCCCGACCATGGCATCGAAATGGAATGGGATGTGGTGGGTTGCGACAGTTTTTTACAAGAAATGGGCAAATGGAGCCGTTTACGCCCCAATGAATTAGTCCCCACCTAGCTTTTTTTGGCCAAAACTAGTTTCCCCTGACAGCGAAACGCGGCAAAAATAACGCTCCGTGCAACAATGAACGCGGTATCAATAACATATAGGCAACTTCGTTAACCAAGGTTTCAAGATGGAATTACTCTATCAATTAGCCTGGCTAATTCCCGTCCTGCCCCTATTTGGCGCAACGGTAGTTGGCATTGGCCTCATTTCTTTCAATCAAGCAACCAATAAACTACGGCAAATCAACGCTGTTTTCATCATTTCCTGTTTGGGGGCTGCATTGGTAATGTCTGGGGCTTTGCTCTGGGATCAAATCCAAGGCCATGCCAGCTATGCCCAAATGATCGAATGGGCATCGGCGGGGAGTTTCCATTTGGAAATGGGTTATGTGATCGATCACCTCAGTGCTTTGATGCTGGTGATTGTAACCTCCGTGGCCCTGTTGGTGATGATCTACACCGATGGCTACATGGCCCACGATCCGGGTTATGTGCGTTTCTATGCCTATCTCAGTCTTTTTGCTTCCTCCATGCTGGGGTTGGTAATTAGCCCCAATTTGGTGCAGGTTTATATCTTTTGGGAATTGGTGGGGATGTGTTCCTACCTGCTGATCGGTTTTTGGTATGACCGTAAAGCCGCTGCCGATGCTTGCCAAAAGGCCTTTGTCACCAACCGGGTGGGGGATTTTGGCTTATTACTAGGTATCCTTGGCCTTTATTGGGCCACTGGCAGTTTTGATTTCGGGACCATTGGGGAACGCCTGGAGGGTTTAGTATCCTCCGGAGTCCTCAGCGGGGCGATCGCCGCCATTCTGGCCATTTTGGTTTTCCTTGGTCCTGTGGCCAAATCGGCCCAATTTCCCCTCCATGTCTGGCTACCGGACGCCATGGAAGGTCCCACCCCCATTTCTGCTTTGATCCATGCAGCTACCATGGTGGCGGCGGGGGTATTCCTGGTCGCCCGGATGTATCCGGTGTTTGAACCGATTCCAGTGGTGATGAATACCATTGCCTTCACCGGTTGCTTCACTGCCTTTTTGGGGGCCACCATTGCTTTAACCCAAAATGACATTAAAAAAGGTTTGGCTTACTCCACCATTTCCCAGTTGGGCTATATGGTGATGGCCATGGGCATTGGGGCCTATTCCGCTGGGCTATTTCACCTGATGACCCACGCCTATTTCAAAGCCATGCTGTTCCTCTGTTCCGGCTCCGTGATCCACGGTATGGAAGGGGTGGTGGGCCACGACCCAATCCTGGCCCAAGATATGCGCATTATGGGCGGATTGCGGAAATATATGCCCATCACGGCCACCTGTTTCCTGATTGGAACTTTAGCTATTTGCGGTATTCCCCCCTTTGCGGGCTTCTGGTCTAAGGACGAAATTCTCGGCCTCGCTTTTCAGGCCAATCCCCTACTCTGGTTTGTGGGTTGGGCCACCGCCGGTATGACTGCTTTTTACATGTTCCGGATGTATTTCATGACCTTTGAAGGGGGTTTTCGGGGCAATGACCAGGAAGCGAAAGACGGGGTTTTACAGTTCTACGGTTTACTGCCCAACTTTGGCCCAGGAGCCATGAACGTGAAGGAATTGGACCATGAAGCCGGGCACGACGACCATGGCCACAGCAGTGAACCCCATGAATCCCCTTTGACCATGACGTTTCCCCTCATGGCCCTAGCCGTGCCTTCGGTGTTAATTGGTCTGTTGGGACGGCCCTGGGCCAACCAGTTTGAAGCGTTTATCCATGCGCCGGGGGAAGTGGTGGAACACGCCGCTGAATTTGAATGGGGCGAGTTTTACGTCATGGCTGGAAATTCCATCGGCATTGCTTTAATTGGCATTACCGTGGCTTCCTTAATGTATTGGCAACACAAATTTGACCCCAAAGTGTTGGCAGAAAAGTTTCCATCCTTGTACCAACTGTCCTTGAACAAATGGTACTTTGACGACCTTTACGACAAGCTGTTTGTCCAGGGTTCCCGTCGAGTGGCCCGTCAGATTATGGAAGTGGACTACAAGGTCATTGACGGAGCGGTCAACCTCACTGGTTTAGTCACCCTAGTCAGTGGGGAAGGTTTGAAATATCTAGAAAATGGCCGGGCCCAATTCTACGCCCTCATTGTGTTTGGGGCGGTGTTAGGCTTTGTAATTGTTTTTAGCCTCACCTAGGTTGGGAGAACTAGTTAATTGGCATAGTTAATTAGCATTGTCTCCCCCCAAAAAGGGGCTAAGCTTTCCAGCCAAACCCGGTAAATATTTTTTTTATGACCATTTGGTTACTCTGCCAGATGGTTTTTTATTGTTTCAAAGTCAGACAAAATTAATAACTATCTTCCCCTTGGACGGTTTTGAGCACTAAACGCTGATTGGCCTGCATCAACAGGTCGGCGATCGCCGTTTTGAATCTTAGAGCGACGGAGGAATTGGCCAAGAAAGCCTGGGCTTGTTCCCGGTATTCTGCCCCCTGTAACGTTTCTGCTTGGTCTAGGGTTTCCAAAGCTTGGCAGAGGTCATTAATCTGGGCGGTGTGGTCAGACATGGTCTTATTTCTCCAATGCTGTTTCCGCCATGGTAACCCAGCTAACTAAAAACAGAACCTTGCTTCATGAAACTTTTGCCTTGTTGCCGTTGCCACTTCCCCCATTGCAAAGCTAAGCAAAAAATAGTTTTCGTTGCTACCGAACAAGGCGAGAACTAGCCATCGTTAAAATGGGGTAAGCCGAGATTCTAACCAGGAGGTGTTGATTCCGTGTCCGGTAAAAAAAATGATTACGATGCTCTCTTAGCAGATTTCACCGATCGGGAAGGGGCGATCGCCCTACTGCGCCAACATCGACCCTACCTAGAAAAGCTACCCAGTTTGCGGCGGCCAGAACGAAGCATTATCACCATCCCCCTGCCCATTGTCCGTTTGCGCCATCTTCCCCTCAACGATGCTGACCAAGGGGGCCGACAAACCACTCCCTTGGCCAAGGTAATTCCCTGTGACCTGGCAATTTTGATGTGTGACCCAGAATGGCAGGTGAAATTAGGCTCGGAAATTTTGGTCTTTATCCACCGCCCAGAGGAAAACTTTTCTGATCTACTCAGTCGTTGGCGTCGGAGTCAAATTTATCTGGACCAAGACTATGAATGGTTGATGCCCCCCCAGGAAAAACATATGTTTAGTGAAGCGGCGGAGGAAATCTGTCCCCTATTCATTATTTTTGAGCAAACTCCCCACCATATCCAAAAGGGTCTGGCCGGAGCCGGGTTGCCCTTTGTGCTCCACAGTGAAGGCAATTTAACAATGGCGGAAACCCTAGAACTAATTTCTGAATAATGGTTTAAGTAAACTTAAATTTAGGAATTTAAAGGGGATCCATCAAGTCAAATAAACGAATTTTTAAGGCTTCAATCTGGGACAGAGGAGCCACCCCAGTGGGGCAAGAATCACTACACATGCGGCAGTTGTTGCATCCCCACACCCCCTGTTTATCTTTGCCCAGGGCTTCGAGGCGGGCCTTAGTGGCCATATCCCGATTATCTAAAATCAAACGGTTAGCTTTGGCTAGGGCATGGGGCCCGACAAAATTTTCGTTTTTCTTTTTGGCGTCGCAGTCGGAATAACAAACTCCACAAAGAACACAATTGCTCACATCGTTGAGGGCAGCCCGCTGCTCTGGGGATTGGGAAAATTCTGCTCCTTTTTCCCCTTGGTGCTTATTAATCAAATAGGGATAAACCGCATCTAACCCGGCAAAAAATTTCTCCATATCCACCACCAAGTCTTTAATAACGGGTAAATTCCCCAGGGGACTGATGGTGAAAACTCCGGTATTTTCCTGGTTACTTTCGGCTAACCACTGGCCCAAGCTTTTAATACTTTCTTTGCAGGCCAACACCGGGCGATCGTTCACCCTCACGGCGCAGCTACCACAGATGGCATTACGGCAATTCTTGCGGAAGGCCAAGCTGCCATCCTGTTGCCATTTGATCTGATTTAAACAATTTAGGATGCTGGTTTGGGGATCAACATCCAAATAATAATTCTGCCAATGGCGATCGCCATCAGTTAGTTGTCGTTGTATTTTGCAAACAATTTCCATGGTATGAGGAAATCAACAGGGCAAAAAAGGCTCGACCTTCCTATTACGGAAGGGCCGGGGGCAATAATTTTTATTCCTGGTCCCGGCAAAATTCCATAGATCAATGGGGAATTGTAGGAGGATGTCCCCCTTAAATTTTATCCCCATTAGTCCCAGCAAATTAGCCTTACTCTTCTTCGTCGTCAGCCCCCACCTGTTTGAGGTGAATGTGTTTGCGACCGAGGGTAATTTCAAATTCATCTCCCACGTTGAGGCTCATTTTTTTTGTGTAGGCGGCTCCAATGAGAAGATTGCCGTTGGATTGCACGCTAATGCGGTAACTAGCGGAGCGGCCACCCCGACCTTGACCGGAAGCAGAACTGTCTAAATCAATGCCTTGGGCATCCATTAAGGCGTTGTAGAACTTCATCATATTGACCCGGGGCAGGCCTTTTTTTGTGGAAGTTACATAACCGCAGATTTTAGCTTTCTCTTCTTTGGGCAGATCGCCTAATTCTTTAACTTTCTCGAGCAATGCTTCGCCAGTTAGGGGCTTGGTTGCGTTTGATTTAGCCATTCAAGTTTTCGGTGATTGAGATTGATCAGAATTGGTAAGCAAGGGAAGATTAGTCGAAGGAATGGTTGACTCTTTTGCTCCTTGCTACCCTGCTTATATTACACGTTTCTTGGAATAATTATCTAGTTTGTTCAAATAAATAGTTAATTTAATGGGATAGTTGATGGGCAAGGATGGCTTCTATACTAAAGGGATGAAGTTGACAACAAAAAGCCATTACAGTGTTAAAGCCTTACTGGATTTAGCTCTACAACCGGACTACGGCCCTGCTTCGGTGAAGGCGATCGCCGAGCGACAGAATATCCCTGGGCCCTATCTGGAAAAACTGTTGATTACCCTGCGACGGGCGGGCATAGTTAATGCCTATCGGGGGGTGAGGGGAGGATATCAATTGGCCCAGGCCCCGGATCAAATTTCCCTGGGGCAAATATTAGCGGCCCTGGAAGAAAGCCTGGAACCATTTCCCCAATATGGGGATGACCAAAGTTTGGCGGAGGATTGGGTTACCCTCAGTGTGTGGCGACAACTACACCAAAAATTTGTCAAAGCTCTCTATTCAATTACTTTGGCTGACCTTTATTACGATGCCCGCAGTTGGCAGGCGGCCCAAGGGGAAGGGATTAATTTTATTGTTTGATTGATCGAAAAATAAAGGCGGGATATCAATCTTCAAACCGCTTAATTGTTAGGCGATCGGGCTAAACTTCCCCATCAACATGGGGCAACTGGGACCCTTCATAGGCCAGCCATTGGTTGCGACCTTTTGCTTTGGCTTCATACAGCGCCAAATCCGCCGCTTTGACCAGAGCGTTGGGATTGATATGGCGTTCGGGAGTATAAACGGCAATGCCAATGCTGAGGGTGACATGGCCCGTGCCGGATACCGTGTGGGGAATGGCCAAATTAGCCACTTCCACCTGGAGAGCTTCCGTTACATTGATTGCCCCTTCTAGGCTAGTTTCGGAAAGAATAATAGCAAATTCTTCTCCCCCGTAGCGAGCCACTAAATCCGTTGGTCTTTTGGCAACTTTGGCCATGGCATCGGCAATTTTTTTCAGACATCGATCGCCAGCAGGATGACCATAATTGTCGTTAAAACCTTTGAAAAAATCCACGTCACAAAGCAGCAGAGCTAAGGGTTCCCTAATCCGTTGTAATCGTTGCCATTCCCGTTCCAGGGTGGAATCAAATAAGTAGCGGTTACCCACTTGGGTGAGGGCATCCAAGGAGGAAATTTGCTGTAACCGAATGTTGGCCGTTTCCAATTGTTCATACAGTTCCCCCTGGTGAATGGCGATCGCCACCTGGGTTGCCAACTCCATCAACAGTTGCAGATCCTCTTCTTGCCAATAACGGGGGGTTTTGCATTCATGGGCAATGAGCAAACCCCAAAGATTTTCATTGAAAACCACCGGCACTACCAAATTAGCTTTGACCTGGTAATGGCGCAGTAACTCCTTGTGGCAGTCCGCCAAGTCAGCCTTTTCAATGTCAGATACAGCCCGCACCCTACCTTCTCGATACAGCCGCAGATAATGGCCCTTAAAACAGGGATCGTCAATTTCATCGTTAATAATTGATCGGCAAAAATCATTGTGGGATTCCGTCACCACCTGCCCCGACCACTGGGAATTAAATTTAAATAACACCACCCGGTCAGTATTTAGGAATTGCCTCACTTCGGTGACGGTGGAGTACAAAATGTCGTTGATGTTGAGGGAAGCGCGAATTTTATTGGCAATTTTCAACACTAATTTTTCCTTGACATTGCGCTGTTGCAACCGTTCCTTGAGCAAAACGTAATCGTGCAGTTTTTCTGTCCAAGGATTTTCCCGATTGAGGGAATTGGGCAAGGGGCGATCGCCAACATTACCCTGGCCCGCCTCTGTTTCTGTTTCCGGCAGAGCAACCTTGGGCAGGGGCGGAGTGGGGCCAAAATCAAGAATCTGTGGATAGTAAAGATAGGTCATCATCGCTTCTGCTGGAAGGGGCCTAGTGAGGAAATAGCCCTGGCCCAGATGGCAACCCATTTTCTGCAAACGTTGCAGTTGGGCTTCCGATTCGATCCCTTCGGCCACAGTTTCCAGATTTAAACCATTGGCCAAATCAATCACGTACTGAATAATGGCGGTGTCTGCCCCCTCATTGAGCAAATCATTCACAAAGGATTTATCAATTTTCAGGCGGTGAATGGGCAATTGCTTGAGAATGCTGAGGGAAGAATAGCCGGTGCCAAAGTCGTCGATCGCCACCTGTACCCCCTCTTCCCGCAGACGATGGAGCAGCACCACTGTCCCTTTAATATCCTCCATCATCAAACTTTCGGTAATTTCGAGTTCCAAGTCCTCCGGCGGCATGCCTGTGCGTTTCAAACATTCCAGCACCGAATTAAGCCATTTTTCGTCCTGGAATTGACGGGCCGAGATATTTACTGCCATGCGTAGCCGACGCCCCGTTTCCCGGAAAAAATGTTGGTGGGTAGCACAGGCCGTTTCCAGCACCCATTGCCCTAAATGATTGATCAGCCCCAATTCCTCTGCTAGGGGAATAAACACATCGGGGGCCACCTGCCCCAGTCGGGGATGCTGCCAACGCACCAAGG
This sequence comes from Synechocystis sp. FACHB-908, assembly GCF_014698595.1. Taxonomy (NCBI): domain Bacteria; kingdom Bacillati; phylum Cyanobacteriota; class Cyanophyceae; order Synechococcales; family Merismopediaceae; genus Synechocystis; species Synechocystis sp. FACHB-908. The sequence continues at coordinate 56,888 of NZ_JACJTH010000011.1, read as the reverse complement.
CTTCTACCCCTAACAATTTACCCGTATCAAGGGCCACCTGGGGTTGGAAGTAGAGTACAAACTCTTGATTAGTCAAGGCCTGCCGCAGGTCTGACTCCAACGTCAGGCGATCGAGCATGGGGGCTGAATCCTGGGGGCGGTAAAACTGGTAAGTGTTTTTGCCCTGACATTTCGCCCTAGTGAGGGCAATTTCTGCAAACTTCAGCAAAGATTCCGCCGTTTCCCCATCGTAGGGAGCGGTGCTAATGCCCATACTGGCGGTGAGATAAATGGGTTGGCCCTGGAGGAAAAAGGGTTCTTGAAAGGTGCTCAACAGTCTTTCACACAGGGGAATCATTTCCTGGTTATCACTAATTTGGGTCAGCAAAATAGTGAAGCCATCCCCATGCCAACGGGACAGAAGGGGGCTATAGGCCGCTAGGGGGCTAAGTTTTTGATTGAGGCGATCGGCCACTTCCTGCAACAGACCATCCCCGGTTTTATGGCCAAAGCTTTCATTAATGCGTTTAAATCTATCCATGGCAATAACCAAAACCCCCACCATTTTCCCTTCATAGAGAGCATCCAACAGAGCTAGGGTGAGTTGACGATTAAAAATGATCCAATTGGGCAATTGGGTCAGGGGATCGTAGGCAGTTTGCTGGGTAATCAGTCTAGTCACAAACTGTTGGGTAATGGCCATGTACAGTTGGGTGCTGGCCACTTGGGCTAATTTCCGTTCTGAGCGATTCCAGGTGGGCACCAATTTTTGGGTTTCTTCCCAAGCCTCGAAGGAAAGACGGGGCAGAATATTGCGGCGGTCAATGCCCCGTTTCCCGGCCCAGTGTTTTACCAAAGATTTCTCCTTCCGCAGCAGAATTAAGCTCCCCACCCATTGCTGATCCGCCGCCAGGGGCACAATCAGGAAAGATTGGAAATTTTCTGCGCTTAGGGATTCCGGCGGGGCAATCCAATCGGAGCGCTGTTCTAATTCCCCCAAAGTGTAACCATGGGGCACACAGTTAGTGGGAGGTAGCGGTGCCACACTGGTGAACGGTCGAGGTTTTTCCCAGGTGGACTGTACTGCGGCCATCGGCTCCATCGCTGCTGAAGGTTGGCCCCGCATTAGCTCCTGCCACAGGGACGTTTCCAGCCAATTGCCCCAGTCAAATCTGAGGTTCCATTGGTAATGCTGGGCAACAGAACCGGTTAAATCCGGGGCAATGTAGAGCACAGCTCCATCGGCTTCCACGGCTTGCCCCACTGTTTCCAATGCATACTGCCAGGTTTCCGGACGATCGCCATACTGAGCCACCGTTGTTTCTAGCCTTTGTACCAGCGCTTCCTGTACCTGTTGCTGATGTACCTGCCGGCTTAACTGGGACTGGGTAATGGCCAGGGAAACTTCCTTGCTCAACAGGGCCATGGTTTCCCACTCCTGCTCGGTAAATCGCCGGGGTTTACTGTGGTGTACCGCCATAATGCCCCACAGTTGCTGATCCTGCATTACGGGCACCGTTAGGGAGGATAACACCCCCATGGCAAGGAGATATTGAATATGACAACTATCCACTGTTGTGTAATGGCCATTACTATGCTCCGTCGGACTAATGCGACCGGACAACTCGTGGGATTTTTTCCGACGGTGGGCCACATCCACGGCGATCATCTTCCTTTGGTTACCCAACTCTTCCCTGGCCTGGGGCGGAATGTCCTCCACCGGAAAATGTAGCCCCAACAAGGATGGCAAAGCAGCTCTGTTAACTGCCTCTGCCAACACTTCCCCGCTGCCATCGCTGGCAAATTTGTAAATTTTTACCCGGTCCACTCCTAAAAAGATACGAGCCTCTTCCACAATTACCTGGAGGGTTTCCCGTAAAGTCAAAGCCCGGTGGAACTTATTGATGACGTTACGGAGAAAATCTTCTAAGGATCGATTAGGGTTCATGTTTTGACTCGGCGGGGATTAAGCGGTGGGAAGGATCTCGTTGTAACGACCAACAACCCAAGACCCGAAAGAACAAATTACTAGGAACAGCAAAATCGATCAAAATCCTGGCTTATCCCTTTGGCAACCATGGCTGCAAGGGCAAACCTTAAAATTTTGATGACTCTGACCGTCTATGTTTACCCTATCCTCTAAGCAATTAGACTTATGGGAAAGGAAGATAAAATTTAACCTATTGAATAAAGTAAATGTAAAAAATTTACTCAGCTAAATTGTCTCTATATCTTAACAAAATTGAGGCCAGAACTAGGGTCATGGTATTTCCCCTCGGTTGGGAAAGTTGCACCTTGGTCGGCTAGCCCCCACAATAAAGCCAATTTGCGGGGCTTCATTTCCCCGGTCTTGGTTCCGATAGTTTATACACCCGTAACTTGAAATTACCTCTTCTGTGATCGCCATTTATCCCGGTAGTTTTGACCCCATCACCCTCGGCCATTTGGACATTATTGAGCGGGGTAGTGGTTTGTTTGAACAAATCATTGTCGCTGTGCTCTGTAATCCCAGCAAGCAACCCCTATTTTCGGTGGAAAAGCGGCTGGAACAGATCCGCCACTGTACCCAACATCTGACCAATGTGACCGTGGATAGCTTTAACGGACTGACGGTGGACTACGCTAAGCAAAAACAGGCAACGGTATTACTACGGGGTCTGCGAGTCCTGTCGGACTTTGAGAAGGAACTACAAATGGCCCACACTAACCAAACTCTTTGGGACGGAGTGGAAACCGTATTTTTGGCCACCGCCAAGGAATATAGCTTTTTAAGTAGTAGTATTGTCAAAGAAATTGCCAAGTTCGGTGGTAGTGTGGATCATCTTGTTCCCCCCTCAATCTTGGCCGATATTTGCTCTTCCTATCCATCCCCCTAGATAAATTGCGTTAAAACTGTTTTAAATTTCGTTCTATTTGCCCCGTCAAGCGCCTAGATAACCCTATGACCCGCCGAGAGAGTGCCAATCCTGAAGTAACTGAGAATAGCGCCGTTGTGCCCGGCCAGACGGTGGATTTTGATATTCAACAACAACTAGCTGAGCTGCAAGAATTACTCTATGACAGCTTCCACATTCCCCTAACAGCCTGGAGTGTGGTGGATGAGGAAAAAATCCTGGACCAAATTGATGTCATTGCTGAATTTATTCCAGGGGCGGTTCATCGGGCGATCGCCATTTTGGAAAGGGAACAGCAAATTTTGCAGGGGGCGGAGTTAGAAGCCCAACGGATGATTGAAGTGGCCCACCAGGAGGCCCAGCGCATTAAGGATGAATCGGGCATTATCCAAAAGGCCCAATACGAAGCCGACCAATACAAAGCCCAAGTTCAACAGGATTGCGATGCCCTCCAGCGCCAGGTGCAACAGGAATGTGAAGCTTTGCAAAGGCAAACCCAACAGGAGTGCGACACCCTACGGCGACAGACCATGGGGGAACTAGAGCAAATCAAGCAAGTTACCCATCAGGAAATCCAACAGTTTCGTCAGCAAACTGTGCAGGAATGTGAAGCCCTACAAAAACAAACGGAACAGGAAGCCACCGAAATGCAGAGGGATGTGGATACCTATGCCGATCGCCTGTTGAGCCGCCTGGAAGGAGAATTAGGGCAAATGATGCGCAGTGTGAGCCAAAGCCGCCAGATCCTCTACGAAAATTCCGCTGAACATAACGCCACCATCACCAACCGTCCCCCCGTGGCCACCCCCAGCCCAGTGCTCCCGCCTTCCCCTGGCCCCAAACCCCCCAGAGGCGATCGCCCCCGCCGCCGTTCCCGTTAAGCTGAAGTAAGTTATTGTGTCATTGAATCTAGACAAAGATAATCGCGACCTATCGTCAAACCAGGGGCATTTAGGGGAATTTCGTCGGGGGTTAGAAAATTGGCCCCCAGGTTTGGTTTGGCAACCTGACGGGGAACAGATTGAGGCCATGGTCAAGCTCTACCAAGGAGTCCTGGTCGGTAATGCCCGCTTGAATTTGACCCGCATTACCGCTCCCCTGGATTTCCTAGAAAAACACCTTTGGGATTCCCTGGCGGGGGTTTTATTGTCGGACCATAGCCGTAATTGCCCCCAAGCTCGGGTGATCGACATTGGCACTGGGGGAGGATTCCCTGGATTGCCAGTGGCCTTGGTGTGGCCCCAGTGGTCTGTGGCCCTGTTGGATTCCACCCATAAAAAAATTAACTATCTAGAGGAATTGGGGCACCGTTTGGGCTTAGCTAATTTGGCCTATCTGGTGGCCAGGGCGGAAGCTGTGGGGAACCAGCCCCAGCATCGCTCCCAGTATGATTTGGCTTTAATTCGGGCCGTGGGAGAGGGGGTTGTCTGTGCGGAATATGCCCTACCTTTGGTGAAGGTGGGGGGCACGGTGGTGCTTTACCGGGGTCAATGGTCAGCGGCGGAAGCAGAACAATTGGAACGGGCCTGCGCTCTATTGGGGGGCAAAGTCAGTGCCACGGTGGCAGCCGTTACCCCCTGGAGTGGGGCCCAGCGACACTTTATCTATCTAACCAAGGAAAAACCTACTCCCAGTGATTTTCCCCGGGCGATCGGAGTACCCCGTTCCCATCCCTTGGGGGTGGAGAATTAACTTCGTTATCCCCGGAGATTTGTTGTCATAAATTGCTGACAGAAAATTTTTCTGAGGGAAAAGTGTCATTGAAGCTAAAATTTGCCGTATAAGATAATAAAGCATCCTACTCAGGCGGCCCGCTGCACCTTTTTTGGACTAGAGTTAACTTTTACTGCGTTCATTGTTATCTTTAGCTCGCTGGCGGTATATGCTAGGGGAGTGGCCATCCAAATTTGAGGGTACGACCTTGGATCAGCAAAAAATCCTCGGCTATTTTATCGAAGAAGCTCAGGAGCATTTGGAAACCCTGGAACGGGGCATCCTTGACTTGGGTAAGGTGGTGCAGGACTCGGAACAGGTCAACGAAATGTTTCGGGCGGCCCATTCCATTAAAGGGGGGGCGGCCATGTTGGGCTACACCAGCATCCAAAAAACGGCCCATCGTTTGGAAGATGCCTTCAAGGTGTTGAAGGAGCATCAATTGCCCGTGGATCAAAAATTGGAGTCCCTATTCCTCAACGGCTACGATGTCTTGCAGGATTTGGTGGAAAAATTGCAGAGTCCCGCTGGACTTCAGCCAGAAGAGGCAGATTCCATTGTGGATGGGGCAGCATATCAGTTTGAAGAGTTACAGAATTATCTGAATTATCTCCTCAACCAGGGCAGTGCCACGGCCACTTCTACCCAAACTATGGCGGCCAAGTCCACCAGTACAGGTACGTTCAATGAGAGTGATGTGCCGGAGGAAATTAAGGTCCTGCTACATAAAATGTTGCAGTTGTTTAAGCAGGAACCATCGGCCACTTCTCGGGAAAAACTTCAGGAATATTGCACTCGTCTGGGTCGCCTAGCCCCCAAGCAAGAAAATTGGCAGCATTTGCTCTCCCTCAGTAAACAGGCGATCGCCAATCCATTGCATTCCTACCGTACCTTGGCCCCGGTGGTGCTGAAGGATCTTAAACAGGGCTATGACTGTTTTGTGTTAGCCAAGCCTGGAAACATTCGGGTCAGCGATGGTCTTAAACAATTGGCCTCTAGCCAAGTGGCCCAGGTTCTCATTCCAGCAGACCCAGCGGCGGCAGCTAGCGTTCTCATGAAGGTATTCAACGACAGCCAACTGCGTCAATTGATTAAAAATCTTTCTGCCGCCCGTTAGTTCGGGGTTTTAGACTGGATCAAATAACCACAGGTGTGTTCCCCATCATTAAGCCAATGGGTTCTTTCGATGGCACAGTCCGGCAGAATAGCGGCAAACATTTCCAACTCATGGCCACAAACGGTGGGGTAGGATTCGGCCACATCGGCGATCGCACAGTGGTGCTCCGACAAAATAAATTTTTCCGCTTGCTCCACCGAAAGGGGATGAATTTCCGCCATATAACCTTCCTGCCGCCGTAGCTCCACCAGTTTATGTACCCTTTTGGATAAGGGGCCCTGGCCAATTTGTTGGCGATAGGCTTCCGCCTTCCGTTGCCATTGTTTTTTCAACACTGCCCCCAACTGTTCTTCCCCCACTGTTTCCACCAGGGAGTCGATGAACGAAAGGGCAAATTCACCGTAACGTTGGGGAAATTGTTCCCGCCCCTGTTTACTCAACTGATAGAGAAATTGGGGTCTGCCCATGCTCTGTCTTTCCTGTTGATGCTCAATTAGGCCATCATTTTCTAAATCCTTGAGGTGCTTACGCATGGCCTGGGGACTAATGCCCAACTCTTCAGCCATGGCGATCGCCGATCCTTGCCCCTCTTTGAGGAGATAGCAGAGGATATCTTCTTTGGTGGAGTGGGAAGAACTGAGGGTCATGGTCAACAACAGGAGAAGGAAATTTTGGAACCGATGCGTGGCAGTCCAGTAAACTGAAAGGACAACCCCCATGCTAAGCAGGATTACCTAAATTAATTGTCGGCTAATTATCAATTAGTTAACCCTAGTCCATGGCCAAGGGACTTCCCGTAGGAGCACCGACCTTGGCACTTTGACAACAATCGGGTTGCTAATCTATTCTAGAATAGATTAAAACAACTTACCTGTTGTTTTAGTTTCGCTCCTTGAGATTTATTTCGTCCCACTGCCAATCTACCTTGCCTTGGGCAGTTCCCTATCTGAATTCCCCGGAGAACACTGCATTCGATGAGTTCCACCACTGTTAAAAACCTGGTCAACCAACCCTACAAATATGGCTTTGTCACCAACATTGAAGCGGATGCTATCCCCCGTGGTCTGAGTGAAGACGTGGTGCGACTCATTTCTGCTAAGAAAAATGAACCCGAATTCATGTTGGATTTTCGCCTCCGGGCCTACCGGCATTGGCTGACCATGGCGGAACCCACTTGGCCGGCGGTGCATTATCCCCCCATTGATTACCAAGATATTATTTACTACTCCGCCCCTAAGCAAAGTAAGAAAAAACTAGAAAGCTTAGATGAAGTGGACCCAGCTTTGTTGGAAACCTTTGAAAAATTAGGGATTCCCCTATCGGAGCAAAAACGTTTAAGTAATGTGGCGGTAGATGCCATTTTTGACAGTGTTTCCATTGGCACAACTTTTAAGGAAAAGCTAGCGGAAGACGGGGTAATTTTCTGTTCTATTTCTGAAGCATTGCAGGAACATCCCGACCTGGTGCAAAAATATTTGGGCAGTGTGGTGCCCACCGCCGACAACTTCTTTGCCGCCTTAAACTCTGCTGTATTTAGTGACGGTTCCTTTGTTTTTATTCCCAAAGGGGTGAAGTGTCCCATGGAATTGTCCACCTATTTCCGCATTAATAATGGGGATACGGGGCAGTTTGAGCGGACATTAATTATTGCCGAAGAAGGGGCTTCCGTTAGCTATTTGGAAGGTTGTACTGCGCCCATGTATGACACCAATCAACTTCATGCGGCGGTGGTGGAATTGGTAGCTCTAGATAATGCTGACATTAAATATTCCACCGTACAAAACTGGTACGCTGGGGACGAAAATGGCAAGGGCGGAATTTACAACTTTGTGACTAAACGGGGTCTATGTAAAGGAGTTAATTCCAAAATTTCCTGGACCCAAGTAGAAACCGGTTCCGCCATTACCTGGAAATACCCCAGTTGTGTGCTAGTTGGGGATAATTCCGTCGGGGAATTCTACTCTATTGCTTTAACTAACAACAAACAGCAAGCTGATACGGGAACTAAAATGATTCACATCGGTAAAAATACCCGTAGTATCATTATTTCCAAAGGCATTTCCGCTGGTAATTCCGCCAACAGTTACCGGGGTTTGGTGAAAATGGGACCTAAAGCCCAGGGCGCTCGCAATTATTCCCAGTGTGATTCCATGCTCATTGGCGATCGGGCAGCGGCTAATACTTTTCCCTATATTCAAGTGGACAATAATACCGCCAAAGTAGAACATGAAGCTTCCACTTCCAAAATTGGCGAGGATCAACTCTTTTACTTTGCCCAACGGGGAATTTCTGAGGAAGATGCGGTGTCCATGCTAGTCAGCGGTTTCTGTAAGGATGTGCTAAACGAATTACCCATGGAATTTGCGGCGGAGGCTGATAAATTACTGAGTCTCAAACTAGAAGGTACTGTGGGTTAATAATTGTCGAAGGGGGGTAACTGCTAGGTTTAAGTTTGACCTATTTTTCTCCTGAATAATTAACTATTCTAGCCAGAGTAGAACCTAGATTTTTTCATTCTTCACCAAGCTATCTTTCATTAAGTTATTTCTGATACGTTTATGAGCCAGACTATTCTTTCCATTAAAAATCTCACTGCCTCTGTTGATGGAAATCAAATTCTCAAAGGAGTTAACCTAGAAATTAAAGCAGGGGAAGTCCACGCCATTATGGGACGCAACGGTTCTGGTAAAAGTACTCTTTCTAAAGTAATTACTGGGCATCCCGACTATGAAATTACTGGCGGTGAAATTATCTACCAGGGGCAAGATTTATCAGCTTTGGAACCCCATGAGCGGGCCTTAGCGGGAATTTTTCTTGCCTTCCAATATCCTTTGGAAATTCCTGGCGTAAGCAATTTAGATTTCCTCCGCATTGCCTATAATGCTAAACGCAAACATTTAGGTTTAGAAGAATTAGACACCTTTGATTTTGAAGATCTAATTCAAGAAAAGTTAGACGTGGTGAAAATGAATCCCGCTTTTCTAGAAAGGAGCTTAAATGAAGGATTTTCTGGAGGAGAAAAGAAGCGCAATGAAATTTTGCAAATGGCAATCCTAGAGCCAACTTTATCCATCCTTGATGAAATTGATTCGGGGTTGGATATTGATGCCCTCCGCATTGTCTCTGAGGGGGTCAATTTTCTTAAAAATCCTGACAATGCCACCTTGGTTATTACCCACTACCAACGCTTGTTAAATTACATTATTCCTGACCATATCCATGTGATGTATGACGGTAAAATTGTCATGAGTGGAGGCAAGGAGTTAGCCCTGGAATTGGAAGAGAAGGGGTACGATTTCCTCGATGAACAGGTTTTGGCTCCCATTTAAACTTCTGTTTCAGCTTGGTTGCGTTATTTTCCATTCTGCTAGGCAAGTTGGCCGATCGCCAGGCATTATTGAGACAATTTGAGCTACTGCACTAACTAAACTAATCCACTTTGCCCATCTCCAAGGATACTGCCCATGACCGCCGCGATTTTAGCCGATGCCCTGACTCAAAAAGTTCACCAAACAGAGATAGACAAAGAACTGCAAGCCCTTAAGGAGCAAGCCATGGTCTCCGGGACGGAGGACTCCATTTTGGTGAATAAACGACAGGGAGCAGCCGATTTGTTGGGTAGTTTGCGGTTGCCCCATAAGCGGGATGAGGAATGGCAATTTACGGATTTAAGCGAGCTAAAAGCAATTGATTTTGTGGCCGCTGGTAAAGTTAGTCTGGATGTGGCGGCGGCGGAAAATTTCTACTTACCGGAAGCCCATCAAAGTCGCCTGGTATTTATCAATGGCTTTTTTACTCCAGAGTTGTCGAATACTAATGATTTACCCAGCGCCATTACTTGTCAATCCTGGACTAATCTTGCCGCCCATCAAAGGGAGCAGTTAGCCAACTATTTGGGGCAAAAAACGGACGGTAACGAAGTTTTTAGTAACCTTAATACTGCCGGGATGACAGATAGTGCGGTAGTCTGGATTCCCGCCAATACTGAACTGAAAAGTCCCATCCACTTACTGTTTTTAACGGTGGTTGATCCAACCCCTATCATGGTGCAACCCCGTTTGTTAGTGGTAGTAGAAAATAACGCCCAAGTAACCATCGCCGAGTCCTACGGAGCGATCAGCACCAATTGCACGGATCGCCCGCAGCAACAGCCCTACTTTAACAACATCGTCAGCGAAATTTATTTAGGGGAAAATGCCCAGGTTACCCATATCCGTAACCAACGGGACTCCGGTGATAGCTTCCACATTGCCACCACGGCGATCGCCCAGGGGAAACAAAGTCGTTACCGATTAATTGATGTTAACTTAGGCGCAAAATTATCCCGTCATAATTTGCAAATGACACAGCAGGAAGAAGCCACGAAAACTGAATTTTTGGCCTTAACTATCCTGGCGGGACGGCAGGTGAGCGACACCCACAGTACCATAGCTTTAAACCATCCCCATGGGGCAACCAATCAACTCCATAAATGTATTGTGGATGAATATGCCCAGGCAGTTTTTAGCGGTAAGGTTTTAGTACCCCAGGCGGCCCAATTGACCAACGCCCAACAGTTAAACCGTAATTTGGTGTTATCTTCCAAAGCCCGTATTAATACAAAACCTGAGCTACAAATCACCGCTGATAATGTTAAATGTTCCCACGGAGCTACCATTAGCCAGTTGGAGGCGGACGAGGTCTTTTATCTCCGTAGTCGGGGCCTAAATGATTATGATGCTCGCCATTTATTGATTGATGCCTTTGCTGGGGAAATTCTGGATCAAATTCCCTTAGCCTCTTTGCAAGGACGTTTGCGGCAATGTGTTTCCTGTCGGACTATTTAGTCAGTCAGCAAACTCGGTATTTTAGTTGATTTTTTAGTTAGCCTTAGTATTCTTTGATTTTTAAGCCATGGTTGCTCTCCAAATTCCCAGCCTTGCCGCCACTGTCCGCCAAGATTTTCCCATCTTAAATCAAGAAATTAATGGCCATCCCCTGGTGTATTTGGACAATGCCGCCACCTCCCAAAAACCCCGGGCTGTGCTGGAAAAATTGATGCATTACTATGAAAACGATAATGCTAATGTTCACCGGGGAGCCCATCAACTAAGTGTGCGGGCTACTGATGCCTACGAAGCAGTTCGGAATAAAGTGGCAAAATTTATTAATGCCCGATCGCCAAGGGAGATTGTTTACACTCGTAACGCCACGGAAGCGATTAATTTGGTGGCCTATAGCTGGGGGATGAATAATCTCAAAGCAGGGGATGAAATCATTACCACCGTGATGGAACATCACAGCAATTTAGTGCCTTGGCAAATGGTGGCGGCCAAAACCGGGGCTGTACTAAAATTTGTCCAATTAGACGAGCAAGAAAGCTTTGATTTAGAACATTTTAAAACTCTACTTTCTGAAAAGACTAAGTTGGTCACTGTTGTTCACATTTCTAACACCTTGGGCTGCGTTAACCCGGCGGAAGAAATTGCCCAATTAGCCCACCAAGCTGGGGCTAAAGTGTTAGTTGACGCCTGCCAAAGTGCGCCTCATTACCCTCTGGACGTACAACTAATTGATTGTGATTGGTTAGTGGCCAGTGGTCACAAAATGTGCGCTCCCACGGGCATTGGGTTCCTTTACGGCAAAGAAGAAATCTTAGAAGCCATGCCTCCCTTTTTTGGCGGCGGCGAAATGATTGCTGAAGTCTTTTTTGATCATTTCACCACTGGAGAGTTGCCCCACAAATTTGAAGCGGGGACCCCGGCCATTGCCGAGGCGATCGCCTTAGGAGCGGCAGTGGATTATTTAACCGACTTAGGGATGGAAAATATTCATAACTATGAAGTGGAATTAACCCATTACCTCTGGCAAGGCTTGGGGCAAATTCCCCAACTGCGACTTTACGGCCCCAATCCCAAACACGGCGATCGGGCCGCTTTAGCGTCCTTTAACGTGGCGGGACTCCACGCCAGCGACGTGGCCACCATGGTGGATCAAGACGGTATCGCCATCCGTTCCGGGCACCATTGCACCCAACCGTTGCACCGATTGTTTGACGCTTCCGGCAGTGCTAGGGCCAGTCTGTATTTCTACAACACCAAAGAAGAAATTGACCTATTTTTACAATCTTTGCAAGCAACCATTCGCTTCTTTAGTGATGACGACTTTACCGTTTAACTGCCTCAGCAAACCTAATTTTGAGGTAATCATCCTCCATTTTTGCTCCAGCGGGACTTAGGGCCGCCAAAGCCTGGGGCAGAACCAAGTTGCGGCGATGGTTACCGATACGAACATTTAACTCATCGCCAGTTTTATTTAGTTGAATTTGCTCTTTGGGAATACCTGGTAAATAAAGTTCTAAACTGTAATCATTGTTGCTGCCCTGAACAATGTTAATGGTGTTTTCCTTGTAGTAAACCTGGGAAGGATCTTCATCTTTGTACAAAGTGTCCTTCAGTCTTTCCAAAGCTGCTAAGCCACACATTTCTTCCGAGAATAGGGGCGCTTCCTTCACCGGCAGAGGATGGAAATTGTCATAAATTTCTTGTTTATAGACCTGTTGGTTACTTTTCCACCGTTGGAAGAAGGGATCATCAATGGTTTCGGGCAAAATCCGGTTAGCAATGACTAAATCCGTGGATACATTGTACAAACTTAGGTAGGCATGGGCCCGCAATGATTCCTTCAACACCATCTTTTCTGGGTTGGTCACCAAACGTACGGAAGTCTGCGTGTTATCTGTTAACACTTTTTCCAGGGCTTCAATTTGCTCATAAAATTCGTAGGGAGCATCCATCACTTCCTTGTCGGGCAAAGAAAAACCGGCGATCGGTCTAAATAGGGGTTCCACCAATGGTCTGAGGGCCACGGACATCCCCTGTAAAGGCTTATAAAAACGTCGCATATACCACCCCCCCACTTCCGGCAAACTGAGCAGACGTAGGGCAGTACCTGTGGGAGCAGAATCGATAATCAGTACATCATAATCAGCTTCGTCATAGTGGCGTTTCATCCGCACCAGACCAAAAATTTCATCCATGCCAGGGAGAATGGCCAGTTCCTCCGCCTGTACTCCATCTAGCCCCCGGGCCTGTAATACCTGGGTAATGTAACGCTTAACTGCGCCCCAGTTGCCTTCCAACTCCATCAAAGCATCCAATTCTGCTCCCCAAAGATTCTCCTTCACCAGGCGAGGCTCATGGCCCAACTCCAGATCAAAACTGTCAGCGAGGGAATGGGCAGGGTCGGTACTCAGAACTAGGGTCTTATGGCCTAATTCCGCACAACGGAGACCGGTGGCCGCCGCAACGGAGGTTTTACCAACCCCCCCTTTACCTGTCATCAGAATTACGCGCATGGATGGATCTGCCTAGAAAGATGAAAAATTGGAGACGGAATGTTACATATTGTTAACTTCCATGTTTCCATTATGCCGGGAAAGCCAGATTTCTTGCAGGGTTTTGGCATAACTTTCTAGGCTGTGGTGCCGACGGTAAGCTTGGGCCATGGCTGCTAATTGCTGATGGATGCTTGAATCGGCCAACTTTTGGTCAATTTCTGCCCATACTAGGGATTGGGCTTGCCAATCCACTACTAAACTGTCGAGGTCGTACTGGTTTAATTCCCTGGCCATCCAGGTGCCCGGAGATACTAACGGTATTCTTTCTGCGATGATGGCTTCGGTGAAAATGCCGGAAGTCCTTTCTGCATAAGCTTCTGGATCGTAGGGTAAGAGAATAATTTGGGCTTTATTTAACCAACCGGCGTATTCTTCCCTAGTCAGGCGATCGCCAATTAAATGAACTTCAATTCCTTCACTGTCACTTTTTAATCCGGAAGCCGCCGCCGCAATTAGTTGGAGCCTAGGTGAATTAGGCCGGGGCAATGAAACCAAATGACGCATCACCGACCAACCTTTTTCTTCCCGAGGGGCACCGGGCCACCAGCAAAGAATGGGATCAGCTTCTGTAAATAAAGGTACAACTTCAGCAAAATCCGTGTGGGGAATGGGCATCACGGTGAATGGTTGGCCAAAATAATCCTGGAGCGATCGCCCGAGGGGTTCACTATCGGTTAAAAATTGGCATTGGGGTGGGGGTAATAATTTCCGTAAGCGTTGGTGGAGCCAATGGTAAATAGAACGGGTTTGGTCTAGATGCACGTCCCGACGGTAGAGGATCCAAAAATGCAATCGGCTTCGGGCTTCGGGAGATAATTGCCGTAGTCCCCACCAGATAGCAAACAGTTGGAGATGGATGAACCGTTCTAAAAATAGAATAACTGGTCTACTTTCCCCATTGGTTAACAAAGATTGCAATTGTTGAGCTAAAACATCACTACATTGCATGGCTTGGGGAAGACGGGTTATTTTTGCCACCATGCTCCCCTCCGCTTCCAAATCCTCCGGCAGAAGAATTCGATGGAGGCGATCGCCAATTTCTTCTAAATTTGGATCCGCATCCTGGGGCACCCAAGCTTGATACTGCCACCCCAAATACTCTACCGATCGCCGTACCGCCCCGTGGTAAGGCACAATATGGCCTTTCCCTCCCATCAGATGGGGTATGAGAGAAATAAATAGGGGTTGATCCCGAGAATGGTCAGAGTTCATTTGCTTGAAAGGGAAGCCAGCAGACTAACAGTTTCCCCCAGATTGGCAAAGACGGGAATTGGCCCAGCTAATTGCAACCTAAACTTATCCAACTGTTGGCAAGTTTCCTCACCCCGCCCTGTCATTAGCACCACTGGCTGACAACCGGCCGCAATGGCTGCTCCCACGTCACTGGGGGCATCGCCAATAAAGTAGGATTCCTGGAGAGAAATTTGGTACTGCTCCGCCGCCCGCAACAACATTTCGGGGGAAGGTTTACGGCAATCACAACCGTCCTCTGGATGGTGGGGGCAAAGGAAAAAATCGGTGAACTTTACTCCCTCTTTGCCGTACTCTTGTCGGATTTTGGTATGGACCGCCGCCACGTCACCGTGGTCAAAATAACCCCGGCCAATGCCCGCCTGATTGGTGATCACAATTAATAAATATCCTGCTTTTTGCCACTGGGTTAAAGCTTCCCCGGCACCGGCCGGTAACTGCACTTGCTCCGGTTTACCAAGGTAGGGAATATAGTCAATGATGACGCCGTCACGGTCGAGGAACAGGGCTTTGCGGAGGGCACTCAAGGTTATCGGTGTGAATATTTATTTGGCTAGATTAAAAATGGCTTTAGTATCCTACAGGACGGGGACGCAGTCCTACCCCCCATCGAACTAAATTTGATCACCCTTTCAACTAGACTTTGATTCCCACAGACTTTTGGGCGAAGAGACGGGATTCCACCTGTTCACAGATGTGATGGTAGGTCATCAAATGCACTTCTTGGATGCAGGGAGTGTTTTTGTCGGCGACGAAGAGGGGATAGTCAGCAAATTCCTGGAACAAACCACCGTTATTACCAGCCATGCCGATGGTGTGTAAACCCTTATCCTTGGCACATTTCAGCGCATGGAGCACATTGGTGGATTTACCCGAAGTGGACAAACCCCAAAGAATATCCCCCGGTTGGCCCAAAGCTTCCACTTGACGGGAAAAAACAATATCGTAGGTGTAATCGTTGCTGACAGACGTGAGGATGGAACTGTTGGCGGTCAAGGCGATCGCCGGTAGGGCTTGGCGGTTGAAATGGAAACGGCCGACAAATTCAGCGGCCAGGTGTTGGGCATCGGCGGCGGATCCCCCGTTACCGCAGATGAGCAATTTATTACCCGCCTGGAATCTTTGGCAAATCAGATCTACCACGGCCTCAATGGCTCCGCAATAGGATTGATCGAAAGCCTTGGCAAGGGACTGTAAACGCTGTTCAACCCATTCAGACATAGTAAATCCTCATTTTCAAAGCCTGAAGCAGCCAAAAAATCTAGCTTCGACTTTTAGGGACTCCCATTGCCATAAAAAAGTGGCAGGGGCCAAAATATAGTTCCTAATCTTAATCGAGGGAGGCAAAAATTGGCTAATGTTAAAGGGGTCAGCGTTTGGTCACTGGGGACGATTTTCCCTCATCCTAGGGTGAGTAGACAGTGATTTGAGATTTTTATGTGGATTATTTATAAGGAGTTTTCCTTTGAGGCGGCCCATCAATTGCCCCACCACGAAGGGAAATGTCGACGCTTACATGGCCATAGTTTTCGGGGCCGGGTTTACGTGGCCAGCGATCGCCTGAAAACCACTGGTTCAGAAACGGGCATGGTGATGGACTTTAGTGTGCTCAAAGCCCATTTGGACCCCTTGGTGAAAAATCACCTCGACCATTATTACCTCAACGACAGTCTTGGTTTGGAAAGCCCCACCAGTGAGGCGATCGCCGCTTGGATCTTTGCCAAATTAGAAGAAGCTGGGGTACCGGGGTTACATTCCGTGGAAGTCTTGGAAACCTGTACCTCCGCCGCCCGTTACTTTTCCCCCCGTTTGTCCCCATTGCTGTGATTTTCGTAATCCCTGGGATTAGGGGATTTAACCGAACAAATTGACCCCAGTCGGCCAACCATTGCTTAAACTAGGGGAAAGTACTAAGTTTAGTAGGAAAAATTGTCAGCCTTGGGTATTTAGCGCAATTTTGATAGGATTTTGCTCCCTTGAGGCATTCTGAAATTAGCACTACTCATCACTGTTGTTGTTTGCTGAACTGTTATCTCGGTCGCCCCTGCCATGGTCTTTTCCTCCGATTCCCCCGAATTTAGCCTCTCCCCTTTTGAACAAGCCCTCATTGAAGCGGGTTATCTTTCCCTTTCCCAAATTCATCAGGCTTTAATGGAGGCGCGTCGCACCGGCATTGCTCTGCCGACTTTGGTGGAAACAATATTGGGGGAATCTTTGCCCGATGAACTACATCGCCAGTACCAAGCTCAGCAACGGTTTGCCCTTTCGGTGATCCATGGGGTGAAGTTTTTTGACCAACATCAGTTAACGACCCTGGCCAACACCGAGGCGATCGCCAGTTTACTGAACCGTTACTTTCCTTTGCCCATCTGCCGTCAGTATGGTTTTTTACCCCTCCATTACCGGGAAAATCCGGGGGCTTTGTTAGTGGTGATGGTGGACCCCAGCGACCCGGAAGCAAGTCAATTTTTACAACGACAACTAGCGCCCCATCGGCTTACCCTGCGGCGGCGGGGGGTGACCAAGGATGATTTTGATAATTTAATCGATCAGCTTTACCACGATCCGGAAGTGCAGGCCGCCCTGAACGCCCACCGCCAAACTGAGATTAGTGAAGATCCCTACGATGGCAAAGCAACGGTGGTGGAAGTAACGGAAATTATTGAGGATTTACCGCAACAAATCGCAGCTCTGCAGAATACTCCCCCGGTTGCTCCCCCGCCGGTCAGTGCCATAGCCGAAAATACAAATGATTCTAATCCAGAGGCCAAATCCGAAGGGCCAGAAGTTAAATTAGCTAATAAAATTCTCATCCTTGGGTTGCGGGAAGGGGCCAGCGAAATTCACATTGACCCCCAGGATAATCGGGTGCTGGTGCAGATTCGTCAGGGTGGTAATCTCCGGATGTTGCTTGAACCCCTGCCTAGGGAGTTAGGCCCCAAATTGGTCGCCAGGGTGAAAACCATGGCCCATTTGGACACCAGCCAGACCAACATCCCCCAAAAGGCCCGCATCCGCAAAAGTTATAATGGCCAGTCAGTATTTTTCTACGTCAATATTCTGCCCAGTTTTTACGGTGAAAAAATACTGGTACGGGTGGTTCCTCACCTAGAAAAATTACCTGATTTTGCCCAACTTTGTGGCGATCGCCAGAGCCAGGAAAGTTTACAAAGATTAGCCCAGGAATCCCAAGGTTTAGTGGTGGTAATTGGGGCGGCCTATGGCGGCAAAACCACTACCATGGAAGCTTTTTTGGGACAGCAGTTGGACCAGAATCGCTCCGTTGCCTTGGTGTCCGATCCCCTTGTCCATGTTTATGAAAACATTAATCAGCTAGAAGTAAACCCCCAAAAGGACTTTACCAGCGAAAAGGCAGTGCAGTCCCTCCAGGATCAATGGCCCGCAGTGATGGCAGTGGATCCCTTGGAGGATCAGGAAACAGCCCAAATTTTGACCCAAGTCCTCAACCAAGGCCATTTAGTTTTCACCTCTGTCATTGCCAAAGATGTGCCCTCGGCGATCGCCCAACTGCAGCAATGGTTTGAACCAGCGGTATTGGGGCAACACCTGAAGGGCATTGTTTCCCAGCGGCCAGTGCGACGGGTCTGTCCAGCCTGTCGTTTGAGGGGGGAAGTGACACCGGAAGAGCAACAACGTTTTGGTCTGCCTCCGGGAACTATTTATCGGGCTAACAGTTTGAGTATGGAGTTGATGGCCCAACCCATGATCAAAAGTCGTCTCTGTCGTCAGTGCCATGGCCTTGGTTACTCTGGCATGACGGGGATATTTGAGGTCGTGGCCATTACTCCTGAGCTCCAACAGTTAGTCAGTAGCCCCTGTTCCCACGCAGAAATTATCAATGGTTTAAGTCAAGCTGGCATTGCTAGTCCCGCTCGCCAGGCGATCACCCTAGTGAGTCAGGGAGTCACCACCCTCGAAGAAGTGACCAGACTTTTTCCCCAATTGCCCCGGCAACTATCGCCCCGATCGTCCCCCCCTGAAGCTATTAGTGCACAATCATCACCAATGACTCCCCCCGCAACTCAAACCATCCCAGGGGAAACTATGTTCTCCGATGACCAATGGTGGCAACGTCTGCAACAACTGGAAAAATCTGTGCAGGAGCTTAACCGTGCCCTGGCGGATTTGAAAAAAATGGCTGGCGATCGCCCTTCTGCTCACCGTACCCGGGCTGGCGATCATCATTCCCCATCGGCTGCTGGCCCCAACTTAGACCTCATGGCAGAATTGCAGGCCCTGGAGGATTTATCTGCCCACAAAAGGCCCAAGGCTAGGGACAGACATGAACAAGCCGTAACCGTTATGGAAGGTTTTGATCAAATTGAAGAATTATTAATTGACGATCAATTGGGCCAACCTGCCGCTGCCCCCTTCAATGCCGGGGAGGAAACCTTTATTGCAGAAGAAGAAGCTAACGTCCCGGAGGGGAAAAAATTTAATCCGTTTAAATCTGTGATTGACCCCTGGTAACCCAAAAACCATTGCTTTGTTCGGCTCATAGAACACAGAACAGCCAAGACTAGATAAACCCGGTGAAGCAGAAATCCCAAGCCCTTGAACGAGGGAACTCTCAATTCTTAGTGGATGGCAAAGGCTGGAAAAAAATTCTGCCCATCCACAGCAAACACACCAGGAAATAACCGGTGGTGATCAGACCATTTAGGTACATTAGTCTAAATGCGGCCAATTCCCCCGCGCCCTGGCCAGTCCCCCAGAGTAATAGGTACAGGCAGAGCCAACCTAGGGTTAATTGCAATGACCGACGACTTAAACGGCGACGTTGACGGTGATGCTGATTGTCGCCCCAGTTAGGTTGGTCTGGTTGGCGTAACTGCCAGAGGGACGGTAATATGCCCACTACGGGAAGCAGGTATAAACAAAGTTGTAGGCGCATTAGTTTCGTGTCGGCAAAACGCTCTTCGTTCACTCTGATTTTCCATCCTGCTTATGATCCCAGCTTGACCAGCGCTGATTTTCCCATTAACCCTAACCTTGCTGAATTTGTCCATGGCCTCTACCCCCAATTCCGTAACTCTCTACACCGATGGTGCCTGCTCCATGAATCCTGGCCCTGGTGGCTATGGCGCAGTGATTCTCTACGGTGATGGTCGTCGGGAGGAATTGTCCGCCGGTTATAAAATGACCACCAATAATCGCATGGAAATTATGGGGGCGATCGCCGCCTTGAGTCATTTACAAGAACCGTCCCAAGTGTTGCTCTATACCGATTCCCGCTATATGGTCGATGCCATGAGCAAGGGTTGGGCCAAGAAATGGAAAGCCAACGGATGGCAAAGGAATGCCAAGGAAAAGGCCAAAAACCCCGACCTGTGGGAAACGATGTTAACGCTGTGCGAAAAACATCAAGTTACATTCCAGTGGGTCAAAGCCCACGCTGGCAATAAGGAAAATGAGCGGTGCGATCGCCTAGCGGTGGCCGCCTATCAAAATAATCCCAACTTAGTAGATGAAGGCTTCGGCAAATTCTAGGGGGCAAAACTTAACCAATTTCCATTTCCTATCTAGGCTTTGCCAATTCAACGATTTTCCCTCAATAGCAAACGGGGGAATTTTTTTCGTGCCCAATTTCCAGCCCTAGCGGAGATTAGCTTTTTTCACCATGTCATTATTTTGCCAAAAAGTTTGCTGTTAACATCAATGTTCTGTGTTATATGTTGGTTAAATACCATCTAGTAGGTTTCCCAATGGCAACGCTAGAAGCCCCCCCCCATAGTCTGCAACACCAGGAAATTCCCCCCAGCCATCGTATTTTGGTCGTTGAAGACGAGGTTTCCATTCGTGAAACCATTGTCCTATCACTGCAGGAAGAAGGTTATGAAGTTTATGCGGTGGACGATGGACGTGATGCCTTAGCTCTGTTGCAAGAATTTAGCGAAGACCCCGGTCAGGCCGCCGTAGACCTGATCATTCTGGACATCATGCTTCCCCAGGTAAACGGCTTAGATGTATGTCGTAGTTTGCGCTTTGGTGGCGATAATACCCCGATTTTAATTGTCAGTGCCAAAGGCAGTGAAATGGAAAAAGTAACTGGCTTGGAAGTGGGGGCCGATGACTACATCACTAAGCCCTTTAGCCTGAAGGAATTGGTGGCCCGTTGCCGCGCCATGATCCGTCGCCAGGGCTTGGCTGGTAATAACATTGCCCCATTCCGCAAATTTAGGGATTTGGTGCTTTATCCCCAGGAGTGTCGGGTGTTAATGCGGGGAGAAGAAGTGAGTTTGGCCCCGAAGGAATTTCGCCTATTGGAATTGTTCATGAGCTATCCCCGTCGAGTCTGGTCTAGGGAACAGTTAATTGAACATATTTGGGGCATTGATTTTATGGGAGACAGCAAAACGGTGGATGTCCATATCCGCTGGCTACGGGAAAAGCTGGAACAGGACCCCAGTCAGCCGGAATATTTAGTCACAGTGCGGGGCTTTGGCTATCGTTTTGGTTAGAAAATTATTATTTATTTAAACTTTTTTGCTCAGAACCTCCTCCATTTCCTCAATGGGACTAATGGGGGAATTTTTCGCCATATTTCTATCTATTGCTGGATTAAGGCGACTTTTCTGTGGGCATTTTCAACGTCAGAGTAGGAGAATATTGGGAGTAATGTCAGGAAATGTATAACATTACACCAAACGACCTCAGGTTTTCTGGTGTAAATCTGTTACAATGTCTTTACAAATAAAAAGGGTCTGACCACCGTTCCCCATCCGCAGGCTGTATTTACAGAATTTGCTGATCATTGCCTGGTTTAGTCCCTACCCTACATCCCTTGGACTCGAACTCAGTCAATAGTCAGTTAATCCCTAGTAATTAATTTATGGGCCAAACGCCAACGATCGCCATCAACCATTTGGGTTGCGAAAAAAACCGCATTGATTCTGAACATATGTTAGGCCTGCTGGTGGAAGCGGGTTACCAAGTCGATGCCAATGAAGAATTAGCAGATTACGTCATTGTTAATACCTGTAGTTTTATCCAGGATGCTCGCCAGGAGTCGGTGAGAACCT
The DNA here is from genome assembly GCF_014698595.1 of Synechocystis sp. FACHB-908. Lineage (NCBI taxonomy): Bacteria > Bacillati > Cyanobacteriota > Cyanophyceae > Synechococcales > Merismopediaceae > Synechocystis > Synechocystis sp. FACHB-908. Next base: position 35,513 of record NZ_JACJTH010000011.1, on the reverse strand, counting down.
TAGTAGAACTAGCGGAAGCAAAGAAGAAAATCGTTATTTCCGGTTGCCTGGCCCAGCATTTCCAGGAGCAACTTTTAGAAGAAATTCCCGAAGCGGTGGCCGTGGTGGGCACCGGGGATTACCAAAATATTGTTGATATTATTCGACGCACGGAACAGGGTCAGCGAGTTAAAGCCATTTCCCCCAATCCCAGTTTCATAGCCGACGAAAATTTGCCACGTTATCGCACCACCAACGAGGCGATCGCCTATCTGCGGGTGGCGGAAGGCTGTGATTATCGCTGTGCTTTTTGCATCATCCCTCAACTACGGGGCAAACAACGGTCTCGCCCGATTGAATCTATTGTGGCGGAAGCCGAACAACTGGCTAGCCAAGGGGTAAAGGAATTAATTCTCATCTCCCAAATCACCACCAATTATGGATTGGATCTGTATGGGGAGCCGAAACTGGCAGAACTATTACAGGCCCTGGGTAAAGTCGATATTCCTTGGATTCGTATTCACTACGCCTATCCCACCGGATTGACCCCCAAAGTAATTGAGGCAATTCGGGATACTCCCAACGTCCTCCCCTATTTGGATTTACCCCTGCAACATTCCCATCCCGACATTCTCAGAGCCATGAATCGCCCCTGGCAGGGCCAAGTCAACGACGACATCATCACTAGACTAAAAACTGCCCTTCCCGACGCTGTGCTACGTACCACCTTCATTGTTGGTTTTCCTGGGGAAACCGAGGAACATTTTGGGCATTTGCTAGACTTTGTCCAACGCCATCAATTTGACCATGTGGGAGTGTTTACTTTTTCCCCAGAGGAAGGCACCGCCGCCTTTGATCTGCCCAATGCTGTGCCCGAAGAAGTAATGGGCGATCGCCGGGATCGGTTAATGGCTCTGCAACAGCCCATTTCCGCCCAGAAAAATGCCGCTTGTTTGGGGCAGACCCTGGATGTGCTGATCGAGCAGGAAAATCCCAGCACTGGGGAATTCATCGGCCGATCAACCCGCTTTGCTCCAGAGGTGGACGGATTAGTCTATGTCAAGGGCAATGCCAATTTGAATGAAATCGTCCCGGTCGTGATCACTGCCACCGACGATTATGACCTGTACGGTATGACCGCCGAGGAGGCTAAGGTTTTTTAGCTATTGAACTAAGGGGATGGACTGGCTGTGTTATTGACGGTTGGTTCCCAGCCATTCCCGCAAACTTTTTAATCCTTAATTATTTGCCCACTAAACCGTCTTTTGTTATCCGAAATTATTTAACTTTTCCATGACTAATACTTTGACTAGTACCTTCGCTGACCTTGGTCTTTCTGAAAAACGTTGTCAACTCTTGGCCGACATTGGCTTTGAGGCTCCCACCCAAATTCAAACTGAAGCCATTCCCCTGCTTTTGAGCGGCCGGGACATGCTGGCCCAATCCCAAACCGGCACGGGGAAAACCGCCGCCTTTGCCCTACCTTTGATGGACCGCATTGACCCAGAGGGGGACTTGCAAGCCTTAATTTTGACCCCCACCCGGGAATTGGCCCAGCAGGTGGCGGAAGCAATGAAGGACTTTTCCCACGAGCGCCGTCTATTTATTTTGAATGTGTACGGTGGTCAATCCATCGAGCGGCAAATTCGCAGCCTAGAACGGGGTGTGCAAATTGTGGTGGGCACCCCTGGACGGGTGATTGACCTAATTGACCGCAAAAAACTTAAATTAGAAACCATCCAATGGGTGGTGCTGGATGAAGCGGACGAAATGCTGAGCATGGGCTTCATTGACGATGTGAAAACCATTCTGCGTAAAACTCCCCCCACCAGGCAGACCGCTTGTTTTTCTGCCACCATGCCCCGGGAAATCAAAGAATTGGTCAACCAATTTTTAAATGATCCCGCCCTGGTGACCGTTAAACAGACCCAATCCACCCCCACCCGCATTGAGCAGCAGCTTTATCACGTGCCCCGCGGTTGGTCTAAGGCTAAAGCGCTACAACCGATTCTGGAAATGGAAGATCCCGAATCCGCCATTATTTTTGTTCGTACTAAACAAACCGCCGCAGACCTCACCAGTCGTTTGCAAGAAGCGGGCCATAGCGTGGATGAGTACCACGGCAACCTGAGCCAATCCCAACGGGAGCGTTTGGTGCACCGTTTCCGGGATGGCAAAATTAAGCTGGTGGTGGCCACGGACATCGCCGCCCGGGGTTTAGATGTGAATAACCTCAGCCATGTGGTCAACTTTGATTTACCCGATAACGCTGAAACCTACATTCACCGCATTGGCCGCACCGGTCGGGCTGGTAAGACTGGTAAGGCGATCGCCTTGGTGGAACCCATTGACCGTCGTTTACTGCGATCCATCGAAAACCGTCTGAAACAACAAATTGAAGTTTGTACCATTCCTAACCGTTCGCAGGTGGAAGCCAAGCGGATTGAAAAACTGCAGGAACAACTCAAGGAAGCCCTGACCGGTGAGCGGATGGCCTCCTTCCTTCCTTTAGTGCGGGAATTGAGCGATGAGTACGATGCCCAGGCGATCGCCGCTGCTGCTTTACAGATGATCTATGACCAGAGCTGTCCCCATTGGATGAAATCCGATTGGGAAGTGCCGGAAGTTGATTTCAACAAGCCCGTTCTCCGTCGTGGCCGCAATGCTGGCGGTGGCCAGAACAAAAGTGGGGGTGGTTACCAAGGTAAACCGGGCAAACCCCGTCGCTCCAGCGGTGGCCGTCGTCCTGCCTATAGTGATCGCCAACAGTAAACATTGATTCAGATAGCCTGTTTGAAAAAATAAAGCCGGGTTAATGACTCGGAAAAAAATAACTCCTCCAGAACTAAGACCCTGGGGGAGTTTTACTTTGATGGCAATTGGCTCAGATTGGGATGTTTTTCCAACCGAATAACTAGGGATAAAAAGCCAGTTGGGGCAAGCCTAAGGATTCTTCCCAACCCATCATGAGGTTTAAGCATTGCACTGCCTGCCCTGCCTGGCCTTTGACCAGATTATCAATGGCGGAAAGGACAATTACCCGCCCAGTGCGGGGGTCCACTTCGATGCCAATGTAGCAAAGATTCGTCCCCCAAGCCCATTTCGTTTGGGGGTAAACCCCGTGGGGCAGAATTTTCACAAAGGGGGAAGCCCGGTAAAAAGCACTGTAAATGGTGATCAGATCATCCCGCACCAAACCCGGATCCCGCAGGGTGGCATAAACGGTGGCTAGGATACCGCGCACCATGGGGATCAAGTGAGGCGTGAACTGTACCCTTAGCTCCGTACCGGCCAAATCACTGGCAATCTGTTCAATTTCAGGGGTATGGCGGTGTTTAGCTACTCCGTAGGCCCCCAAAGATCCTTCTGCTTCTGCTAGGAGCATGTTAACTTTTGCCTCTCTACCTCCCCCGGAAGTACCGGACTTAGCGTCAATAATGGCAGTTTCGGGCACAATGAAACCCTGTTTCAGCAACGGGGAAAGGGCTAGTAAACTGGCGGTGGGATAACAGCCGGGGCAACCAATTAGTTGGGCATCCCTAATAGCATCCCGGTACAATTCCGGCAGGCCGTAAACAGCTTGGTTATTGGTGGCTTGGTCCTGACGATCCTTTTTGTACCATTCCGTGTAGGTGTTAAGATTGCGGAAACGATAGTCCGCCGACAGATCTAAAACTTTACAACCTTTGGCCAATAATGCCGGGGCCATGTCACAGGCTAAACCATTGGGCAGACCAAGGAACACCGCATCACAACGGCTGGCGATCGCCTCTAGGTCAATGGGTTCGATGGTGAGGTTTACCCGGTGGGTTAAATGGGGATAAAGATCACTGTAGGGCTTGCCTGCACTGCTGTGCCCCGCTAGGTAGGTCAATTCCACCTGGGGATGTTCCAACAATAAACGTACTAGCTGAATGCCGCCATAGCCCGACGCGCCAATGATACCGACTCTAGCTTTTTCATTCCCCATGGTTCTCAAATCTCAAATAATGCCAACAGATTAGTGAAATTGGTGTGTTGGCTGAATTCTAATATCAAAATTGCCCAATGGCGAACTTGATCCCCGGTTTAGCAAAGATTTTTTCCGGGATCCTTCTGCCCAGAGATATTGCTAGTCCGTCCTGGGGAGCGGTCAACTTTGCGTACAATGGCTAGACGGGGGTTAGGTCCGATCATCAATGGTCTAACTCTGTCCTACTTTGCGTCTTTTTTCCCATGGGTTACATCGCCGTCGTTGATTATGATATGGGCAATCTCCACTCCGTCTGTAAGGGTTTGGAGAAAGTGGGAGGCAATCCCCTGGTAACGGACCAGGCCCACGTTATCGACGGTGCTACGGCTATTGTCCTGCCGGGGGTAGGTTCCTTTGATCCAGCGGTGCAGCATTTGCGGGCCAGGGGTTTGGAAGAGGTGCTCAAAACGGCGATCGCCAAGGGAATTCCTTTTTTGGGCATTTGTTTAGGTTCCCAACTGCTATTTGACAGTTCTGAAGAAGGCCAGGAAACGGGGCTGGGCATTATTCCCGGACAAGTGAAACATTTCCGTTCCGAGCCGGGACTGACCATTCCCCACATGGGCTGGAATGGATTGCAGTTTAACCAACCGGATTTATGTCTCTGGCAAGATTTACCCCCGGAACCCCAAGTTTACTTCGTCCACTCCTACTACATGGCTCCCCTTGATCCCCAGGTAATTGCCGCTAGTACCACCCACGGCAGTCAAACCATCGCAGCGGCGATCGCCAAGGATAATGTGATGGCGGTGCAATTCCACCCGGAAAAATCCTCCACCCTGGGGCTAAAAATTTTGGCTAACTTTGTCAAAAAAGTTGCTTTGAGCGATATTTAACCCTACCAAGTATCGTGATTGGTGACCGTTGCTTGCAATTTTTCCAACACTTCCGTTACAGGAATTTCCCCCAATTCCCCCGAAGCCCTGGTGCGGATATTGAGGGCATTAGCTTCCACTTCCTTCGCTCCAATTACCGCCATAACCGGGATTTTTTGCTTCTCCGCATTGCGGATCATTTTTCCTAGGCGATCGCCACTGGTATCCACTTCGGCCCGTAAACCCAAAGATTGCATTTGTTGGACAATGGATTGGGCAAAGGGTAAAAACTCATCACTCACCGCCAGTAAGCGAACTTGAATGGGAGCTAACCAGAGGGGAAAATCCCCCGCATACTCTTCAATTAAAATGCCGATTAACCTTTCCAAGGAACCGAAGGGGGCCCGGTGAATCATTACAGGGCGTTGGCGGGAACCATCGGCGGCAATGTACTCCAAATCAAACCTTTCTGGTAAGTTGTAATCCACCTGCACGGTGCCCAGTTGCCATTCCCGTTCCAGGGCGTCTTGGAAAATGAAATCTAGTTTGGGGCCGTAGAAAGCCGCTTCCCCTGGGGCTTCAAAATAATCCATCTCTAATTCCTGCACCGCCCGACGGATAGCTCCCTGGGCCTTTTCCCAAGCTTCATCGGAGCCAATGTATTTGTCGGATTCTGGATCCCGGAAAGAGAGGCGGGCTTTAAAGTTTTTCAGTTGCAAACTTTTAAACACGGTCAGAATCAGATCCACTACGCTCAAAAATTCCTCGTCTAACTGATCTGGAGTAACGAATAAATGGGAATCGTCCACCGTAAAGCCCCGCACCCTGGTTAATCCCCCCAGTTCCCCCGATTGCTCGTAGCGATAAACAGTACCAAATTCCGCTAACCGTAGGGGCAAATCCCGATAGGAGCGCAGTTCACTCTTGTAAATTTGAATGTGGAAAGGGCAGTTCATCGGTTTAAGCACAAAGCCCATTTCCTGCGCCGCTTCCTCGGGAGATTCCGCCATCATGGGGAACATATCTTCCTGGTATTTCTGCCAATGCCCCGATTGTTTAAATAGATCTACCCGGGCGATGTGGGGGGTAACCACGGGCAAATAACCCCTTTTAATTTGTTCTTGCTTGAGAAAATCCTCCAAAATGGTGCGGATAATGGTCCCCTTGGGAGTCCAGAGGGGTAAACCGGGGCCCACTGGGTCAGCAAAAATAAATAGCCCCAATTCTTTGCCTAATTTACGGTGATCTCTTTTGAGAGCTTCTTCCTTGCGCCGTTGGTATTCCGCCAATTGTTCCGGGGTTTCCCAAGCAGTACCGTAAATCCGTTGGAGCTGAGCTTTGTTGGCATCCCCCCGCCAGTAGGCCCCGGCCACACTTTCTAAGGCGATCGCCTTGGGATTAATGTCCGCCGTGGATTCCAAATGGGGCCCAGCACAAAGATCCCACCATTGATCCCCCAGATGGTAAACGGTGATGGGTTCGTGGATGCTGTCGAGGATTTCTAATTTGTAGGGTTCTTGGATGGATTCAATTCTTTGTTTAGCCTCTTCCCGACTAATTTCTTCTCGAATTACTGGCAATTTTTTATTGATGATTTTCACCATCTCTTTTTTGATGGCCTTTAAATCTGCCTCTGTAAACGGTTCTGCCACATCAAAATCGTAGTAAAACCCCGTTTCCGTCCAGGGACCAATGGTCACTTGGGCTTTGGGAAAAAGTTTCTGCACCGCCATGGCCATGACGTGGGAAGTGGTGTGGCGGATTTTTTTTAGTTGCTCCGACTCACTGGTACGGGGAAGGGCAATGGTATCGGGGGAAACTACGGTTTTGGCCATGGATTGTGTTTACAAAAAGTTTTCAGACGAAGGAATTCAGCCCTTTCCCATGATACTTGATCCGCTCCCGCCCCCCACTGGGTTGAAGGTTAGACCCATGCTGCTGGTCGAAATCTGGCCCATGGGAACAGGTTATAATCCAAGGCGTTTTCCTTCATCTCTGGTTTTGTCGTGCCCTACGCCATTGATTTTGGTACTACCAATACCGTCATTGCTCGCTGGAATGAAGCAACCCGTCAGGGAAATTTAATTGACCTCCCCTCCCTGAGCCATCCCCTGGGGGATAGTGGCCCTTTGGTTCCCAGTTTGCTATATGTGGAAAATGCCGCCCTCGGCCAAGTGGCGATCGCCAGGGAAGTGCTGGATCGGGGCAGGGATATTTCTACGGATACCAGGTTTTTTAAGAACTTTAAGCGGGGCATTGGGGTGGCAGTGCAGGGATTTTTGCCCCAATTGGATGGCCATACCTTGTCCTTAGAGACATTGGGGCAGTGGTATTTAGATAAATTGATCCGAATATTGACAGAGCAGGAGGGTCAAGGGCCGGATTGTTTGGCTTTAACGGTGCCGGTGGATAGCTTTGAATCCTATCGCCATTGGCTGAGTCACACCTGTCGCAGTTGGGGAGTGGAAGAAGTACGCCTGGTGGATGAACCGACCGCCGCCGCATTGGGTTACGGAGTGGGGGATGCCAGTCAAATCTTGGTGTTGGATTTTGGTGGGGGAACGGTGGATTTTTCCTGGGTGCAATTGGGGGACAGAGGACAAAAGGGTCGTTCGGGATTTTTGCTCAAATGGGGCGGTATTCTTGGGGGTTCTAAAGCGGAGGAAAAATCAGCCCTGGCCAAGGTATTGGCGAAAGCGGGGGCCAATTTGGGCGGGAGTGACATCGATTATTGGATTAGTGAATATTTCACCGAGGCTCAGGGTTTACAGGTTTCCCCCTGGATTAGACGATTAGCGGAAAGATTGAAAATTGCCCTAGGGGAAGCGGAAGAAGCCACAGAGGTTTACTTCGACGATCAAGCCCTGGAATCCTATGAATTTCAACTACGGCGATCGGACTTAACAGAAATTTTGCAACAACGGCAATTTTTTGAACGATTAACAGCCCTGTGGGAACAGGTTCAGCAAACGGCCCAACGGCGAGGTTTGACTCCCGCTAACCTGGATGCAGTGTTGGTGGTGGGGGGCACCAGTCAATTGCCCATGGTGCAGGATTGGATTAACGCCCAATTTCCCGCCGGTAAAATTCGCAATCAACAACCCTTTGGGGCGATCGCCTTGGGAGCGTTGCAAATTTACCAAGGCCGTGAGGTGCAGGATTATCTCTACCATAGCTACGGAGTTAGGTATTGGAATCGGCGTAAAAATAGCCATAATTGGCACCCAATTATTAAAAATGGGCAAACCTACCCCATGGCCGAACCCATTGAATTAACCCTAGGCGCTTCCTTGGATAATCAGCCCAGCATTGAATTAATTGTGGGGGAACTAGGTTCCAGCATTGGGGCTACGGAAGTTTACTTTGACGGTAATCAGTTAATTACCAGGGTTTTAGAAAATCAAGCATTCACGGTCCAACCCCTCAATGACCGCAATGGGGCCCGACAAATTGCCCAACTTTCTCCCCCTGGGGTGCCCGGTGGCGATCGCATCAAGGTCAAATTTTGGGTAGATGACCAGCGCTACCTGCGTCTGACGGTGGAGGATTTGTTGCAGCAAAAGCTGTTACTGGAAAATCAAGTGGTAGCCCAGTTGCGTTAGTTTTTCTACCAAAAAGAATATTTACCGGGAAGTATTAATTAACTTCCATCGCCGGGGATTAGTGGAGCACGATCCTCATCAATACCTTGCCCAGGGAAAAATTCATTCCAGGCGATCGCCACGGTCAGGATAAAATGTTCTACCCGAAGTCGAGGCCAATTTTTTTATGATCACCACCGATGTTGTCATTATTGGGGCGGGGCACAATGGCTTAGTCTGTGCAGCCTATTTGCTCCAACGGGGCTTGGGGGTGACGTTACTAGAAAAGCGGGAAGTACCAGGGGGGGCGGCCACCACAGAAGCTCTCATGCCGGAGCTATCCCCCCAGTTTCGCTTTAACCGCTGTGCCATTGACCACGAATTTATCTTTCTGGGGCCGGTGTTGCAGGAGCTAAATTTAGCCCAGTATGGTTTGGAATATTTATTTTGTGACCCCAGTGTTTTTTGTCCGGGGCTGGATGGCCAAGCTTTTATGAGCTACCGTTCCCTAGAAAAAACCTGTGCCCACATTGCCACCTATAGCCCCCGAGATGCGGAAAAATATCGGCAATTTGTCAATTATTGGACGGATTTGCTCAACGCTGTCCAGCCTGCTTTTAATGCTCCGCCCCAGGCTTTACTAGATTTAGCCCTGAACTATGGTTGGGAAAACTTAAAATCCGTGCTGGCGATCGCCGGGTCGAAAACCAAGGCGTTGGATTTTATCCGCACTATGATCGGCTCCCCGGAAGATGTGCTCAATGAATGGTTCGACAGCGAACGGGTTAAAGCTCCTTTAGCTAGACTATGTTCGGAAATTGGCGCTCCCCCATCCCAAAAGGGTAGTAGCTCCGGCATGATGATGGTGGCCATGCGGCATTTGGAGGGAATTGCCAGACCAAAAGGAGGCACTGGAGCCCTCACAGAAGCCTTGGTGAAGTTAGTGCAAGCCCAAGGGGGAAAAATCCTCACTGACCAAACCGTCAAACGGGTATTGGTGGAAAACAACCAGGCGATCGGGGTGGAGGTAGCTAACGGAGAACAGTACCGGGCCAAAAAAGGCGTGATTTCTAACATCGATGCCCGCCGTTTATTTTTGCAATTGGTGGAACCGGGGGCCCTAGCCAAGGTGAATCAAAACCTAGGGGAACGACTGGAACGGCGCACTGTGAACAATAACGAAGCCATTTTAAAAATCGATTGTGCCCTCTCCGGTTTACCCCACTTCACTGCCATGGCCGGGCCGGAGGATCTAACGGGAACTATTTTGATTGCCGACTCGGTACGCCATGTCGAGGAAGCCCACGCCCTCATTGCCTTGGGGCAAATTCCCGATGCTAATCCGTCTTTATATTTGGATATTCCCACTGTATTGGACCCCACCATGGCCCCCCCTGGGCAGCACACCCTCTGGATCGAATTTTTTGCCCCCTACCGCATCGCCGGGTTGGAAGGGACAGGGTTAATGGGCACAGGTTGGACCGATGAGTTAAAGGAAAAAGTGGCGGATCGGGTGATTGATAAATTAACGGACTATGCCCCTAACCTAAAATCTCTGATCATTGGTCGCCGAGTGGAAAGTCCCGCCGAACTGGCCCAACGGCTGGGAAGTTACAACGGCAATGTCTATCATCTGGATATGAGTTTGGACCAAATGATGTTCCTCCGGCCTCTACCGGAAATTGCCAACTACCAAACCCCCATCAAAAATCTTTACTTAACAGGGGCGGGTACCCATCCCGGTGGCTCCATATCAGGTATGCCCGGTAGAAATTGCGCTCGGGTCTTTTTAAAACAACAACGTCGTTTTTGGTAAAGCAGAAAGCCTAAATCAACATACTAAAAAATGCCTATGGTTCATCATCGGGGTGTATGGCAAGTGAAGCTCAAAATGATAAATGGTTTACCATGTTAGGCCTAAGCACGCCCTGTTCTTAGCATTCTATTGTTATTTCTCTTTGCTTACCATGGCCAGCGCCACCATTGCCAGTGCAGACCTCTACGAAAAAATTAAAAATTTCTACGACGACTCCAGCGGTCTCTGGGAAGACGTTTGGGGTGAGCATATGCACCACGGCTACTACGGTCCCCACGGCACCTATCGGATCGATCGCCGCCAGGCTCAAATTGATCTGATCAAAGAACTATTGGCCTGGGCAGTGCCCCAAAATAGCGCCAAACCACGAAAAATTCTCGATTTAGGCTGTGGCATTGGCGGCAGTAGTTTGTACTTGGCCCAGCAACACCAAGCAGAAGTGATGGGGGCTAGTCTTTCCCCAGTGCAGGTGGAACGGGCGGGGGAAAGGGCCAGGGCCCTGGGGTTGGGCTCAACCTGCCAGTTTCAGGTGGCCAATGCCTTGGATTTGCCCTTTGCTTCCGATTCCTTTGACTGGGTTTGGTCGTTGGAAAGTGGGGAGCACATGCCCAACAAAGCTCAGTTTTTACAAGAAGCTTGGCGGGTACTTAAACCAGGTGGCCGTCTGATTTTAGCGACCTGGTGTCATCGTCCCATTGATCCCGGCAATGGCCCCCTGACTGCCGATGAACGTCGCCATCTCCAAGCCATCTATGACGTTTACTGTTTGCCCTATGTGGTTTCCCTGCCGGACTACGAGGCGATCGCCAGGGAATGTGGGTTTGGGGAAATTAAGACTGCCGATTGGTCAGTGGCGGTGGCACCTTTTTGGGACCGGGTGATTGAGTCTGCGTTCGATCCCCGGGTGTTGTGGGCCTTGGGGCAAGCGGGGCCAAAAATTATCAATGCCGCCCTGTGTTTACGATTAATGAAATGGGGCTATGAACGGGGATTAGTGCGTTTTGGCTTATTAACGGGGATAAAGCCTTTAGTTTGAAGTCCACAATCTCCTAGGTAATTATGGAATTCGACTATCTTCATTTATACGTTGACGATTATCAGTCAGCTCATCGTTGTTATCAACGTCAATGGGGTTTCACTTGCGTAAATAAAATTATTACTGACCAAGGAATTACTGGCATCTACCAACAGGGGCAAATACTTCTGCTAATTTCGGCATCGGAATCTAGTTTGAGTAGATATGCCGACTATCTCCAGAAACATCCCCCCGGCGTAGGTGAAGTCGCTTGGCAGGTGGCCAATTGGCAAAAAATTCAGCATCAATTATCAGAATTACAGATAGAAACCACACCAGTTATTCATCCTCTGACTAAAGCAGAAGGATTAACTTTTTTGCTCTGGGGAGATGTGCACCATAGCATTTATCCTGTTCGTTCTGAGCTAAATCAGAATAAAACATTGCATGGTGTTGGTTTAACGACCATCGACCATGTGGTGCTAAACATTGCCGCCGATCAATTTACCCAGGCTTCCCAATGGTATCAACAGGTGTTTGGCTGGTCGGTGCAGCAGAGTTTTACTGTCAATACGCCCCATTCTGGTCTGTATAGCGAAGCCCTGGCCAGTGCCAATGGGAAAGTCCAATTTAACCTCAATTGTCCCACCAATAACAGTTCCCAAATTCAAACTTTTTTAGCCAATAACCATGGGGCTGGTATTCAACATGTCGCTTTTTCCACTACGAGTATTACGCGAACTGTGGCTCATCTGCGGGAAAGGGGCGTAAATTTTTTAAAAATCCCCACTGGCTATTATCAACAGCAAAGAAACAGTAGCTATTTTAATTATGCAAGTTTGGATTGGGATACCTTACAGTGCCTAGAAATTTTGCTGGATGATCAAGATAATACGGGGGAGCGATTACTGCTACAAATTTTTAGTCAGCCTTGCTATGGAGTAGGCACTCTATTTTGGGAAATTATTGAACGCCGCCACCGGGCAAAAGGATTTGGTCAAGGAAACTTTCAAGCTCTCTATGAAGCGGTGGAGACTTTAGAAAAACAGTTAGAAGTGCCATAATAACTTGGGTTAGGTTATCAATAACTTGTGTGCGTTACTAAAGCATAATTAACATTATGAATACTGCTAAAACTGTTGTTGCTGAGCAAAGGGACTTTTTTCGTCAGGGCAAAACTAAATCAGTCCAAGATAGATTAACAGCTCTAGCAAAATTAAAAACGCAAATTCAAGCCCAGGAAGAGGAAATTATTAAGGCCCTTAAGCAAGATTTTGGTAAGCCCACCTTTGAAAGCTATGTAAACGAAATTTTGGGGGTAATTAGGGAAATTAATTATTATCAAAAACATCTTCAGCAATGGTCTAAGCCCCAACGGGTAGGTACGAATCTGATGGTTTTTCCTGCCAGTGCCCAGTTAAGACCAGAACCCCTTGGTGTAGTGCTAATTATTAGCCCCTGGAATTATCCTTTTTATCTTTGTTTAATGCCCTTGATCGGGGCGATCGCCGCTGGAAATTGTGTGGTGGTAAAGCCGTCGGAATATACTCCAGCTATTAGTGGGGTAATTACCAGATTAATCCAAAATGTATTTTCCCCGGCTTGGGCAACAGTGGTGGAGGGAGATGAAACCATTAGCCAACAATTGTTACAGGAAAAATTTGACCATATTTTCTTTACCGGCAGCCCTAGGGTGGGTCGGTTAATTATGGCAGCTGCGGCAGAGCAATTAACCCCAGTTACGTTGGAATTGGGGGGTAAATCTCCCTGTGTGGTGGATAGGGAAATCAACCTCCAGGAAACAGCCAAACGCATTATGTGGGGCAAGCTAGTCAATGCTGGCCAAACCTGTGTGGCACCGGATTATTTATTGGTGGAGCAATCCTGCTTAGAACAACTTTTACCAGCTTTACAACAGGCAATTCAGATGCTTTTCGGGGAAAATCCAGCCCATAGCCCTGACTACACTCGCATTGTTAACCAACAACAATGGTCACGGTTAGTTAGTTTATTAAGCCATGGCAAAGTAATTACAAGGGGAGATCATAACGAAGGCGATCGCTACATTGCCCCAACTTTAATCATCGATCCAGATTTAAATTCTCCCTTAATGCAAGAGGAAATATTTGGCCCAATTTTGCCAATTTTAACTTATCAGAGTTTGTCAGAAGCAATAGATTTTATTAACATCAAACCTAAACCATTGGCACTTTATTTTTTTAGCAATAATCGGCAAAAACAGGAGGAAATTTTGCAATCTACCAGTTCCGGTAGTGTTTGTTTGAACGATATTTTGCTTCATTTAACTGTGACAGACTTACCCTTTGGTGGGGTGGGAGAAAGTGGTATGGGACGCTACCATGGCAAGGCTACTTTTGACACATTGAGCAATTATAAAAGCATTTTACGACGACCCTTTTGGGGGGAAACTAATTTACGCTATTCTCCCTATGGCAAAAAAATGAATTTAATCAAAAAGTTGTTCTCCTAGGATTATTCATGGCCGACCGTCCCCAGTTGAGTATTATTATTCCCGTGTTTAATGAAGCAAAAATTTTACAAAAGTCTCCGACTGAAAATACCAGACAATATTTGGGACAATTTACCGAGGATCAACGGATAGAAATTTTAATTATTGATGGGGGCAGTCAGGATAGCACAGTGGAGTTATGCCAGACCTATGCTGATTCTTTACCTTTACACGTTTTTATTAGTCCCCAAACAGGGCGGGCTAACCAAATGAATTATGGTGCTAGTTTATCTAGGAGTGAATGGTTATTATTTTTACATTTAGATAGTATTTTGCCCCATGACTTTTTTACTCAAATTGCTGAGATATTAACCAATTCTAGTTACATAGCCGGAGCTTTTGGTTTAACTATTGATCTCCCCGGTAGACCCTATCGTTGGCTAGAAAAATTAATTCTTTGGCGCTCCATTTACGCCCAAAAACCCTATGGCGATCAAGGTTTATTTATCCAACGGCAAGATTTTCAACAGTTGGGAGGGTTTGCTGATTTGCCCATTATGGAAGATTACCAATTTATGCAAAAACTGGGAAAACAACGGGGCAAGGTGGCGATCGCCGGGGGCAAAGTGATTACATCTGGACGGCGGTGGCAAAAGCTGGGGCTACTGCGGACTACGGCCATTAACCAGCTGGTGGTGGCGGGCTATCATCTGGGGGTTTCTCCCCAAACCTTGGTCCATTGGTATCGGGGGGCAAAACCGAATCGGGGGAACCGGCCAAACTCCGACGGGACTTCTTGTTAGAGTAAGTTAGTTAGGGGTAAGGCTGGGGCAGTTTGATCAACTCCATAGCCGGTTTGGATAAACTTTTCCTGGCTTTGCTCCAGGGCGGCAGTTTCAGGTCACAGGAGGGACACTTGTATGGCATCAACAGATTTCAAAGACTATTACCAAATTTTGGGAGTGACCAAAACCGCTTCAGAAGCTGAAATCAAAAAGCAGTTTCGTAAATTAGCACTGAAATATCATCCTGACAAAAATCCTGGGGATAAGGCGGCGGAGGAAAAATTTAAGGAAATTAGCGAAGCCTATGAGGTGCTTTCTGACCCCGAAAAACGCCAGAAATATGACCAATTTGGCCGCTATTGGCAACAGGCTGGCACGGCAGGACAACCCAGTGGCAGCTACGGCCCTGGAGTCGGCGTGGATTTTGGTGGCTTTGACTTTAGCCAGTACGGCAATTTTGACGAATTTATTAATGAACTGTTGGGACGCTTCAATACCCCCGGTGGCGGCGGTCAGAGAACTTCCTACAGCTATTCCACCGGCGGCCCTGGCTTTAATGACTTTGGTGGTTTTGGCAATGCCCAGGCCCCCGCAGGCGATCGGGAAGCAACCCTACAGTTAACTTTGGCGGAAGCTTTTCGGGGAGTGGAAAAACGTCTCAACTTAGGGGAAGAAATGGTCACTGTGCGGATTCCCGCCGGAGCGAAAAATGGCAGTCGAGTACGGGTGAGGGGCAAAGGTATGGCCAGTCCTTACGGTCAAAGGGGGGATTTGTATCTCAACTTGCAACTGACCCCCCATCCATTTTTCCAATTTGAAGGGGATAACCTGGTCTGTGAATTGGCGATCGCCCCGGACGAAGCGGTGTTGGGGGCCGATATTAGTGTACCGACCCCCGATGGCATGGTGCGAATGAAAGTCCCGGCAGGAGTCAAATCCGGCCAATCCCTGCGGTTAAAAGGGAAAGGTTGGCCGAACCCTAAACAGGGCCGTGGTGACCAGTTAGTACGCCTAATCATCACTGCTCCGAAAAATCCCAGCGCCATTGAACGGGAATGCTATGAAAAAATTCAGGCGCAACGGACAGAAAATCCCCGCCAAGCGGTGGAAAAATACGCCAATTTGTTGGCATAGGTTGCCATAGAATTTAACAGGAAAGACCATGGGTAAGGGCATCACCGGTTTTGATCCTAGTCTTTATTCCTATCTGCAAAGCATTAGTGCAGATGATTCGTTCTATCTAGCACAATTGCGGCGGGAAACGGCCCATTTACCCGGTGCCCCCATGCAAATTAGCCCAGAGCAAGCCCAATTTCTTGGTTTGTTAATCAGTTTAACCGGGGCAAAACAGGTACTGGAAATAGGTGTTTTTCGGGGTTATAGTGCCTTAGCCATGGCTTTGCAACTTCCTCCCGATGGTCAAATTATTGCCTGTGACCAAGACCCCAACGCTACCGCGATCGCCAAAAAGTATTGGCAAAAGGCTGGGGTGGCCGAAAAAATTAGTTTAAGGTTGGGGCCAGCACTGGCAACATTAGAGCAGTTGACCCAGGGCAAACCGTTGCCTGAATTTGACTTAATTTTTATTGATGCCGATAAACGGAACTATCCCCGCTATTACGAAATCGGCTTAAATTTACTGCGGCGGGGAGGATTGATGGTTATTGACAATGTGCTCTGGCATGGAAAAGTGACGGAAGTTGACCCCCAAGAAGCCCAAACCCAAGTTTTACAACAATTTAACCGTGACCTAGCCCAGGATGAACGGGTACGGATCAGTGTGATTCCCCTGGGGGACGGCATGACTTTGGCACTCAAAAAATAGCCATTATCCAATTCTCGATTAATCGAATTTAGTAATGGGGGACGTGGACGGGGGTAGAACTTAATTCCTGTCCGGAAATGCTGATGGTTGTGGGTTCCAGATTCATAACCCTGGTCTATGCTGACGATTAGCAATCTTGATGCAATTCCCCTTCCTTTTCCATGGCTACTACCCTGCTTTCCCCCACCCGTTTTGTCCATGGACTTCGTTTCGATAATCTGCGGGGGGATATTTTCGGTGGCATCACAGCGGCGATCGTAGCCCTACCTTTAGCCCTGGCTTTTGGGGTTGCCTCGGGAGCTGGGCCCATTGCGGGACTGTACGGAGCTATTTGTACGGGATTTTTCGCTGCTCTATTTGGGGGAACGCCAGCCCAAATTAGCGGCCCCACGGGGCCCATGACGGTGGTGATGGCTTCCACTTTTGCTAATTTAACCGCTAGTAATCCAGAAAATGGCTGGGCCATGGCTCTCACGGTGGTGATGTTTGGCGGGATTTTTCAAGTAGTTTTAGGCTTACTCGGTTTGGGTAAATACATCACCTTTATGCCCTACACCGTCATTTCCGGTTTTATGTCCGGCATTGGCGTGATCATTGTGATTTTGCAAATTGCACCCCTGTTGGGCCACCAAACAGCCCCTGGGGTAGTGCCTTCCCTGCAAGCAATTCCCACTTATCTCAACGATGTTAATTTTGCCGCCCTGGGTTTGGGCTTGATTGCCCTGGCGATCGTCTTTTTTTCTCCGCCCCGCCTTAACCGGATTTTGCCCGCTCCCCTGATCGCCCTGGTGCTGGGAACGATAATTTCAATGATTTTTTTCGGGAATGTATCTCTACCCCGCATTGGGGAAATTCCCTCTGGTTTGCCCAGCCTTCATTTGCCCTATCTCAGTTGGGGTAGTTTGCAACAAATGTTGCTTTACAGCATCATGTTGGCGGTGCTGGGTTCCCTAGACTCTTTGCTGACTTCCCTGGTGGCAGATAACATTAGTCGCAGTCATCACGATTCCGATCGCGAATTAGTAGGGCAGGGCATTGGCAATCTTGTTTCGGGCCTATGCGGTGGTTTGCCAGGGGCTGGGGCCACTATGCGGACGGTGATTAATATCAATTCCGGTGGCAAAACTCCGATCGCCGGGATGATCCATGCGTTGATTTTGTTAATGATTGTCCTTAAAGCGGGACAGTTGACAGAACCCATTCCCCACGCTGTTTTGGCCGGCATTCTCATCAAAGTGGGTATTGACATTGTCGATTGGAGTTTTCTCAAGCGGGCCCACCAACTTTCCACCAAAGGAGCGGGGTTAATGTACTTGGTGCTGGGATTGACCGTCTTTGTGGATTTGATTACGGCGGTGGCGGTGGGGGTCTTTGTGGCCAATCTGTTCACTGTGAAAAATTTGACCGATCTTCAACTCGAATCGATTAAAAGCGTAACCAGGGCCGATGGGGAGGACTGGCTACTAGAGGAAGAACAACAAATTTTGCGGGCAGCCAATGGTCGCATTTTTATGTTCCATCTCAGTGGGCCCATGAGTTTTGGGGCGGCGAAATCCATTGCCCGCAGGTTAGCCATTGTGGAAAATTACGATGTGCTCATCCTCGATTTGGCCACGGTACCCCGCTTGGGCGTCACTGCCCTACTGGCGATCGAAACCATGCTCAAAGATGCGTTGGCCAAACAAAGGGAAGTTTTTTTGGTGGGGGCCAAGGGGCAAGTCCAGGCTCGTTTGCAAAGGTTGCCGGTATTGGCCCAATTATCTCCCCACCATCGCTTGGAAAGCCGTTTATTAGCTTTACAAATGGCCGCCGTCTGCATCAATGTTGATTAGATGCTTGATGGCCACGGAGCCAGGGATTTATGTTTGGCAAATATCGACAGAAAAATCTTGATAACTGGCATTACCGCAATCTGTTTTGGTCAATTGTTTTATTACTATTTTTTACCATGTTTGTGAAAACGAGAATGGGGGGAACTATTACTTCCATCTTGTTCACGGTGACTATTTTGGTAATGGTAAAAAATATGGCCATCAGCTCTCTTTGGAAAACTTTTCTACGGGGACTAGTGGCGATCGCCTTGGGCTGTGATTTATTAACTTTGTTGATTAGTAATCCCACCATTTCCCAAAGACTCTTTACTTGGGCGGATATAGTCTATGCGGTGTTCTTCGGGGCGGCAGTGATTACCATTAGCCAACAATTGAATAAGGTCCAGAAAGTAGACCAAAATGCTTTATTAGGAGCTATCAGTGTCTATTTACTGATTGGAGTCTTTTGGTTTTTACTCTACCGGATATCCTATATTATTTCCCCCACTAATTTTAACGAATTACAAAGTGATGGGATTAATAATTTCATCTTGCTCTATTTTAGCTTTACGACCTTGACCACCCTGGGCTACGGTGACATAACTCCTACGGATTCCATTGCCATGGGATTGTCCAACATGGAAGCCATTGTCGGTCAAATGTACTCGGTTATTTTTGTTGCTCGCCTGGTTAGTCTTTACACGACTGACCTCAATTGCCACAGTCAGATCCGGGAAGAACAGGAATCTGATTAGAGCCCATGCGAGAAAATTCATCCCTTGGCACAATGGTAAAAGCGAAACCAAGCCCAAACAGTATTACTTAACTTATTTCATGGTTGTCTCCGCCACCGATCATTCCGACAGAACCACTTCCCAAACTGGCGATCGCCAAGGATCATCACCTTCCTCGTCGGATTCGGAACCCATTCTTTGTCCCCATTGTCGCCGCACCGCCAGTAATGGTATTAAATGCAAGGGAATTTGCGTTGCTGACAGCGATTACTGAGCATTTTCTGAATTTTTATTGCTTTCTTCTGGATTTTCGGGTTTTTCTTCGGGCAATTCCACGGCCATTTCTTCGTCCACCGCCTCGCTAGTAATCAGATTTAAAAACACATCTTCCAAAGTGGGGCGTAGCCGTTGCATTTCGTATAAATCCCAACCCTGGGTGACGATCGCCTGGGCTAATTGTTGCCCCAGTTCTTCCAGTTGATTACTCCGCACCAAAATTTGTTGGCGTTCCTGCTGTTGGGGGTGGGTTTTAGTTTGCACCTCTTCCACACCGGGCAAGGACTGTAAACAATGGGCGATCGCCATTCCTTCTGCCCCAGCTACTTCCAACTGATAACTGAGATTTCCTTTTAGCTCCGCCAGTAAATTGTCCGGGGTATTGGTGGCCACCACCCGCCCTTGATTGATGATGGTCACCCGGTCACAGGTCATGCTCACCTCCGGCAAAATATGGGTGGAAAGGATAATAGTATGGTCCTCTGCCAAACTTTTAATTAAATTACGCACCTCAATAATTTGCTTCGGGTCTAGACCCACGGTGGGTTCATCCAAAATAATCACCGCTGGATCATGGACAATGGCCTGGGCAATGCCCACCCGTTGCTTAAAACCCTTGGACAGCTTGCGAATTAGGACTTTGCGTTTTTCCGTTAACTGGCACCGTTCCATGGCCCAGATCACCCTTTGCCGGCGATCGCCTGGTTTAACGCCCTTAATGCTAGCCACAAAGTTTAAAAAGCTGGCCACAGTCATATCCCCATAGAGGGGAGGATTTTCCGGTAGGTAACCAATGCGCTTTCGTACCGCCAGGGATTGTTCATGGACATCAAACCCTGCCACCCGCACTGTCCCGGTAGTGGCCGGAATGTAACCAGCCAAAATCCGCATGGTGGTGGTTTTCCCCGCTCCATTGGGCCCCAAAAAACCGAGAATTTCGCCTTTTTGCACCGAAAAGTCCACATTCTGGATGGCAGTGGTGGAACCGTAAACTTTGCTGAGATGTTCAACCTCAATCATGGCAGGGGAAATTAGTGAGTAAACAACCTGGGCACATTATGCCCCTTTCTCGGCCGGCCGCTCAAACGGATGAGTCACTCAGAATAGCTTCTAGATTTGCTCATTTTTTCAATAATCTGTTAGCCAGATCTGATCAGCCCTGTAAACTGACCCAATCAAGCGACCGCAATACTGGAGTTTTGGGAAAACAGACTCTAACTTTTGGCAATCTTCTCTTTACCTTTAAAATGGATTAAGGCTGTTCTGAAAAAAGCCATTGCCACTCAATTTCACCAATCTTTTCCCCATGCCGGAGTCATCCACCCCTTCCCTGCTGATCCCCAACTTTCCCCCCCGGGCGGCGGCGGTACATCGAGTTACCAAAGAAACTGATGTGCGGGTGAGTTTGAATTTGATGGGCAGTGGTTTGTGCCATGTGGCTACGGGGGTGCCTTTTTTGGATCATATGTTGCACCAGATTGCCTCCCACGGCTTGATTGACCTGGAAGTGAACGCCACCGGAGATATTGAAATTGACGACCACCACACTAACGAGGATGTGGGCATTACCCTTGGTCAAGCCTTAGCTGAAGCCCTTGGCGATCGCCGGGGCATTAATCGTTTTGGTCATTTCATTGCTCCCTTGGATGAAGCTTTGGTGCAGGTGACCTTAGACTTTTCCGGGCGGCCCCACCTCAGCTATGGCCTACAAATTCCCACGGAACGGGTGGGTACCTACGACACCCAATTGGTTCGGGAATTTTTTGTGGCCGTGGTGAACCACAGTCAAATGACCCTCCACATCCGCCAGCTTGACGGCATTAATTCCCATCACATTATCGAAGCGACCTTTAAAGCCTTTGCTCGGGCCATGCGTATGGCGATCGAGGTTGACCCCCGTCGGGCTGATACCATTCCCAGTTCCAAAGGGGTTTTATAGATTAAAGTTGGCCAGTATTAACTGGAAAAAATTCTTTGCAGAGATAGGGTAAACCCTGGCAAAATAGTTTCTCCGGATAGGTTGCTGGGATTTTCTAATATTTCTACTGGCTGTCCAGAGCGGTAAATTTCCACCTTTTTATTTTGGGGGTCAATCAGCCAGCCCAACTGAGCGCCGTTTTCCATATATTCCTGCATCTTTTCCTGCAATTTTTTGAGGCTGTCGGTTTTAGAACGCAATTCCACTACAAAATCGGGACAAAGGGGCATAAATCCTTGTCGTTGTTCCTGGGTGAGGGATTCCCAGCGCGCCTTAGTAACCCAAGATGCATCCGGCGATCGATTGGCCCCATTGGGCAACTCAAACCCCGTGGAGGAATCAAACCCTTCCCCAAGGCGATCGTTAGCTTCACACCAGATACCGAGTTGAGTAGTCAAATGAAAATTACGATTACCCGATTCGCCACCAGTGGGGGGATTCACAATTAATATTCCTGTTGCTGTACGTTCAAGCCTTAAATCTCGATTTTCCGCCGCTAAAATGGCAAATTGGGCCGGCGTGACCTGTAGGGCCAGTTCTTCGGGAATATTCAACGGCAGTGATTTCGGATCATCAACGACCTGAACCATGGCAATTTCCTCTGTGCAACCAGGGGGACTTTTCAATTTTAGTCCTTAGCCCCCGTCTGCGAAGTTTCAGTTTATCTTCCCAATTTCAGGGCATCGAGAAGTCGTAAAAGCAGCCCCTATGAGTTGCCGAGGGTCAGTAGTTGCCGAGTTTGCAGGCTCCGCACCAATGCCAAGTCGATGGATCGATCGCCTAGGTCGGTTAGAACTTTTTCCACGTTTGCTTGAATTTCTGTCTGAGCTTCTACTGCCTGGAGAAACTTAAATTCCTCTTCGGTTAACTCTAAGGGCTGATAGTTATAGTCAAATAAACTGCGGCTCGGCCAACCAGTCAGGCAAGGATGAAGATTGGGCAGGGCTTTGAGTAAGGTTTGATCGTCCGTCCAATCACTAATTTGTATGGGGGGTTTAGCCAAGAAAAATTCGTAGTGGGTAATTTCGGGGTCTAATAATTCAATTAGACGATATCGTTCCTTTTCGCTTAAATCTTTAGCCCGTTCCATTAAATCCGGTGCTTTGCCTAACAGGCGATCTAGTTGCCAATAATCAGGGTTGGAAAAGCCCAAAAATTCCAGTCCAGCCGAGTCGATTAATTCAAATAACGTATCAATGTTATAGTCCGTTTCTTGGGGATGGACATACATATCCGCAAAGGATTCATCCCGATGATTTTCCAGGGACCAACGCTCTTTTTCCCTTTTCACTAAACGGTTATATTCCGGCAAACTCGCAAAAATTTCTCGACCCACCGCAACCCCATCCTGGTAATCGCCCCGTTTTTTCCCCTGTAGGATGGCGATCGCCTTTTGCATGAGTTGAATTTCCCAGCGGCCGATTTCAGCGTAAACAAAAATGTGGAATAAACCACCGGGGGCCAATTTTTCCGCTACGGCCTGAATTCCAGCCACTGGATCGGGCAAATGATGCAGTACACCGACGGAATTGATGTAATCAAATTGTCCGGGAAGATGGGCCAGATTTTCCAGGGATAAATGGTGGAAATGCACCCGATCACAAACCACACCGGACTTTTGCAACCTTGTTTGGGCAACGGCTAAAGCCCCTTCACTGATGTCCACGGCATGAACTTCCGCTTCCGGGTTGAGGTGGACTAAATATTCCGTGCCGACTCCAGTGCCACAACCCGCATCCAAAATGCGAACCTTTTGATTAGCCGGCCGCCGTCCTAAACAAAAATTATGGGCCGCAGTCCATTGCCAGCGCCAGTTGTAACCCGGAGGTGGTTCCTGTAGCAGGGGTTCGGGGGGGAAGGGATAGGTGTTGTAGAGGGCCTGAACTGCGCGGTGCTGGTCGGAGTTGGACAACATAATTGGGAAAAAACTGGAGCTTTGGCGATCGCCAGAGGAATGGGGGCAAAATTTTCGCCCTGGTTTTTAATAATCACCTAATATCGGCCCACCGCCTAGGGGATAGCGGTTAATCCTCCGGCAAACGAACCTGCAAACCTTCGGGCACAATATCTAATCCCAGCAAAACTTTTTCCGTATTGGACATATCGCCGATAATCCGCTGTAGGGGAGGGGGCAATTGTTTGATCAAGGTGGGGGTGACCATGATTTTTTCCTCTTCCGCCCGTTGAGGCTGTTCCAACACGTCAATGATTTCAACATTGTACTGATCCCCTAGATCTTCTTGGCAAATGCGGTAAATATTGGCGATCGCCTGCTGAGAACGCACCGAATTACCCGTGATATAAAGTCTTAACACAATCCTATTCATATCCATCGCTGATAACAAATAAAGCCAATGCTTAAATCTAGCTCAATTAATCTGGGGTCAGTAACCTGAATTAAAGGAAATTTAAATAAAACAATCAAATAATGGATTATTAATCTAGTTAAAACAAAGTGTAATAGGTTATAGTTAAACAACTAAACAATCAAGCAAAGATAATTAATTTAAGAACTATCTTTGGGGGGAAATCGTGGTGAAATACGCGAGGAAATATTTAAGTTATTCAAGCTGACATAGTATTTGCGATAGAAGCTTGCTAAATAGCCCATTAATTCTAATACTATCAATCTGCCCTCGGTGGCGTAGGCTTGGGATTTAATTACATTAATATTGTGATTCTTTTCCTTTAGGACGGTGGTGTGGATTTCGATAATATCCCTGGGGCTGGCTTTCATAAAACCTAGGCGATCGGCTAAATTTCTCAAGCGCTCAGAAAGATTATGGTCTACCCTAAAAGCGCGTTGATCCAATGCTAATTCTAACAACTCTCCATAGGTTTGTTTCAACTCCCCAAATAATTCTGGAAAGGAATCTTTGATGGTATCAGAACCAAACATCCGGGCAGTGACGCTGGTGGTGGAGCTAATTAAGGTTTCCAGGGCGCTGTATTCCTTCTGTTGGCTGGCTAAGTTTCGTTGATTTTCACTCTTGCGACGATAAATATTTCTTTCTAAAACCGATAGTAATTCATAATAAAGCAAATAACTGTCGAGATTTTTCAGTCGTAAATAGCCATCGGCCCCATGCTGGAACGCTTGAATAACTAAATGCTCATCTTCACTTTGGCTATAGACAATGATGGATTGGTCGGGGAAAATTGTGCGGGCTTTAATTAGGGTATCAATGCCTTGGAGTTCCGATAGAAATAGATCTAATAAAACCACGGCAAACTCTCGATCTTGGCAAATGTCCACCGCCTCAGCCAAATTTGACACCGTCGTAATTTGTACCGGTAGACGTTCCACCAAAGGGGATACAATCGACGGTCCGAAGCAATGGTCAACCATGGCTGCCGTTGCTGAATCATCTTCAATCAGTAGAATTTGGTAGGGCTCCTGGGTCATGTAATCACGGCTAAGTTCCAAGGTGAGGGGTTTATGGGTTAGTTAAGTTTAATGCTATGCCTTTGCCTCTCTGGGGTTTACCTGGTAATGTCCCTATGCCCGCAGTTTTGAGACAAATTAAAGCACAATTAAAACTTGGCAAATAAGCTTTGACTAATCCTAAATATTTCTATGATTTAATTTGGGATTTAGCCACACTTATTATATGGAGCTTTTAACTAAGTTTTTAATGTCGGTTAATTAATCTTCACTCCCCTGGGTCGGCACAAAGTTGCCCATCTTCGAGTTGAATAATCCTGTCTGCCACGTCCAAAATGCGGTTGTCATGGGTGACAATCAAAATAGTAGACCCCTGCTCTCGGGCTAATTTTCGCATCAACTCCACCACGTCATGGCCCGATTTACTGTCCAAGGCCGCCGTTGGTTCATCGGCCAAAATCATTTTGGGATGACTTACTAATGCCCTGGCGATCGCCACCCGTTGTTTTTGTCCACCGGAAAGATTGTGGGGATTGTAGTTAATGTGAGCTCCTAGTCCCACCGCCTCCAGCATGGCAATGGACAACTCTTTCGCCTGTTGAGCATTGTATTGGGGGTGTAGTTCGATGGCCATCTGTACATTTTGCCTAGCAGTGAGGGATTCGAGCAAATTGTGGGCTTGGAAAATATAGCCAATGTGACGGCGGACCTGAACCAAATCCTGTTTTTTTGCTCCATTTAACTCTTGACCAAACACCCGCAAACTACCGCTCTGGGCCGACCGTAACCCCCCCATCAGGGTCAACAATGTTGTTTTTCCCGAACCGGAAGGCCCCTTGAGGATCACCACCTCCCCTTCGTCCAATCGGAGATTGATATCAAATAAAATTTGTTTGCGGAGATTGCCAGTGCCGTAGAAATGACTGAGATTTTCCATGGCCACCACTGGTTCCGCTGGTGTCATGGTGACTAGGTCACTGGAGGGGGAGGAAAGAAGCATTGCCATGGGCAAATAGATAGTGGGAAAAAGAGCTTGTATCCATCATGACCTTTTGTCGAGGGGAAAACCACGGCTAAACTTAAAGATCCGCCCCTAGATAGCCACCATTTAATTTTTACAAATTTTTACGAAATCCATGCACAAAATCCCCGTTACCGTAGTCACTGGCTTCCTCGGCTCTGGCAAAACCACCTTGGTTAGGAACCTATTACAAAACAACCAAGGGCGACGCATTGCAGTGTTAGTCAACGAGTTTGGGGAAGTGGGCATTGATGGGGATATTCTCCGCAGTTGCGGGGTATGTGACGAGGACGGCAATCAAATCTTTCCGGCAAGCAATGAAGCCCCCAAGATTGTTGAATTGGCCAATGGCTGTCTCTGTTGCACTGTGCAGGAGGAATTTTTGCCCACCATGCAGGCTTTGTTGGAGCGGCGAGAGGAAATTGACTGCATTGTGGTGGAAACTTCCGGCTTAGCCCTGCCCAAACCTCTCATTCAAGCTTTTCGTTGGCCAGAAATTCGCACTGGGGCCACGGTGGATGGAGTAATTACTGTGGTAGATGGGGATGCCCTCGCCAGGGGGGCCATGGTAGGGGATTTGGAAGCTTTGGAAGCCCAACGGCAGGCCGATGATAGCCTCGACCACGAAACTCCCATTGAAGAATTGTTTGAAGACCAGTTGGCCTGTGCGGATATGGTGCTGTTGACCAAAACCGATTTGTTGGGGGATGGGGATCAACAACGGCTGGAAAATTGGTTAGGTGACCAGTTACCCACAGGAGTCAAAGTGGTGCCCTGTCACCAAGGGCAAATTAGTCCAGAAATTCTCCTCGGCTTTAATGCGGCGGTGGAAGACAACCTGGACAGTCGCCCCAGTCACCATGACCATGAAGAAGACCACGACCACGATGAGGATATTAATGCGGTGTATGTGGCCCTAGACCAGGAATTTGACCCGGCGCATTTGGTTCAAGGTTTAACTGATTTGGTGCAAGACCATGAGATTTATCGCATTAAGGGTTTTGTCGCCGTGCCCAAAAAAGCAATGCGCCTAGTACTCCAGGGAGTTGGGCAACGATTTGATTATTTTTATGATCGCCTCTGGACAGAAGAAGATAGCAGGCAAACCCGCTTGGTGGTCATTGGCCAGGGCTTGGAATCGGAAAAGATCAAAATGGCGATCGCCAACATTTAGACCCCTTCGGCCATCAACAGAATCGGCTACCATGGAGCAGAGAAACACAAGCTTTCAAGGTAATGGTAAATTTCGGGCTTAATTCAGCTAGCATCCTTGGTATTTTTCTTGCAGTGGCCGGGGCCGGGCTCTATTTCCTGCGCTCAGTGCGGCCGGAGGTGTCCCGGGATTACGACATCTTTTTCTCCGCTGTGGGCTTACTGTGTGGACTAATTTTGCTATTCCAAGGTTGGCGGCTCGACCCGATTTTACAATTTGGACAACTTCTATTAAGTGGTTCCACCGTGTTTTTTGCCGCTGAAACCATTCGTTTGCGGGGCATCACCACCGAACAGGCCCGGCGCAGTGCCCCCTACGCAGACGATCGCCGGGTGAGCAAAACCAGGGTCTATACGGAAGCGGAATTGGATCAGTTGGAACCGGAAGATGAACCCGTGGCCCGCAATAATCGCCGCCTGAGGGGTTATGACGATGATGCCCGCAGTGGCCGTCCCGATGGCTATGGAGAAGCGGAAGCCCGCCCCAGACCCCGTTCCCAAGGCCGTAACGCTCCCCCCACTAACCCCAACCCCAGACCAACCCGTTCCCGTCCCTCCGCTGGCCGCAGTGCCCCCCAAAGACCCGGCCCCGCCCCTGGTTACAACGATAACTACGGTTACGAAGACGATTATTCCGGTTGGGAGAGTGGTGCCAATGATGTGTGGGATGATCCCACCCCTAGCCGTCGGCCGCCTACCCGTCGTCCCCGTCCCGAAGCTGGTAATGATCCGGCCCCTTCCCGTCGTCCCCGTCCTAGTAATAATCCCCCCAATGATTCCTTTGGCGATCGCCCGGAGAGAAATGCCCCCCGCAATGCCCGTCCCTACGAAGATGAACCGCCCGCGGCCTATGTGGACTATCAACCCATTGACGAAGCCGATTTAACTCCCCGCCCCACCACTCCCGAGGACCCTGCCGATAGGAACCAGGAACAGAGTCGCAGTGGTAATCCCCGCAGTCAACGCCCTAGTCGCTCCCCCGTCGATGGCGAAGAGCCCCCCATCGGAGCTGATGACCAAGAACGGTTTGATTATTAGTTTTTCCCAGTGAACAGGGTGAGAATTTGGAGTAGTTTAGGGCGGACTCCATGGTTATGGTTGGCAATAATACTAGTCCCCCTAGCGCTCAGTGGTTGTAATAACGTCAGGCGATCGCCATTGGATCAGAGCTTAAATAGCCGCTTCAATGACGAACAGCCCAGCCTCAGTGGTGACGGTCGCTGGTTGGCCCTAGTTTCTAACCGCAACGGCACCAGGGAAATTCTGGTCTATGACCTGCGCAACAATCAATTGGTCAACCTACCGGGATTGAACCAAGCCAACACCATTGCCGAAAGTCCCAGTCTGAGCCGCACCGGCCGTTATTTGGTTTATCTGTCCAGCATTCAAGGGCGGCCTGACATCGCCTTATACGATCGCCTGACCAAAAAAACTGACCTGTTAACCCTCAACTATCGCCAGTGGGTACGCAATCCCAGGATTAGCCCCGATGGTCGCTATATCGTTTTTGAAACCGCTAAACGGGGACAATGGGACATTGAAATCCTTGATCGAGGTCCCCAAATTGAATTGGATATTGCCGAAGGTGCTCCCGTGGAAAGCCCCCCCACTGCACCATGATCAACCATTGGTAAAACTGAATTTTGCTTAAAGCTCCTTCACAAAAGCGGCTTCAACATTGTGCGATCCTAAAGAATGGCAAAGTTTAACCACTAACAATTAATTAAAAATTTATAAATCCATGGAACAACCGATGAAACCCACGGTGATCATCACCGGAGCCTCCTCCGGGGTGGGATTATACGGAGCTAAAGCTTTAATTGACAAAGGTTGGCACGTGATTATGGCCTGCCGCAATTTGGATAAAACCCAGAAAGTAGCCGATGAATTGGGTTTTCCCAAGGATTCCTACACCATCATCAAATTGGATTTGGGCTATCTGGACAGTGTGCGCCGCTTTGTCGCCCAGTTTCGGGAATTGGGTCGTCCCCTCAAAGCTCTGGTTTGTAATGCGGCGGTTTATTTTCCTTTGCTGGACGAACCCCTCTGGTCAGCGGATGACTATGAACTTTCTGTGGCGACCAACCACCTGGGGCACTTTTTGCTTTGCAATCTGTTGTTGGAAGATTTAAAAGCCTGTCCCGATGCAGATAAGCGTTTAATCATTTTGGGCACTGTTACGGCCAACAGCAAAGAACTAGGGGGTAAAATTCCCATCCCCGCCCCGCCGGATTTGGGCAACTTTGAAGGGTTTGAAGCGGGCTTTAAGAAACCCATTGCCATGATTAATAACAAAAAATTCAAATCGGGCAAAGCGTATAAAGATAGTAAGCTCTGCAATATGCTCACCACCAGGGAGTTGCACCGTCGCTTCCACCAAGAAACGGGCATCGTTTTTAATTCTCTCTATCCGGGCTGTGTAGCCGATACTCCCCTATTCCGCAATCACTATTCCTTGTTCCGCACCATTTTTCCCTGGTTCCAGAAAAACGTTACCAAAGGCTATGTCAGCCAAGAATTGGCAGGGGAACGGGTGGCCATGGTGGTGGCCGATGACAAATTTAAGGATTCTGGGGTGCATTGGAGCTGGGGCAACCGTCAACAAGCGGGCCGGGAAGCCTTTGTGCAGGAACTTTCGGAACAGGGAAGCGATGCCCAAAAAGCTCAGCGCATGTGGGATCTAAGCGAAAAGTTAGTGGGTCTGGTTTAGTTCACCGATAAATTCCCCCCAGCCTTGGGGGGGTCAGGGGGGCAGTTCAAAAACGATCAAACGGCGGCGATTGGATAATCTCTGGACTGATCCGTTTCCACTTCCCTATCCACTGCTCCCTGGTAGGTATCCACCACATGGTTGGGTAAGATGTCCCCTCCTTGGCTGAGGAAACTCCAACTTTGCCCGACATGGACATAGGTGCCTAACCCCGTAGTGGGGGGCAGGAGGGGAATCACGTCTGCGAGGTTAACAATACGGTAACTGTTGGGCACTTGGCGGGAATGGAGTTGGGCAAAGGTCACATCGCCGACCCTGGGGCAGGCATAGCTATAAAGTTGAATCTGGGACCGTAAGTTGGGGAGGTTAACCGCTAGATCCAACGCCGCCAGCACCGCCAGGGAAGCCCCCAAACTATGGCCAGTGACGTAACAGGGCACGGCCGGGTCTAACTGCTGGGCAATTTCCCTCGGAATGGGACTGACAATACGGAGATAATTTTCGATAAAGCCCTGGTGAATTTTGCCAAAATATTGCCCCGATCGCCGTTCGGTGAAGGGAATTTGTTGGGCCCGGAGATTATTGACCCATTCCATGGTGGTTTGGGTACCCCGAAAAACAATGAGATTGCGGCGGGGAGAACTGAGGATAAAACCCAGGTAAACGGGGATTTCCTGGGTTACTTTGACCACTTGACGAATGGTTTCCCCCAGGGAATCTTCCGCTTGGTCCCAGGTTTTATCTAAGGGGTCACCGGTATTATCCAGGGGAATTTGCACCGCAACGGATTCGGAAATGTGAGCTTCCCTACCGCGAAAAGAAGCAATTTGTTTATACTCATCCAGGTCGGAGCTATAGGCCGGTAACTGGCGAATATTGCCGTCGTAGCTAGGGATGGTTTTCCCAGTTAAGTATTGCTGGGTGGCGATTTTACTGCAACGGATCAGCAATTGGGAAATTTGGCGATCGTAGGGCAGGATAGGGGGAGTGAGCCTAACACTGTTAATAATTTCCTCGCCCCGGTAAATTTTTTCCGCATCCGCTTCAAAGGCGGCATTTAACATGCTGGTGCGGTCGGTGTTGGCCGCTTGGGCTTTGGCTAATGCCTGTAATTCCCTGATTTCCTGGCGATGGCGTTCCTCCCGGCCTATGGTGAATGCTCCCCCCAGGGCCACTCCCCCCAGCAATAGTCGGCGGCGGTTAAAGATGCCCATGGTTGATGCTCTCCTGGTCGGGCTGGACTGGTTGATGGAAACGATGCCCCAAAGCGCCATTGGCATAGTACTGGTTGGTGCTTTGGCCCAACATCCAAGTGAGGGTAAACAGCCCCGCAAAGCCTTTAAAACTGTCGAAATAGGGCACCCAAATCCCGATCGCCAGTAGGGTGACCCAAACCACAGCGGCGGTAATTACTGCGCCAATGGCCCCAAAAATGTTACCGGCGATCGCCAACAGGTCTTGGCCCCGGGGAAATTGCCAAATCTTACCAATGTCCCGGCACATCTTCACCAGCAGAAATAACACCAACAGCAAGCGCAGGGAATAGTAACCGGCGATCGGCAACAGAGTAATTAAACTGGTGCCCAAGGCGTAATCGAAAACTAAATCCCTGGCCTGCTTGGCCCGGTGCAGATTTTTTTGCCAAAGTTCGACGGTTGACTGCACCATGTTTTCAAACCTTTCAAACTGGAATGGCAATTGATAAAGGCGTAGAGCTAGAGCTACCTTTGGGAGGGATTCTAACCCAATTTGAGGGTGGAAGTGATTCGTTCCATCGCTTCCTCCACATTGGCCCGACTATTGAAAGCCGAAATGCGGAAATAGCCTTCCCCCGCCGCGCCAAAGCCAGAGCCTGGAGTGCCCACCACATTAACTGTGTGTAATAACTTATCGAAAAAGTCCCAACTGCTCAGGCCATGGGGGGTTTTGACCCACACATAGGGAGCGTTAATGCCACCATAAACCTGCAAACCAGCGGCGGCTAATTTCTCCCGAATAATGCGAGCATTTTCCAAATAAAAAGCAATCAGTTCCTGTACTTGGGCTTGGCCTTCGGGGGAATAGACGGCCTCTGCCCCTCGCTGGATAATGTAGGAAACGCCATTAAATTTGGTGGATTGGCGGCGGTTCCAGAGTTTCCATAGCTCCACGTCACTGCCGTCGGCGGCTTTAGCCGTTAAGGTTTTGGGCACAACGGTTAACGCACAACGGGTACCGGTGAAACCAGCATTTTTAGAAAAAGAGCGAAACTCAATGGCGCAATCCCTCGCTCCTTCAATTTCATAGATGGAATGGGGCAAAGTGGGGTCAGTGATAAATGCCTCGTAGGCCGCATCGAAAAAGATGATCGAGCCGTGGGCCAGGGCATAATCTACCCACTGTTTCAAATAGGCCTTAGTGGCAGTGGCTCCGGTGGGGTTGTTGGGAAAACAGAGATAGATTAAATCTACTTTTTTGCTTGGTATGGCCGCGACAAAGTCATTTTCGGCCGAAATGGGGAGATAGACTAAACCACCGTATTCCCCTTTTTCATTGGCATCGCCGGTATGGCCCGCCATCACATTGGTGTCCACATAAACGGGATAAACAGGGTCAGTGACAGCGATGGTGTTATCTTTGCCGAAAATATCGAGGATATTGCCGGTGTCACATTTAGAACCGTCGGAGATGAAAATTTCTTCGGCGTTAACCTCACAGCCCCTAGCTTGGAAATCGTGCTGGGCAATTTTTTCCCGCAACCAAGCGTAACCCTGTTCCGGGCCGTATCCTTTGAAGGTTTGGCGATCGCCCATGTCGTCGATGGCTTTGGCCATGGCCTGGCGACAAGCAAGGGGCAGGGGTTCCGTTACATCT
This sequence comes from Synechocystis sp. FACHB-908, assembly GCF_014698595.1. NCBI lineage: Bacteria > Bacillati > Cyanobacteriota > Cyanophyceae > Synechococcales > Merismopediaceae > Synechocystis > Synechocystis sp. FACHB-908. The sequence continues at coordinate 3,235 of NZ_JACJTH010000011.1, read as the reverse complement.
CCAATACCAAGTTTGATCACCTGGGCGTTAGGATTGGCAGTGGTGAAAGCATTTACCCGCCGAGCAATTTCGGGAAACAGGTAACCGGCTTTCAGTTTGAGATAGTTGTCGTTGATACTGGCCATGGCTTGGTGATTAAAGGGCGATCGCCATTATAAAAGGTGAGTTACCCCTCGCCCCAGGGGAAATGGCAATGGGTTTATGCTCGCTCCAATCAATACTGCTCCCGTTGGTTTAATCATGGTGACGGCCATAGCTAGTCCAAATTTCTGCTAAAACCTATCCTTAACACCCCCATCGAACATTTATGTCCCAGTGGATCACAGAATGGATTCCCCAAGTAATGAATCAATTGGGCTATGGGGGAATTAGCCTTTTAATGTTTTTGGAAAACTTATTTCCTCCCATTCCGTCTGAGTTGATCATGCCCTTAGCTGGTTTTGCCGTTGCCCAGGGAAAATTGGAATTATTCCCGGCGATCGTTGCAGGTATTATCGGTACAATTCTGGGAGCTTATCCCTGGTACTACATCGGTAAATGGGTCAGCGAAGAAAGGCTAGAACAACTGGCTGACCGTTATGGTAAATGGATTGGCCTAGACGCCAAAGATATCCATAAATCGAACGTTTGGTTTGGTCGCTATGGCCATCAATCCGTCTTTTTTGGACGCCTAGTGCCTGGTATTCGTACCATTGTTTCCTTGCCCGCAGGCGTCAATGCCATGGGTTTGATTTCCTTTACTCTCTACAGTTTGGGGGGCATATCTCTCTGGGTAACTTTTTTAGCTAGCGCAGGTTACAAACTGGGTGATCATTACGAACTGGTGGAGCAATATTTGGGGCCAGTGTCAAAAATTGTCCTAGTTAGTATAGTCGCTATTCTTGTGCTGTTAATTGTTCGCAAACAGCTACGTCGAAGGGCTTAATTTTTAGGATCCAGCTTCAATCCTATTTCGATGGTGAATTTTTCAGTTACCCATCCCCCTATCCCCATGAACCTTAGACTAAAATCGGGTCTTGGCCACATTCAAACATCCCGATTCTGGGGAAACTTACTGTGATTGCACAAATTAATCCACCACCACAAGGACCAGGGCCCCAGGCGATCGCCAATGTGCTTGAACAATGGCATTTCCTGAACATTTGGCTGTTTGAAACACTGAATACTCCCATCTTCAAATTGGGCACTGAAAGCATCACTTTATGGTGGATTATTCAAGCCTGTTTTCTCCTTTTGCTGGTAGGAGTATTCGCCAAAGCTACTAAACAATTCCTAAAAAAGTTCCTACTGCTCAAACTTAGATTTAGTGAAGGTAACCGAGAAGTAATTGGTACATTAACTAGTTTGGGGGTGGCCGTATTAGGCTTTATCGTTGTATTGCAAGCCATGGGCTTGGAACTAGCTAGCTTTGCAGTAATTATGGGGGGACTAGGGATTGGCATTGGTTTTGGCTTGCAGGAATTAACTAGGAATTTAGTCAGTGGTTTGACAATTTTCGGCGAAAATAAACTTAAAGTTGGTGACTTAATTGAATTTAATAATCACATTGGTTACATCAAGGAAATTTCCATTCGCTCTACCATCATCCGTACCTTTAGAGGTAGTGACCTAGTGGTGCCCAACACGGATTTAACCAGCAATTTAGTTGTTAACTGGAATTATGAAAATTGTAGTGGCCGCCTGGAAGTACCAGTTAGTGTGGAATATGGCAGTGACCTAGTTTTGGTCACGGAAGTGCTATTGGAATCCGCCGCCATGGAAAAAAATATTGTCAGCGAGCCCGCACCAAAAGCAGTTTTCCTTGGATTTGGGGACAATTCTCTTAATTTTGAACTCTGGGTTTGGACTGAAAGAATTGACCAAAGATTTCTCATCTTTAGCTCCCTTAATCACATCATTCAATATAATTGTCGTCGTCGAGGAATTAATATGCCCTTTCCCCAAAGGGATATCTGGTTGAGAAATCCAGAAAGTATCTGTCTAGCAGTTAGTGATCAAGACAACAACGCTACAGTCCCCGGGAAAGAAGTAGGTGAATCCCCTACCCTCACTCAGCTACTGAAGAAAAACTTCTGCTTTCAAAAACTCAACGATCTTGAAATTAGAAATGTGATTGAAATGGGTAAACGATGGCATTTACAGCCAGGAGAAATTTTAATTAAACAAAACCAATACCACAGCTATTTTTGTATTGTGCTAACTGGGGCGATAGATGCAATTTATGAAAATGAAAAAATTAGCAACCGTATATTTACTTTCAAACAGGGAGAATTCTTTGGTGAGTTGCCATTAATGTTAGAAATTCCCTATCCCACTACTATGATAGCGGCCGAAGATTCCACTTTATTTTTGATTGGGAAAGATTGTTTTCATATATTGTTAGCAAACCATCCCCAACTATCAAATCTTGTCGCAGAAGAATTGGGTAAGCGCCAGGATGCTCTCCAGGGCTATGAACAAAAACTGAAAGAAATGGGACTACTCGAAGAGGCAGATCTAAAGAACCCGGTGGAATGGATTCGGCAAAGAATTAATAAGATTTTTGGTGTCAGTCAAGAATCTGCATATCGTTAAACCTATTTACGTTGTCGCCATACATTGACCTTAAATAAACCTCCAGCTTTCCTATTTTTATGAAAGATCAGAGGCTATCGCTCTTCTATCATTGTGGGTAGGATAAAATGGAGAAGATAGTCTGAAATGCAGAGGTGGTATATGGTTGCCCCACGTGAAGCAAAAGAAACAGTATAATTCATTGACAAATACTGCGAAGGATACAGAGACTTATTTCCAGAAGTGAGAAGCTTTGAATACTTTAAATACTTGCATCTAGGATTAATTGCGAATATAAAGAGAAAAACCTTCCCAGAAATAGCTAAGGTAGTAGGACTAGAAAATGGACAAGGATTTGACTATTTCTTCGGTAACAGCCCTTGGTCGTTAGAGCGTGTTTGAAAAGTAGGGTGAAGAATGGAAAATGGTGAAAAGAATAAAATTTTCACCATAATTAATGATAATCCGAGAATTTTACAGCACGGACATCACTGATAGCCAGTGGCAATTGGTAGAACCTCATTTACCCAAAGCAAAAACTGGGGGAAGAAAACGGAAAACTAGTCTGAGGGAGATACTCAATGCTATTTTTTACATGCTCAGAACGGGGTGTGCCTGGCGACTTCTGCCCCATGATTTTCCTAAATGGCGAACGGTCTATGGTTATTTCCAGCAATGGCAC